>JAFLSI010000048.1 GCA_022511025.1 Rikenella sp. | reverse complement strand
AGCATTCCCGAAAGTCTTTTTGGTTCTTTTTCTTCAGAAAAAGAACGGTACCCTCCTGTAAGCGAAAAAATAAACGAACGATATAAAGGTTACAAATCGTGTCCGCAATAGGACAGGTTGAAACTTTTGTTGCTGACCGGAAAATCCGAAATCTGTCCTCCCCTCACTGACAGCGCCAGCATCATCCAGTTGTGGATCGACGGATCGTAGACCTTGTAAGTCGTCAGTTCCCCTTTCGCATCCGTCAGCGCCACGTGGCAAATTTCGCCCCGCCACCCTTCGACTAACGAGAAGACCAAAGAACGTTTCGCCAGTGCCCGGCCGTAGTCCGGCGCCGGATAGCTTTCGAACCAGCGCCCCGCCAGCTCCTTGCATCCCGCAGCGATCATCGCATACGAAACCTCTGCCTCCCGGAAGCGCATTTTGAGTCGCGCCAGCAAGTCCCCGTTTCCTCCGTCCCGTTCCGCATCGATCACCACCGGTTCGAAGCCCTCCAAGGCATGGAAATTAAAAGCCCGCCGTACGTCCCGTTCGATGCCCGCCATCCTTGCCGCCGGTCCCACCGCTCCGACCCGTAGCGCCTGTTCGCGTCCCACCCGGCAGATCCCCTCCAACCGGGCCAGAACCGACGGTGCCGACAGCAGGTCGCGCTCCACCGCACGATAGCGGCCGATCACCTCCGCCAACTTGGTTTCGATCAGCTTCGCCCGCTCTAAAGTCAGCCGGTGGTGCGCCCCGAACGGCCGCACCAACCCCTTGCCGAACCGGTTGCCGCACCACTGCTGCATCGCATTGATAACCAATGTCCGGAGCGCCTCGCAAGCCACATGGCCCGTCTGGTAGGCCAAGTCCATGCAGAGCGCCGCCGTGTCCCCGATGTGCATCGCCAACCGCTCCATCTCTAATGCCACCGCCCGTTCGCAGCGGATTACCTCCGCCCCCTCCCAATCCTCCGCCGCTCCCGACTCCAAGATGCCCGCCAGAGCCGTCGCATGGCCGATCGCCGTATCCCCCGCGATGTTCTCGCCCGTCAGAATCTGACGCAGCCGGTGCTTCGTTCCGACTAACAGGGTCTCGATCCCCCGGTGCTGGTATCCTAACGCAATCTCCAGATGAACGATCCGCTCGCCGTCGCACAGAAACCGGAACGCCCCCGGCTCGATGATCCCAGCATGAACCGGTCCCACCTGCACCTCGTGCAGCTCGCCTCCCCCGATCGTGTAAAAGGGGTAGTTGTCGATCGTGTCGCCGGTGCAGTGCCTGTCGTGCGGGTATCGCAGCGGCTTGTTCCACGGCGATCCCGCAAACCGGATGCCGTACCGTTCCGTTATCTCCCGCTCGAAAACGTGCAGGGCCGGGATCTCCCGGGCCAACGAGGCCGGCAGCTCCTCTTGGTAGTAGTCTATCGTGTAGCCCGCCACCAGCACATCCCCCTCCCGGTCCCGTGCCACCAGCGCATAGCAGTTCAGCCCTCCCCCCGCATGCTGTGGCTGCTGTGCGTCGCCCTCCTGCTGCTGCGGCACGGCGAAATAGGCTATGCACCGGTTCGATTCCGAAAAGGTGCCGTCCGATACCGATCCGAGCAGCGTCCGCATGCCGGCTCCGAACGCCGCATAAGGCAGCATCGGCACCTTGGCCAACGCTACGCACCCCACACCGCCATTCCCCTCGCCGGGACGGCAGGAGAGCCATCTGTCCAAAGTATTGTTTTCCATCATCAGTAAACGATCGAGTCGATAAGCCCGGCCAATTCAGGCGCCTGCCATACCCCCGCCACGAAAGTCAGCCCCAGAAGCAGCAGCAGAATGGCCGAGAGCAGCGGGTTCCGTGCGGTGCGGTCGATCCGCTTCAACGCGCAAGGGCGCGAGAGGAGCGGCAGAATCTTGACGCACAGCCAGTAGATCACCGCCACCAAAAGCAGCGCCGCCGGAATGAACATCCACCACGAACTGCCGTTCAACATGCCGGTCAGGATCAGGTATTCCGTCCGGAACAGAACCGAGGGTGGCAAGGCGGTCAGCGCAATCAAACAGCCCGCCAGCACCGCCGCCCCCAAGGCGTCGACCCGGAAATAACTGCCGTTCCGGGTCGTTTTGTAATTCCCGTAGGTCTTGCCCACGACGCTGATCTGCAACAGGAAAGCCCCTTTGATCAGCGTATGTGCCAGCGAGTGCAGCACCGCTGCCCAAACGCCCCATCCGCCGATCCCCAATCCTAACATCATCAAGCCGCTGTTCTCCACTGTCGAATAGGCGGCCAACCGTTTGAGGTTTTTCGTCCGTCCCAAGTAGACCGCTGCCATGAGCAGCGACAGTCCGCCGATCAGCAGCAGCACGTGTCCGCACCACGTCGCCACTTCGGCCTGCCCCTGCATCGCTTTCCAAACCCGGAACACGGCTACGAAGCCGCCTCCCACCAAAGCCGACGAAATAAAGGCCGAAGCCGGTGTCGGCGCGCTGTGGTTCGCGTCGATCCCCACGGTGCAGAACGGGAAAATCTCGACCTTGGAGCTGTATCCCACCAAAATAAAGAGGAAGGCGAGTTTGATATACAGCGTGTTTCCCGCCCCTGAGGCGATGGCCTGTGCCAGTGCCGCATACGACAGGTCGTTCGCCGTCTCTGCCGCGCCGGCCGCTGCGGAGGCTGTAACGGTGCTCAGCAGCAACACGCCCAAGTAGGCCACGGCAAGCCCTACGGAGCTGATAAAGGTGTATTTCCAGGTCGCCTCCAAACTCCGCATCGTCCGCCGGTGGTAGGTCAGTACCGCTGCGGCCAAGGTCGTCGCTTCGAGAAAAATCCACGTTACGGTGATGTTGTTGGAGAAGTAGACGCCGGTCAGTGCGATATTCAGGAAAAGAAAGGCGGTCGAATAGAGCTTGTACTCCCGCAGCGACTCCTGAACCAGATAACGGCTGCTCTGCCAGTGGCAAATCCAGCCTATGAGGGCCATCAGGAGGTAGTAGGTGGTCCCGGTCGTGTCGAAGGTGAAGTAGGTCAGTTCGGTCGCTCCGCGGTGGCTGAGGGCGATCCAGACGGCTGCGGCGGCCTGGCCGGCGAAAAACAGCTGGCCGAAGAACTGCACGTAGCCGCGCCGGCGCGACAGGGCGGCGAACAGCAGGGTGGCCGAATAGAGGATCAAAAGGTTTGTCAACATAGCCCAGTGCCGAATATCAGTCTTTTATGGAGGAGAGTTTTTCGTTGTCCAGGTGGGGCATCCGGTCGCCGATCTTGGAGAGAAAGAGGCCCAGCATCAATACGCCCATCAGAATGTCGAGCAGAATCCCGATGTTGACTAACATCGGAAATTCGGTTCCGACGGCTAACGAAAAGAGGAACACGGCGTTCTCGATGATCAGAAACCCGACCAAGTGCGAGAAGATGCGCCGCCGGGTGGTGATCAGCACCAAACCGGCCAGCAGCCCGAAGAGCGATACGCCGAAGAAGAGGGTGTTGATCTGCGAGTCGTCCACCCACCGGGTCAGCGAGAGGCTCACGACCAAAACCGCGACGGATACCAGAATCGACACGAAGGCCGACATCGATTGGCGGCTCACCCGGTTGATTTTGGTGTTCCGGATGATCCGGAACAGCAGGTAGGGGACCAGTGCGCCTTTGCAGACCAAGGTCTCGGCGACGATGAATAGCTTGACGCCGAGCCGTTCGCCCGGCCCGATCTGCATCAGGGCGATCCCGAACAGCAGCACCCCTTGCAGCCCCACTAACCAAGCGTAGTGCCGGAAACGTTCGGTTACGGCCAGATACAGCAAGGAGGCGGCGTACATGATCAACAGGAGCAATAACATATCTTTCTTTACGGTTTTGTACAGTTTGTCGGTTGGCAGCTGTCGCGCTGTCTTACATTCCGGTCGTCATGAGCACGTAAGCCACCGCGAACCCCAAAAGCCCGATGGCCGAAAGCGTCGTCAGGTAGGTGGTGTTTTTCGTCATCCGGTTGCGCGCCATGAACGATTCGATCAACCCGATCACCACGCCGTAGGCTGCCATCGCCACGAAAAACCAGACCACCGAGAGTCCGCTGCCGGTCATCCTCGCCGGCACCAACGCATTGGCGGCCAGCAGACCCCAGATCGACAGCCGGATCCAGCCGGCCACTTCGACAAAAGCCAGATCGACTCCCGACAGGTCCAGAATCATCGCTTCGTGAACCATGGTCAGTTCGAGGTGGGTGCGCGTATCGTCCACCGGCAGCCGTCCGTTCTCCACCAAGGCTAAATTCAGAAATCCGTACCCCAGAATCAGCGAGAGCATCAGCCAGTCGACCTGCATGTTGTCGAACTCTGCGAAGATCGTGCTGAACGACCCGTAGCCCGTAACCAAGGCTAAGGTGCCGAGCAGCAGAAAGAAGCCGGGTTCGATGAGCATCGAAAAGAGCACCTCCCGTGCCGATCCCATCCCCTGAAAGCTGCTTCCGCTCTCCAATGCGGCCAGCACCAAGGTTAACTTGCCGAATGCCAGTAGATAGGCGAACAGGATGAAGTCGCCATTGAAACCGATGGCCGCCGGAAATATCCCTAACGGCACGAGCGTTGCCGCCCCTAACGCCGAGGCTAAGCAGACGGCCGGCGCCACCCGGGTCAGCCACGTGGACGAGGTGCTGTAGACCTCCCCTTTGTTCAGCAGCACCCCCACGGTCAGCAGCGGTTGGAAAAACCGTACGCCCCGCCGCCCCGAGAGCAGCGCCCGCGTTTTGTTGATCACCCCCTGCACGCACACGGCGCTCAGCAGAATCCATATGAAAGGTATCATAAACATATCCGGAACCGAAAGGTCAAAGGTTGGCACAAGCGTTTCAGAACCAGCCGCAGAGCGACAGGAGCAGAATCGCGATTAGAACGACTAACGCATGCAGTACGTAATGGTTGGTCTTGCCGGTCTGGAACAGGGCCATCCGGGCGGTCCACCGCCGCAGGATGAGGAAAAAGCCGTGTGTAACCGCCCGCGCCGTGGTGTCCTGCTCTTCGATGGAGAAGGTGTGGGGCCGGGGGAAGATCTCCTCCTCGGCCAGCAGCCGTTCGGGGTGTTTTCCGGCCTCGCGGTCGCCCCACATGGTCTGTATCTCCCGGTTGTACGACGAGGCGGTGTACTGCATCCGCGACGAGGGCGCCGTGAAGGCACAGCCCCATGTCGGTCCCTGCCGCACCGCCACTCCTGCCCGCCGGTTGAGCCATATTTTCAGGTAGAGCAATCCTCCGGTCAGGAAAACCACCCCCAGCATCACCCATTCGACGGTGGCCATCGTGCCGATCACCGGTTCGGCGTAGTACCGCGCACCGAACAGGGCGTCGGCATTCTCCAAAACCAAGTAGGGGTAGAGGATCGTCCCGGCGGCGATTCCGGCTGCCGGCAAGGCCTGCGCCAGCAGCATCGTGCCGTTCACCTCCCGGGCGTCGCGGGCCGCACGGCTCCGCGGGTGGCCGAGAAAGGCCATCCCGCAAGCCTTGGTAAAGGTCATCAAGGTCAGCCCTCCGACCAAGGCCAGCGCCGCGATCCCGGCTACGGCAACCACCACCGATTCCCCCCGCGTGATCGACCCGAACAGGCCGTCGAACAGGACGAATTCCGAGGTGAACCCGACCAAGCCGGGCACGGTGCAGATTGCACAGGCGGCGGCCAAAAACAGGATGCCGGTGATCGGCATGCGCTGCAACAGACCGCCCAACCGGTTCATGTCGCGCTGGCCGGTTGCGGCCACCACCGAGCCGGCTCCGAGAAACAGCATCGTTTTGTAGTTCGCATGCCCCAGCACGTGCAACAGGGCGGCGCCGAACCCGGCATAGGCGATAAAGTCGCTGTTCAAGGCCCGTCCCTGCATCCCTAATCCGATCCCGAGGCAGATAATGCCGATGTTTTCGACCGATGAATAGGCGAGCAGCCGTTTCAGGTCGGTCTGCACGGCGGCGCGGGCAATGCCGAAGACGGCGGTAACGGCTCCTGCGGCGAACACGAGCAGCCCCATGGACATCAATGCCTCCGGTTCCAAAGCCAGCGCGGCCCGTATGATTCCGTAGATTCCCATCTTGATCATCACGCCGGACATCAGGGCCGATACGTGGGACGGGGCGGCCGGATGGGCCACGGGCAGCCACATGTGGAGCGGAAATAGCCCGGCTTTCATCCCGAAGCCGGCCAGAAACAGCAGAAAAGCAGCGGCGGTCATCGTTCCGTCTCCGGCAAAGAATGCTTCTCCGCCGCCCGGTGCGACGAAACCGCCCAAGAGCATGAAGAAGCCGATGTGCATCAACACCAAATACCCCACGGCGGCATGCAGTACCTCTTTTCGCTGGGCGTCGAACAGCACGAGCAGGAACGAGCTGAGGGTCATCAGCTCCCACCAGAACAGAAAGCCGTACCGCTCTGTCGCGCCGATCACGCCGAACATGGAGTAGAACAGGGCGACCAAGGCGGTGAAGTGAATGCCGGTCTGGATATGCCCTTTCCCGTGGGCATGTTCGGGGAGGTAGCCGACGGCATAGACGGCGCAGGCCACGCCGCAGATCGCTACGGCTATGGCGAACACGCCGCCCAAGGCGTCCAATCCGGGCAGCCAGCCGCCCGACCCGGTCTCTGCATCGGGCAGGACGATGGCCGTAACGCCGGCAACGGTCGCCACCACCGCCCCCGCGGCGATCAGGGCGGCGGAAACGATCCCTTTGAACCGAACCCCCGGCACGAAAAAGGCGAGTGCGCCGCTCAATGTCAGAAAGGGAAAAATAGCTCCGATGGTCATATGTCGTGTATCGCTTTTCGTTTTTTCTGGCGGTCGGTTTTGCCGGCCTCCGCTCCGCGGAAACATCGGGCGGCACGCCGACGGTAGGGAAAACTCCGGTCGACTGCACAGTCCGCAACAGTCGCTCAATGTCCGGCCGCCCAATGGGCCGCCGCTGCGGCCATCACCCCCGCCGTCTCCGTCCTCAGGCGACTCTCGCCCAAGGTTACCGGCACGAATCCGGCCTTCCGTGCCGCCGCAATCTCGGCCGGCGAGAAATCTCCCTCCGGCCCGATCAGGATGCAGAACTCCGCCCCGTCCGCCGCCTGCTCCGACATCGCGGCAAACAGTTCCACCCGCTCCGAAAGATCCATCCCTTCGTCGCAATAGGCCACGAAACGGTTCCGGTACAGCGGCCGGGTCAGCAAGTCCCGAAACGCGGTCAGTTCGTCCAACTGAGGCACATAGGCCTTCAACGACTGCTTCACTGCGCTGAGGATCACTTTCTCGCCCCGCTCCCTGCGCAGCACTTTGCGCTCGGAATGGTCGCACAGGAGCGGTGTAATCCGGTCGATTCCGATCTCGGTCGCCTTTTCGAGAAACCATTCGTACCGGTCGCTGTTTTTGGTCGGCGCTATGGCGATATGGAGCCGGTAGGGCTTCGCTCCGTACCCTGCCTCCCGCGAGAGGATCCGCACGCGGCACTCCTTGACCGATGCGTCCGGCAGGATCTCTGCCTCGCACCACATCCCCCGTCCGTCCGTGAGCCGCACCCGCTCGCCCGGCCTCAGCCGCAGCACGCCGGCCGCATGCCGTGCCTCTTCCGGGCTCAGCGTGTAAGCGGACTCGCCGCCCAGATCCGGTGCGTAGAAAAGATACATGGTTGGTTCCCCGAAAATAAAATGCGGCTTGTCTTGCCGAGGCCAAAAGTACAATTTAACGCGGTAAAACCCAAAAAACATCCGCAGGCAGCCCCTGCCGGGTGTTTTCGGGGCAACTTTTACCAAAAACAGGCCGGAGCCGGCGGGGACTGCTTGCAGGCCTCCGCGGGGCGGGGCTTCGGCCTGCCCGGCTCGGCGAGCCGGAGTTTATCCCTCGGCCCGGGTGTCGGAACCTAATACTGAAAACTGCTGCCTCCCAGAAACTCCCGCAAGATCGAGGTCGGCGGCAGCTCCCGATCCGGAATCTCCACGAAATGGTCCAGAAACTTCAGCAACCGCAGCGCTTCCGCATACTCCGGCGTATTGGCCGGCACCTGCGTCAGCAGCGGACGCGCATACGGCTTGAGGATGGGTATCTCGAAGAAAAGCGCCGTGTTGACCATCACATCCGCCAAACCTTGGTACGGGAAAATGTGCTTGTCCTCGCCCCTCCGGACGCTCGCCCAGCCCTTCAGCGTGTCGTAAGCCGACCGCCCCCGGTACTTGCTGTCCCGCACGATCCGCCGCAGCAGCCGATTGTCCGTCGTCGAGATCACGCTCATGTTGTCCAACGCCAGAGTCGTCAGAGCCGACGCATAGATTTTGTATTTCAGCTCCTCCCCGACGTGCGGCGTCAGCCCCGGATTCAGCGCGTGGATCCCCTCCACGATCAAAATCCCCCGTTCGCTCAGTTGCAGCGTCGTGCCGTCGTAGTAGCGCTTCCCGTCCGTGAACCGGAATTTCGGCATCTCGACCCGCTCGCCCGCAAAGAGCCGGTTCAGGTCTGCATTGAAGGTCTCGATGTCGACCGCCTCCAAAGCCTCGAAATCGTAGTCGCCGTTCTCGTCCCTCGGCGTCCGTTCGCGGTCGACGAAGTAGTCGTCCAATGAAACCGTTTGCGGCTCCAAACCCAGAACCCGCAACTGGATCGACAGCCGTTTGGACAGCGTCGTCTTGCCGCTCGACGACGGACCGGCCACCAAAACGATCTTCACCCCGTGCCGGTCGTGCCGTTCCCGGACAGCGTCGGCTATCCGGGCCAGCGTCTTCTCCTGCAATGCCTCGCCCACCTGGATCAGTTCGCTCGCCTCGCCCTTCAGAACACGCGAGTTGAGCGATCCGACGTCCGATATGCGGAGAATGTCCGACCACTCTTTGTTCTGCTGGAAGACGGCGAACAGTTTCGGTTCCAACCGCATCGGCTCCGCTTTCGACCAGTCGTCCTGCCGCGGCATCAACAGCACCAGCCCCCCGCCGAACGCCTCCAGACCGAAGGTCCTCAGAACGCCGGTGGAGACTGCCATCGCTCCGTAAAAATAACCCGGCAGTCCGCCGAGATAATAGACCGTAATGAAACTTTGCGGCCGGGTCCCGATCAGGGCTAATTTGTCGTCATAGCGGTAGGCGCGGTAGAGCTTCTCCATGTCGGAAAACAACAGCTTCTCGCGGACGATCGGCAAGTCCAGCTCCACTAACTCCTGCATCCGTTGTCTGATCGCGCAGGCCTGTTCGTCGCCGATGCTGCCTGCGCCGTCGATCTCGCAATAGTAGCCTCGCCCGGCCGTGTACAACACGCGCAGACGGGCTTCCGGGTAGAGGTCGAACACGGCTTTGTGCAGCAGAAAAAAGAGCGACCGGGCATACACCCGCATCCCGTCCGGCGAGACCAGTTCGACGTAACGCAGATTCTTCGGCGAGTAGATGCGGGTGTTCAACTCTTTCATGCGGTTGTCCGCAAAGCAGGCCACCACGGGCGATTCGGTCCGAAGGGCCAGCTTCCCCAATATCTCACTCAGCGTGGCCCCTTCGTCCACATAGAGGGTCGCGCCGTTGTTTTCGCAGTAGATCTGAATCGGTTTCGCTGTCATGGATTTCGGTTGTGGCTAAGGTCAAAACAGGGCTAAAGGTATTTTTCGAGTTCGATCCCCGAGGGCAGCAGGCGGGCTGTGTCGGCCTTGTGGAGGAACAGCTCTTTGACCACCGCCGAGGAGATCGCGCCTAACGCCGGTGCCGTGAACAGATAGCAGGTCTCGATCTCCGGATCGAGCTGTTTGTTGATCGCATCGATCGTCCGGTCGCTCTCGAAATCGTCTACCGAGCGCAGGCCGCGCAACAGAACGGTCGCTCCCTGCCGCCGGCAGAAATCGGTGGTCAGCCCTTCGTAAGCCTCGACTTGCACCCGGGGTTCGTCCCGGAAAACGTCCCGGATCAGCCGAACGCGGTTGTCCATCGGGAGAAACCCCTGTTTCTTGATGTTGTATCCCACGCCGACGACGATGCGGTCGAACAGGCGCAGCCCGCGTCGCACGATGTCTTCGTGGCCGGCGGTGAACGGATCGAACGACCCGGCGAAAACGGCTTTTTTCTCCATAAGTTTTTTTTAACGTGCGGAAATCTTGGTGTAAAGATAAACATTTTGTACCTTTGTGCCGCTTGTCCGAAGCAACGGCGGTTTTGCACAAACCAGAGAACGGGGAAGACGCGGTCTTCGCGGTTCATTTGCATCAAGAACGTTGCAGGTAGACAAGGGATTGACACTCAATAAACAATAAAAACATGTCAACCAAAATCAGATTGGCGCGCCACGGGAAAAAGGGGTATGCTTTCTACCACATCGTGGTGGCGGACAGCCGCTCGCCGCGCGACGGACGGTTTATCGAAAAACTCGGAACTTACAACCCGAACACGAATCCGGCTACGGTGGAACTCAATTTCGAACGGGCGGTGCGCTGGATCGGTGTGGGGGCGCAGCCGACCGATACGGCGCGTTCGATTTTGTCGAAAGAGGGGGTGATGTACCGCCACCACTTGAACGGCGGGGTGAAGAAAGGGGCGTTTACGGAAGAGGTTGCAGAACAGAAATTTGCCAAGTGGGTGGCTGAGAAGGAGGCTAAAGCGGCGCAGGCTAAGGCGGCTCAGGATGCAGCCAAGGCGAAAACGGCCAAAGAACGTCTCGAAGCTGAAACGAAGGTGAAGGAGGCTAAAGCGGCAGCTCTGGCGGCTAAGTTGGCTGAGGCGGCCAAGGCGGCGGAAACGGCGGCGGGCGAAGACGCTGCGGAGGATGCGGCTGCGGCGGAAGAAACCGAAGCGCCGGCGACGGAAGAGGGGGCTGCGGAAGAGGCACCGGCGGCGGAATAGCTTTTCGATGGGAAAGAATCGAACTCGTTCCTTTGTCGAATCTGCGGCCGCTGCGATTGCCGATCGGGCGAATGCGGTGGGGCGGATCAAAAAGGGGTATGGCGTTTTGAACGGGGCGGAGGGGGCGTTGCTGGTAACGCTGTTCGATGCTTTCCGGCAGGGGGACGATGCGATGGATTTTCATGCGGAACCGCTATGGGTCGAAATAGACTCGTTAGCGGTTCCGCTTTTTATTGCGGCGTGCGAACGGCGGGGGAATGGGGCGGTGGTCATGCTGTTCGACGACTTTGAACGGGCGGAAACGGCGGGAATGCTGGTCGGAAAGGTGCTGTATCGGGCACCGGCGGCCGACGAAAGGAGCGGAACGGAGCGGGAAACGGATTTCGAGGCGCTGATCGGGTATGAACTGACGGATGGGGCGACGGGGAGGGTCGGAACGGTGAGGGCGTTTTATGACTACCCGGGGAATCCGCTGTTGGGGGTCGACTTCGGGGGACGGGAGATTATGGTGCCGGCTGTGGACGAAATGGTCGAGGTGGAGAGTGTCCGACGGCGGAAGTTGAGGGCGGTACTGCCGGAGGGGTTGCTGGAGTTGTAGCTTGGCTGCTGTTCGGCGGTTTTGACAAGCTCTGTCTGACGACTGCTCGTTGGGCGGAGTTTTTTTTGTTGCGTCTCGGCTTGATTGGCCGTCTGCCTTGGGGGTAGAGGCTGCCCATAGCCCACCGCGGGCACGCGGGGCCTGCCCGGCCTGAG
>JAFLSI010000047.1 GCA_022511025.1 Rikenella sp. | reverse complement strand
TCTTTTTGGTTCTTTTTCTTCAGAAAAAGAACGGTTCCAGCCGGTAAGCCAAAGATCAAGCGTGTAAATTGAGAATCAACATGACATCCAAGGCATCGCTTCGTTTCGGATCGATATTGAAACCCATCACCCCTCCCCCCAATGAAAGGTACTTTTTCATCAAGACCGGCATTCCGCGTCCCGACGGTTCCACATCCCGGATCAGTTTGTCGACCTCCCCGACCGAGTCCACTCCCCGGAGCCATTCCGTCTCCAGTCCCGGTCTCCCCAGCGTCCCGATCGCATTGCGCGGCACCACGAACCGCGCCAGATCCCCATTCCAGTGGTTTGCCCGGAGATAATCGACCAGCAGCCATTTAGCCGCCATCGCATAGCCCCCCGGCATACTCACCGGCCCCACCAGATAGTTATAAGCCGGATTCCGCGACACCAGCTCCAAAATTCCCCGCCACAGCAGCGACAGCGTTTGCCCCCCCCGCCGTCCGTCCGCCGCCACAAACGCCGCCCCCACCTCGATCGCACCGCGCAAAACCTCGTTCAACTGATGCGAAAACTCGAACCGCGAATAGGAATAGAACCCCTCGAACCCCAGCGTCCTCAACACCCGGTCGCCGAATCCGATCCGGCAGGCCCCCGCAATCGCCCGATTTTCCGCATCCCAGACAAACAGATACTCATACAGATCGTCATACTCCTCACGCCTCATCAATTCCGCCTCACCGCCCTGTACCGAACTGCCCAATGCCGTCTCATGCAACCTCGCAATTTCACGCATCGCAAGCGGGATTGCATAGGTAGGTGCACAAAACAGCGACAAATCGCCGATCCGCATCCACATCCGCTCTGCCGCAATCGCCTCCAACTCCCGTTCCAGCAGAACCGGATCGACCGGTGCGATCGGCAAAGCCGCCTGAGTTTGCCTTGTCCGCAGACGAGCCGTTTTTCCCTTAGTTCCTTTAGTCCGATCTTTTTTTCGGCCGGCATTCGACTTCGGTTCCGGATCCTGCCGCACCACCACCTCATCCGTCAGCAACGAACGCAAGCAGCGGACATTCGCACGCAAGAAAGTCGACACCGCCTCCGGCCGTCCGATCTCCCGCAACAACTTCGCCGAAGCCGCCGAGCCGAACGCCACCCCCACCGAACTCCCCCGTTTGTCGACCAGCTCCAGCGGCATCCGCACCCGTTGCAACATCGGATGCACCCGTCCCAAGAGATGGAACCACAGTCCGTTCCGGCCCTCGATATAGGCCGGAACTGCCGGCACCCCCGTTTGCAAAATGAGTTTTGCGATCGACAGCGACCACGGTCCCTCCTCCACCTTCGAGAACCGTTTCCGAAACGTAGCCACCTCCCCCGCCGGGAAAACAATCAGCGGACCTCCCCCCTTCAAGTGTTCCACAATCCGTCGCACCGCCGCCAAAGTCCGTCCGCCGGTCGAATCGAACTCATCGACCGAGAGGAAAAAGTCGCTCAGCGCCTCGATTTGCATCATCGGGAAATTTCCCAAAATCTTCACATCGGGTCGAATGCGTGCCACCGTTTCCAACAAGACCAGTCCATCCAACGCTCCGTGCGGACAGTTTGCCACCAACACGAAAGCCCCCCGTTTCGGGATCAGACCGAGTCGTGTCGGATCGGTCTGCACAGAGATACCGAGTTGTTGCAGGATTGCCTGCGTGAAATCGGTTCCCGTTTTTCCCTCCGCCTCGGCATAGAGGCGGTTGATTTTATTGATCCCGAACAGGGAGCAGGCCACCTTCACCGCCGCTTTGTTCAAGACCGTGGTGTACGGGATACCGAGATCCGTATTTTCCACTAACTTTTTCATACTCAAATCTTTCCTCCCGTTTTCATCCTGTTCCACGTGGAACACTCTCTCTATTTACCGTCCGAAACGGACCAGCAAAACCTGAATGTCGGCCGGCGAAACCCCCGGAATACGCGATGCCTGTGCAATCGTCAGCGGACGAATCCGCGCCAACTTCTGCCGCGCCTCGATCGAGAGCGAACCGAGCGAATCGTAATCGAATCCGGCCGGAATCCGAATCCCCTCCAACCGCTTCATCTTTTCGGCCACCATCCGCTCCCGCTCGATATACCCCGCATACTTCACCCCGATCTCCACCGCCTGCACCTCCGCCCGCCCTACAGTCCGCTCCCGCAGAAAGGCCGCGACTGCCGGCAACGCCTCCGACAACCCCTTGAGCGTTACCCCCGGTCGCGACAACAACTCCGCCAACCGCTTCCGCTGCCCGACCGGAGACTCCCCGGCCGCAGCCAAATAACCGTTCACCTCCTCCGGAGCCACCGTCGTCCCGTTCAAATAACCCTCCAAAGCCTCGATCCGCTCCTCCGAAGCCTCGAACGCCGCCCAACGCTCGTCCGACACCAATCCGATCCGCCGCCCCAACGGAGTCAGCCGCCGGTCGGCATTGTCCTGCCGCAACAGAATCCGGTACTCCGCCCGACTGGTAAACATCCGGTACGGTTCGTCCACCCCCTTGGTTACTAAATCGTCGATCAACACCCCGATATAGGCCTCGTCCCGCCCCAAGACGAACGGGTCGGCCCCGCGCAGACCGAGCACCGCATTGATCCCCGCCATCAACCCCTGTGCCGCCGCCTCCTCGTAACCCGTCGTCCCGTTGATCTGCCCCGCAAAATAGAGCCCCCCCACCCGCTTCGTCTCTAACGTATGGTGCAACTGCGTCGGCGGAAAATAGTCGTACTCGATCGCATAACCCGGCCGATAGAGTTGAACCCGCTCCAATCCGGCGATCTGCTGCAAGGCCTCGACCTGCACCTCCCACGGCAGCGACGACGAAAAACCGTTCAGGTAGTATTCGTTCGTCGAGCGTCCCTCCGGCTCCAGAAACAGCTGGTGCTGCTCTTTGTCGGCAAACGTACGCAGCTTATCCTCGATGCTCGGACAGTACCGCGGCCCCTTGCCGCGAATCACCCCCGTGAAGAGCGGCGACCGGTCGAACCCCCTCCGCAACGTCTCGTGCACCTCCGGAGAGGTATAGACCAAATAGCAAGGCATCTGCCGGGCAGCTTCGACCGGACGGACGGAGGGGAGAAAGGAGAATTTCTCCGGTTCGGCATCGCCATACTGCGCCTCGATTCGCCCGAAGTCGATCGTCCGTGCATCCAACCGCGCCGGAGTTCCGGTTTTCATCCGGTCCACCTCGAACCCCATCTGCTCCAACTGTTCCGAAAGACCGCGGCTCGGCATATCTCCCGCCCGTCCCCCTGCGGCCTGTGCCGTTCCGACGTGCATCAAACCGTTCAAAAAGGTCCCGTTCGTCAGAATCACCGCCCGCGCCCCGAAACGCACCCCCAACTGCGTAACCACCCCTTCAACCCGGTCTCCCCTGTCAGAAAACGACAACTCCGTTACGTTGTCCTGCCACAGGAACAGATTCTCGGTCGTGTCCAACACCCGCCGCCACTCCTGCGAAAAGGCATATTTGTCGCACTGCGCCCGCGGACTCCACATCGCCGCCCCTTTCGAGCGGTTGAGCATACGGAATTGCAGCGTCGTTTTGTCCGTAATGATCCCCATTTGCCCCCCCAGTGCATCGATTTCGCGGACGATTTGCCCTTTGGCCACCCCGCCGACAGCCGGATTGCACGACATTTGGGCCACCTTGCCCAGATCCATCGTTATGAGCAGCGTGCAGGCTCCCATGCGCGCCGCCACCACAGCCGCCTCACATCCTGCATGGCCCGCTCCGACCACAATGATATCGTATTCAAACCGCATAATTCATCCGTACCAATAATCACCAACTGCTCTACCTGCAACGGGCGAGCAGCCCCTCCGGCCGCCGGTCCAAATAGTGGTTTTCCCGTTCACGCATCCGGGCCGCATCCCGGTCGGTTTTATCTTTGTAACCGGCCAAGTGCATGATACCGTGGATAATAACCCGCAAAAGTTCCACGTGGAACATCACGCCGTACCGCTCCGCATTGCTCCGAACCGTATCGACCCCGATCAACAGATCGCCCGACAAAACCGACCCGTCGCCATAGTCGAACGTGATGATGTCGGTATAATAATCGTGTTGCAGGTAGCGCCGGTTGACCTCCAACAGGTAAGGATCGCTGCAAAAAATCACCCCGATCTCCCCCGGCACAAAACCCTCCTCGGCCACCGCTGCCCGAATCCATGCCGCCACGGCACGCTTGCCGCCCCGAATGTCGAATGCCGTATCTTCCGAATGGAATGTGATCGCCATAAGTTCGTACTTTGAAAACTACCGCCGGATCCACTGCTCCGGATTCAGGTTGTCGCTCTCTTTCCAGAGTTCGAAGTGGAGTGTCGCCTGCTGCCCCGAAGCCGCTTTCGCCACCGTTCCGACCGGCGTCCCCTCCATCACCTGCTCCCCCTCACGGACAAAAACCGACTCCAAATTGGCATAGATCGTCAGGTAGGCCCCGTGCCGCACCATGACCGACATACCCAAACCCTGAAAAAAGAAGACCTTGCGCACCTCGCCGCCGAAAACCGACTGCACCTGGCTCCCCGCCTGCGCCGCCAGATTGATCCCTTTGTTATTCACCTTGACTCCCTGCTGCGTCGGATGGTTATGCACCCCGTAACGATCCACCACCACCCCGTCGACCGGCCGCAGCAGCTTGCCCCGTTTCGCCTCGAACTGCTCCGTCAGCTGACCTTGAGCCACCGTCCGCCCTCCGCCGCTGCGCTTCGACTGCTGCACTTCGGCGTCCACCGCCCGCTGCAACTGACGCTCCAACTCGGCAAGCTGCCTCCGCCTCCGTTCCGCCTCGGCCAGCAACTCCTTCTCCCGCCCTTTCAACTCCTCCTGCGTCTTCCGCAGCTGCCCCCGCTCCTCCTCCAACTGCTTCGTTTCGACCGCATGCTGCTCCTGCAACTCCGCCAACTCCCGACGCCGACCCTCCAATTCGGCCCACTCTCCCCGCAACCGATCCCCGACTCTCTGCAATTCGACAGTCTTTCGTCTGACTTCGGCACCGATCCGTTTAACATAATAAACCCTCCGTGCCGCGTCCATAAAATCGTGCGCCGAGAAGATGAACGAGAGAAAGCTGTTATTCCGGTAATTTTTATAGGCGATCCGAATAAGCGCTGAATAACTGCACTTTATCTCATCGAGCCGCTCTTGCAGCCGCTCCACTTCAGCCGTTTTGGTCTTCAACTCGCCTTGAACGGTGCCGATCTCGGATTCGATCCCCTGAACGATCCGCTGCCGACTCTCCAACTTCGTCCCGATCAGTTTCAGGTGGGTCAGCGTCGCCCCCTGCTCTTTCCGGGTCGCACCGACCAGCTGGTCGATCCGTCGAATCTCGGCCTCGGCCTGCCGGATCTCGTTGCGAACACTCTCCTGTGCCCCCGCCACCGAAGAGAGCACGACAAAACTGCCCACCGCCCACGCGATCCGCCTGATCCTCCCGTTTCGTCCCGGTCGAAAAAAGTCTCTTGCCATGCCGCACCTGTATTATTCCTGAAGCCAGCGTTCGATCCGCTCCTCGATCATCGCCCCGTCGGCCCCGGCCTCCAAAGCCCGCTGCCAGTAGGTTTTTGCCATGAAATGCCGGCCGAGCGCATACAGAATATCCCCGTAATGGAGCAGCAGTTCCGCCCGGTTCGACCGGTCGAGCACCAAAGCCTGCCTCATCACCGTCTGCGCCTCGCTGTAGCGTCCCAACCGGTAGAGCACCCACGCCTGCGTATCCAAATAGGTGGGATTCTGCGGTTCCAGCTCGTTGGCCCGTACCGACATCTGCAATGCCCGTTCCAAATCGCGCTGTTCCTCGCTCAGGTAATAGGCGAAGTTATTGAGTACCAGCGGGCTGTCCGGTTGCAGCTTCAACGCCTTTTCATACAGTCGAAAAGCCTCCCGGTTGTCTCCCCGCAAGTGGGCCATGTCGCCCAGCACGCCGTATGCCACTCCGGTGATCGAGTCATTCGCCGCATACCGGACGATCTCCCGCGCCGTCGCAACCGCCGCCGTCGTATCGCCGCTCTGGAACTGCGTGAACAGCACGGTCATCGCCACCTCCGGATCGCGCGGAAACTGCTTGCGCGCCAAGGCCACATACCGGGCCACCGTATCCTGCTGTCCGCGGTACTGCGCCAGTTCGATCACATCGCGGTAGAACTTCAGCGGGGCGCCTCCCGCCTCGATCCGTCCGGCGAGATACTGCTGCGCCCGGTCGATTTGCCCGCTGTACATCAGGTGCTTGGCATAAAATTCCTGCGCCGCCGGATGTTCCGGATCGCTCTGCAAGAGGGTCTCGGCCAGCTGCACCATGCTGACGAAGTAACGCCGGTAGGCCTCCGGATGGCTCCACACATAGGTCTCGCAGTAGTCCGTTTTGGCCTCTGTCGGAAAGTCGGCATGGGCGAAAACCGGCACCAAGGCCTCCGGAAAATCCGGCCAGCGCCCCTTGATCCGGTAGTACTCGGCCAGCGCCATCCGCGGTGCAAGCCCCGCCGGCTCCAACTCGATCGCCGCCCCGTAATTGGCGATCGCCACGCTGTCGCGCTGCAAAGCCGCCGCCAACTCCGCCCACCGGATCCGGAAGGAGGACTCGCCGGGATACTGCGCACAGACCTCCGACAAATAGTCATAAGCCTCGGCATAGCGTTCCAGCCGGATCAAAGCCTGCCGTTTGGTATCGACCGCTACCGGCTGAATCCCCGCCCGCGCTTCGACGGTATCGACCCAGGCCAACGCCTCGTCCGGCCGCCCCGCCTCCAATTTCAGCACGGCTAACAGTGCCATCGTCTCCCAGTCGGACGGATCGCGGGCCAGCAGGGTCGTAAAGAGGGTGTCCGCCGCTCCGTAATGGCCCGTTACGGTCAGCATCCGGGCGTAGTTGTCCGTATAATCCCGGCACGAAGGGTCGATTTCGTAAGCGCGCCGGGCATAGTACAATGCGGTCTCCGGTTCGCCGACCATCCGGGCGATTCCGGAGAGCCGGTAGTACGAGGCCGCATGCGCCGGTGCCCGCCGCAAAGTCGCTTCGTAGAGTTGCGCCGCCTCGCGCAGCGTACCGAGACTCTGCCGCTTGACCCCCTCCAAATAGAGCTGCGAAGCCCGCTCCGTGCGCCTCTCGCTCCCGCCGCCGAAAGCGACCGCCGGAACCAACGACAAGAGGCAGAGGGAGAGACAGCTCAGTCCGTTCCGAAATCTCATCATCCGCGTTATCCGATTTATTTCATCCCCGTCGAGCCGAAGCCGCCCGCTCCGCGCTGCGTCTCGTCCAACACCACCGCCTCTTCCCAGACCAACCGCTCGCAGCGGGCAAAAACCAGCTGCGCCACCCGTTCGCCCGGCTGCATCACGAAAGGTTCGTTCGAGAGGTTCACCAACAGCACCTTCAGCTCCCCCCGGTAGTCCGGGTCGATCGTCCCCGGCGAGTTGATGACCGTAATCCCGTATTTGGCCGCCAACCCGCTCCGGGGCCTTACCTGGATCTCATATCCTTCCGGAATCTGGAAATAGAGTCCCGTCGGCACCATCACCCGCTGGAGCGGCCCGATCGTCAGCGGCTCGGCCGTCGCCGCCCGCACGTCCAACCCCACCGCCTGAGTCGTCTCATAAGCCGGCAGGGGATGCCCCGACCGGTTGATCACCTTTACTTTTTCCATAATCTATTTTCTCCTACAATCGTTCTTCGGCGACGGGAAGCGACGACCCGACCGACTTCAGCCCGTGTCGGTACTGCCGCACCAACTCACCGGTTCGAAAGAACGGATATTCAACCCGTTCTGTGCCTCCCGAACTCGACTTTCCAAGCCACCGAGAGGTAGATCAAAAGTAACAAAAAATTGAGCGCGATGCGCCCCCCTGCCGGCAAAAGCGCTGTTGCATACGACCCGCCGAAGATCGCTCCCCCCAACAGGAAATAGAAGCCGATCCTCCGCCAGTCGAACGGCACGGGAAAATAGCGCTGACAGAGGGCATAGCTCACCCCCACCATCAACAGCATCGACACCACCCGCGCCACCGCCGCCCCGCGGTAGCCCATCGACGGAATCAGCGCCACGTTGAGCGCCACCGTTACCGCCACCCCCAAACCGGTAATGTAGATCGCCACCCGCGTTTTGTCGGCCGCCTTGTACCAGAACGAGAGGTTGACCAGAATCCCCGCCAGCAGATTGGCCAGCAGAAGAAGCGGCAGAATGCCCATGCCGCTCCGGTAACTGGCCCCCAAGATACAGGCGAACTCTCCGGCAAAGAGCGACAGGAGCAGAAAAATGGCGATCCCCGCAATCGTAAAATATTTGGTCGCCGCCGCATTGGCCTCCCGGAACTCCTCTTTCGAGAAGCCCTGCAGGAAAAAGGGTTCGGCCCCCAGCGTATAGATCTGCCGGAAAATCATCAACAGGGCCGCAATCTTAGCCACCGCCGTATAGAGTCCCAATTCGTCGTCCGCAATCTCGGCGGGCAGCATGAAATGGATCAGCTGCCGGTCGATAAAGTCTCCGGCGACCCCCATGATTCCCGCCATCATCAACGGGATGGAGTAGGAGAAGATGCTCCGCAGCAGCGGCAGCGAGAAGGCCCGCGAGACCAACCGCAGCGTGTTCGGCAGCAGCAGCAGGAGCGACACCGTGCTGGCGGTCAGGTTGGCCAGAATGGCCCACAGCGGACTCTGCACCGCATCCGGCAGACTGGAATAGAAGAGGACGCAGCAGACCACGTTGACCCCCACTCCCGCCACGTTGACGATCGTATAGTACAGCGCCTTTCCCTGCTCCCGCAGCGCCGCCAGCGGGATCGCCGCCACATTGTCCACCACGATCAAAGCGGTCATCGCTGCGATACAAGCCGGATCGAGCCGCATCACGCCGGCTAACGAGTCGTTGCAGAAAAACATCGCCGCTCCGAACAGCAGCGCCACGGCGCTCACCGCCCCCCACGTCGTGGTGAAGAGCTGCCGTTTTTCGCCCGCCCCGCGGCACTTGGCCGCATAGCGGAAATAGCCTGTCGCCAACCCCATCGTCAGCACCACGTTGGCGAACGGAATAATGCCGTACAGCAGACTGACCTGCCCGTAGACGCTCTCGGAGAGAATCCGGGTGAGGTAAGGGGTCAGCAGGTAGTTCAGAAACTTCGACACAACGGCGCTGATCCCGTAGACTGCCGTCTGCGAGGCCAATTTTTTGAGAAGATGGACTGCTGCCGCCATAATTTTATTCGATCAACAGGTTGCACCCCCGAAGCTGCGCCCCCTCGATCCGTCCCAACACCCGGAACGAGCCGTCGGGCCGCACGATCCCCCGATCCTGCACCGCCAAGAACGAGCAGGACCAGAGATTGGCCAAATCGACGATGTTCAGCCCTCCGACCTCTCCCGCCGCCGCTGGCCGCAGCGGACTTTGCAGGTCTCGGGCCGAAACCTTCATCCAGGGCGGACAGCGAAACCAGCCGCCGCCCGTCGAATAGGCCTGCGAGAGCAGCTCCGTCATCCCGTACTCCGAATGGATCGTCTCCGTTCCGAAAGCCTGTTTCAGCGTTTCGTGCAGGGTTTCGCGCGAGACCTCCCGCCGGCGCCCCTTCATCCCCCCCGTCTCCATCACCACGGCATCGGCCGGCAGTGTCAGGCCTGTTCTCCCGGCTGCCAAGTGCTCCGCATAGTCCAGCAGGGCAAATGCCACCCCGATCAAAAGGATTTTTTCGCCCTTTCGGGCCGCACGCTCCAAATCGGCGGTCAGCCGATCGTGTTCGTACAGGTAAAAGCCGCCGCCGGCCCGGTTTCGTGCCTGCAACCGCTCCACCATCCAGACCAACGACGAGCCGCTGCGCTCGCCGTACGACGGCAGCAGCGCAAAGAGGCTCCACCCCTCCGCCGGCCCGTAGAAATGCTCGAAACCGCGCGTAAAGGACGCTGCGTACAAAGCGGTCGAGGCCACATAGTGGCGGCTGGTTTCGGAACCCGAAGTGCCGCTGCTGGTGAAAACGGTCTCCGGTTCGTCTGCCGGAGCAGCGCTCCAGACCAGCCGGCTTTTGAAAAACTCCACCGGCAGAAAAGGGATCTCCTCCACTGCCGTTACGGCTGCCGGATCGATCCCCAACAGACCGACATATTCGCGGTAGGGCGCACAAGCCTCCGCTTGGAACCGGAACAGCTCCAGCGCCAGCGCCCCGTCGAATGTTCCGGCGCCCTTGATGGAGGCCAATACCCGGTCCTGCAATGTTTCAACAGCCATCAATAGAGGTAGTTATTGAACGGATAGCGTCCTTCGTGTATCTCCCGCACCATGCCGTACAAATCTTTCCGGAGCCGGTCGATGTTGGTCCGCTTCGCGGCCGAGATGAAGAGGCAGGGCACCCCTTCGTTCCGTGCTATCCAGCTGCGCTGCAACTGCTCCAGGGTCCAGTTCGCACGGGTCTCCGGCAGGAGGTCGTCGGCCTCTTTCTCGACATAAGTATAGGCGTCGATCTTGTTGAAAACCAATACGGTCGGTTTATCTCCCGCGCCGATCTCCCGCAGGGTCTGGTTCACTACCGCAATCTGATCCTCGAAGTTGGGATGCGAGATGTCCACCACGTGCAGGAGCAGATCGGCCTCCCGTACCTCGTCGAGGGTCGATTTGAAGGATTCGACGAGCTGGGTCGGCAGCTTCCGGATGAACCCGACCGTATCGGAGAGCAAAAACGGCAGATTCTCCAACACCACTTTCCGCACGGTGGTATCGAGCGTAGCAAAGAGTTTGTTTTCGGCAAAAACTTCGCTCTTGCTGAGCAGGTTCATGAGGGTGGATTTCCCGACATTGGTGTACCCCACCAAAGCCACCCGGACGAGCGATCCGCGTCCGCTCCGCTGCGTAGCCATCTGGCGGTCGACCTTGACCAACTGCTCTTTGAGGCGGGCGATCCGGTCGCGAATGATCCGCCGGTCGGTCTCGATCTCGCGTTCCCCTGCACCGCCGCGGGTTCCGGTCCCCCCGCGCTGCCGTTCGAGGTGGGTCCACATCCCGGTCAGCCGCGGCAGCAGGTATTGCAACCGGGCCAGCTCGACTTGTGTCTTGGCATAGGCCGTCGCGGCACGCTGAGCGAAAATATCGAGGATCAACCGGGTCCGGTCCAGAATTTTGATCTTCAACTCCCGTTCGAGATTGCGGGTCTGCGACGGGGAGAGTTCGTCGTCGAAGATTACGGCGCCGATCTGCTCCTGCTCGTCTTCGTCTGCCGCGGATTCGATACAGGCTTTGATCTCCTGCAACTTTCCTGTCCCGACGAAGGTCCGTTTGTCGGGCGAGGGGAGCTTCTGCATGAATGTCGCCACGGTCTCCAACCCGGCGGTCTCGGCCAAAAACTTCAACTCTTCCAAATACTCCTCCGCTTCGCGCACCTCCTGCCGGTCGCGCACGACGGCGACCAACACGACCCGTTCCCGACTGTCCGCTGCGAACCGTTCGTCCATTTTCCCTTTTTCCATGCGATTCTTCCGATCCTAACACAAACGATGGGCAGCCGGCTTTTCGGTTTTGAAAAGCCGACTGCCCACAAATTTACGCTTTTTCACGGGAAAGCGGCTGTTTTGTTCTTTTGCGACGGGAGAGAACTGTTCTCTTTGTTCACAAAGAGAACCAGAAAAACTTTAGGCGATAC
>JAFLSI010000046.1 GCA_022511025.1 Rikenella sp. | reverse complement strand
GGTTCTCTTTGTTCACAAAGAGAACAGTACCCTCCCGTCGCCAAAGAACAAAACAGCAAAAAACGAGCGATTAATATTGATATCCGGTGAGGCGTTGGACATTGGAGGCCGATTTAAGCGGCAGCAGCGTGAAGCCCCACGAATAGTTTCGATTCGTCGGCAGTTGATATTCCGGATAAGGTTGTGCCCCCCAGCTGTCGTCGCCCCCCAAGCCCAGCATGCCGTAGTCCACGCAGAGCTCCACGAAATCGCGCGGCACGATATCATTCGTGTGCGTCTGTTTCGGTTTGATGTTGCGTCCCGCCGCATCCGAATGGTCCTCGTTCGGCGTGCGGTTGTTCCACTGGTACGGCCGGTTCGACTCCTGCCCGTCGAAATCCTCCACCGAGTTGCGCAACGCATTGAACTCCATGGTGCTGTCCGCTTCGACCAAGAGACCCGCCCCCTTCGGCCGGTTCAGTGCCAACCAGCGCACCTCCGTATGGTGTCCCGTCTCCTGCGGCCGCACATAGTCGAAATTCTCCGCCCCCGCATGGCTGCGGTACAGACCGATGTTCGTCCCGTAGTTCCGGTCCGCATAATTTTCCTCCGGCCCGCGTCCGAAATACTGCAAGTTGGCCATGTCCGCCGGCAGCCGCAGGCGCATTCCCAAGCGCGGCAGCTGGCCCTTCGACGCCGGATCGCCCCGGAAATCGCATCCCACCCGGATCGCCCCCGTAGGATAGACCTTGTAGGTTACCGTCAGCCCGCACCCCTCCGGCAAACGGTAAGTCGCCGTTACGAGTACCCCATGCTCCGAAGATGCCGCCGTAACGGACTCCGCCCGCAAGTTCCGCGAAGCCTCTTTCCAAGCCTGCATCCGCCGCGGCATGCCGCAGCCGTAGTCGTTGTCCGTCGGCGCCCGCCAGAAGTTCGGCTGCAAACCGAAACCATGCTCGATATATTCCTGATTCCCGGCCCGGTAAGAGGTGATGTTTCCCGTCGTCTTGTCCACCGTCAGTCCGAATCCCCCGCCGAGGATGTCGATCTCCGCTGCCCCCTCCTCGACCGACAGATAGCCCTGCGCCGCATACGCCCGCTTCGCACCCCGCAGATGCTCCAGCGCGAACTGCTCGGTAGCCACCACGCTCCCCGCCTTCAGCGGTCCGTCCGCCGCCTTGAGCGTTACGGTGAAGTTGACGAAGTATTCCGTCCCCGGCTGCACCGACAGTCCGCCGACCGGCACCGTAACGATCCGCGTTTCGTCCGGAGCGAGGTCCAGATTGCCGAACGTTCCCTGCCGGACGATACGCTCGTTCGCCGTAATCGTATAACGCACCGTGTATTTCGACAGGTTCGTGAAATCATACCGGTTTTTCACCTCGAATTTCCCCGCGGCGAGGTCCACCGGCCGGAACCAGACGTATTGGTACATTTTCCGCACCTCCGACAAGCCCGGATGAGGCGTCCGGTCGGGGTTCACCAGTCCGTTGCACAGGAAGTTGCCGTCCGAAGGCCGGTTCACGCCGAAGTCGCCGCCGTAGGCCCAGTAGGACTCCCCGGTCGTCGTATCCTCGACCAGAATGCCCTGGTCGACCCAGTCCCAGATAAAGCCCCCCTGCAAGTTCGGAGAGCCGTAGATCGCCTCCCACATCTCCCGGAATCCGCCCGTCGAGTTGCCCATCGCATGGGCATACTCCGACGGAATGTACGGCCGGTCGGTCGCCATCCGCCCCCACCGCTCGAGGGTGGCCGCCGACGGATACTGCGGACAGTAGATGTCGGTGTTCCACTCCAAAATGGCCCGTTCGTACTGCACCGGCCGCAGCGTGTCCATCCCCTTGAGCCACAGATAGGTTTCGTAGAAGTTGTAGCCGTTCCCCGCCTCGTTCCCCAGCGACCAGAACATCACGCTCGGAAAGTTTTTGGTCTGGTGGTACATGTTCTGCGTGCGGTCCATGTGTTTGGCGAGCCACTGCGGGTTGTTCCCCAGCGAGTGCCCCTTGCCCAGATCGTACCCCATGCCGTGCGACTCGATGTTGGCCTCGTTGCAGAGATAGAAGCCGTACTCGTCCGCCAGTTCGTAGAACCGCCGCTGCTGCGGGTAGTGGCACAGCCGGATCGCGTTGATGTTGTTGGCTTTCATCAGCGCGAAATCTTCGCGGATCGTCGCTTCGTCCAATACATGGCCCCGCTTTTCGTGGTGTTCGTGGTAGTTCACCCCTTTGATGTAGACCCGCTTGCCGTTCACGTAGTATTGATTCCCTTTGACCTCGCTGGTGCGGAATCCGACCCGGGCGCTGGTGTACTCCACGAACCGCCCGCCGGCTTTGATTTTCAGCACCAAGTTGTACAGGTACGGATCCTCGGCGCTCCACCGCCGCACGTTCCGGAAGGCATCTTTGTTCTGCCGGGCCGTCCGCCGGAACCGCACCGTGTCCCGTCCGTAGCCGTCGAGTTCGATCTCCTGGTACGAGTAGTCGATCATCGTCCCGGCGGCATCCTCCAGTTCGATCCAAACCTGCACCGGTCCCGAGGGGCGGACGAACCGGTTGACCATTGCGACATCCACGTTCAGTATCCCGTCGGTATAGGCCGAGTCGAGTGTCGAAACCACGTAAAAGTCCTCGATATGGGTCTGCGGCTGCGAGTAGATGTAGACTTCGCGCTCGATCCCGCTGAGCCGCCAAAAGTCCTGACACTCCAAATACGAACCGGTGCTCCACCGGTAGATTTCGAGGGCGAGGGTGTTCGTTCCGTCCGTCAGAAAGTCGTTGAGCCGGAACTCCGCCGCGTCTTTCGAGTCTTCGCTGTAGCCCACCCGGTGGCCGTTCAGATAGACGTACACGCCCGATTTCGCGCCGCCGATGTGCAGGAAAACCTCCCGGTCTTTCATCCACAGCGGGGCTTCGAAGGTGGTCCGGTACAATCCGACTTCGTTGGCTTCCGGCAGCTGAGGCGGCTGGGGCTTGTAGGGGGCGAATTCGTAGGGCTGGTTGGTGTAGATCGCGTCGCCGTACCCGTTGACTTCCCACGTGGCCGGCACGTTCAGGCTGTCCCAGCCCGATACGTCGAATTCGGGCCGGTAAAAATCGGCCGGCCGTTCCCGGTGGTCGGCAAACCACTTGAACTGCCACGGCTTGTTCAGCGAAATGTAGTATTCGGAGGTCGTGTAGTCGTTCGCTGCCGCTACGTTCCGGTTTTCGTAGGACATGAAAAATGCTCTCGGCCGCTCCCGTCCGACCTGTGCGATCGCCGGATTCTGCCACTCCGGAACGGCGGCCGGGGCGGGGGAGGCTGCATCGCGTCCGGTGTCCTGTCCGAACTGCCACTGGGTCGGCGGCAGCTGGCCGTAGGTATGGGAGATCGACAGCCCGCTGCAAACGAGGAGCAGGGTGCCGAATCGCTTCAGGGTCGATTTCATTTTCGGTAGTTTGAGTTGGTTTTTTGTTTGAAAAATGGGTGTTGCCGTAATTGGAAACGAAAAAGTGCGTCGCTGCATTTTCCTCCCGGCCTTATTTTTGCCGAAAGTAAATTTGCATCGGCACGCCGCTGAAATCCCACTTCCCGCGGATCCGGTTTTCGAGAAACCGCCGGTAGGGGTCTTTGATGTACTGCGGCAGGTTGACGAAAAAGGCGAACTGCGGGGTCGGGGTGGGCAGCATCATCGCGTATTTGATCCGGATGTACTTCCCTTTGATGCTCGGCGGCGGGGTCTGTTCGATCACGGGCAGGATGAAGTCGTTCAGCTCCGAGGTGGGGATCCGCCGTTTCCGGTTTTCGCACACCCGAAGCGCCGTTTGCAGGGTGTCGAAGATGCGCTGTTTTTCGGTTACGGAGGTGAAGACGATCGGCACGTCGTTGAACGGTGCGAGTTTCTCCCGAATCCGTTCGGCATACTCTTTCATCGTGTTGGCCTGTTTGTCCGGCACGGTGTCCCACTTGTTGACCGCGATGACGCACCCTTTCCGGTTCTTGACCGCCAAGTGGAAGATGTTCATGTCCTGTGCATCGACCCCCTGCGAGGCATCGAGCATCAGGATGGCGGTGTCGCACTCTTCGATCGCGCGGATGGTGCGCATCACGGAGTAGAACTCCAGATCGTCCGTTACTTTCTGTTTTTTCCGCAGGCCGGCGGTGTCCACCAAGTGGAACTCCATGCCGAACTTGTTGTAGTAGGTGTGTATCGCATCCCGGGTCGTCCCGGCGATCGGCGTTACGATGTTCCGCTCCTCGCCTAACAGGGCGTTGGTGAGCGACGATTTGCCGACGTTCGGCCGACCGATAATCGCGAGTTTCGGGATCTCCGTTCCGCCGTCTTTCTCTTCGGGCGCCTCCGGCGGCAGGGCACCGACCACGGCGTCCAGCAACTCGCCGGTTCCCGATCCGGTGATGGAGCTGATCGTGATCGGATCGCCCAACCCCAAGGCGTAAAATTCGTAGGAGTCGCTCTGCCGCCGGCTGTTGTCCACTTTGTTGACGGCCAAGTGAACCGGTTTCGACTGCCGCCGCAGCAGTTCGGCCATCGTCTGGTCGAGGTCGGTGATGCCGGTCTCGACGTCGACCAAAAAGATCAGTCCGTCGGCCTCGTCGATCGCTAACTGCACTTGCCGGCAGATCGCCTGCTCGAAGATGTCCTCGGAGTTCACGGTGAACCCTCCGGTGTCGATCACGGTAAATTCCCGGCCGTTCCAGTCGGTCGTTCCGTAGTGCCGGTCGCGGGTCGTCCCCTCGGTCGCGTCCACAATGGCCTGACGCATCCCGACCAACCGGTTGAACAGGGTGCTCTTTCCGACGTTCGGCCGTCCCACTATCGCTACTATGTTTCCCATGTCGTCGTTCGTCTAAATCGAGCGTAAAGATACGACAATTTTTTCGATCTTTTCTTTGCTTTGCAATGTCTTGATTATGAGTGCGTTAAAAATTTGTTTATAAAATTTTTTATAAAATTTGTAAATAAATTTTGTAATTCAATTTTCTTGCCTTACCTTTGTCGCATCGATTTTGGGAGGGGCAGTTTGGTCTTCAAATTGCATCTTTTCATAAAAGAGTTTGGGTTAGTAGCCGATGGGGTGGTTCCCGGAGGCGGAAGCGGGCCGATCCTGACAAGGACCGGCCCGCTTTTTTTTGTACTCCGCCTCCGGACAGGAAGCGCTTAAACCGGGTTGTGGATGAACTTTTCGCTGACCACCACCCGAACGGCCCGTTCGACGATGCGGAATTCGAAATCGGAGTAGCCGAGGATCTCTCCGTCGATCTCCAACCGGATGGGCCGGTCGGCATGGATCCGGATCGAACCGCCCCGGAAGAGCGAGATGCGCGGAATGTCGTAGATGTTGCCGGTGTAGACCACCCGGAAGCGGCTGAACAGCCGAATCCGGTTCATGGCGGGGATCACCGTCAGGTCGAACAGGCCGTCGTCTGCAATCGCATTCGGGGTTTGGGTCAGCCCTCCCGCCGTGTATTTGCAGATCCCGACCGTCCCCGTAAACAGTTTGCCCGAAAAGACCTCCCGGCCGTCCACCTCGATCCGCACCCGCCGCGTACGGTAGCGCACCGCTTCGCGGAAGACGCTGAACAGGTAGATCCACTTGCCCCGGTATCCTTTCTCTTTGAGCCGGTTGAACCCCCGGCACACGGCGGCATCGTATCCCACTCCCGCCACATTCGCCAAGTAGCGGGTCTGGTGCACTTTCGATTCGTAGTAGCTCACCCGTCCCACATCCTGCAGGAAAGCATGCCCCTCGCGGATCGACCGGATCGCGTCGACGTAGTTGCGGGGGATGCCGAACATGCGGATCCAGTCGTTGCCGGTCCCCACGGCGATCACGGCCATCAGGATGTCGGTGGTCGGACACTCCTGCTGGATGAAGAACCCATTGACCGTTTCGTGAATCGTGCCGTCGCCGCCCACCACGATGATGCGGCGGTAGCCCTGTCGCACCGCGGCCACGGCTAACTCTGTCGCGTGGTATTTGCGGAGGGTGAACATGGCGTCCACTTCGATCCCTTCGTCGCGCAGCAGACCGCTGATCTGAGGCCAGTCGGAGAGTCCCCGTCCGCTTCCTGCCACGGGGTTCACGATGGCGGCCCAACGCTGCGATATGTCGAATCCGGTCGGCATGGGTGTGAGGTCGATTTGCTTTGGAACGGGCAAAAATACGAAACCTTTTTGAACTCGTAGAATGGAAGCGGCCTGAAATGTTTTTTGTCAAAGCGGGTCTGTCCCGCTTTTAATCCACGATTAAAACCTATATTTGGAAAAGATTTCTTGTTGTAATAACCGGCGGTCATGGTGGGTTGCAGTCGGTAGGGCAAACATGGTAACACTGAAGACTCGATGAATGCGGGATTTACATCCGAAAAGGCTTCGGTATTTGTATAAATTGAGGATTCATTATGAGAGACATTTTGTTATTGGGAGCTTTTGTGTGCGGACTGCTTGCTTCTTGTTCGGGAGGGGACGACAGGGCGATGTTTTTCCCTGCACCGAAAAATCCTCCGGTCGAGTTGCGTTACACCGAATTGTCTATCGATACGATCTGTTTGAATTCTGCTTTCGCGACCTCTTATAACGGTCAGTTTGAAGTAGATGGAGAAGATATCTATTTTATAGACCGTCTCTTTTGTTGGATCTATCGACTCGCTCCGGACGGAACACTCAAACGGCGTTATTTAGGACAGGGGCGCAGCAATCGGGAGATTCCGGTTAGGATGATCGACGGGTATGCGATCGCCGGCGACGGGACACAGATTTTAATGGGTGGAACGCGCGATCTCTATTTGTATGATACGACATTTTCGTTGCAACACCGTTGTCGGCTCATTTTGCCGGAAAAGGAGCGTGGCTTGCCGCTTTGCGAACAGGCTTTTGCGTACAGTTTGGCGTATGCGAATCTGACGCCCCGGCTGGTAGGCGATAAACTGTTCCTGAATATAACGGCTGGGAGTCGGGATTTCAATCCGAGCCATTTTGATTATTTGAATCGTGCGCGCATCCTGATGCGGGTCGATGTTCGGACCGGAAAAATCGATACGCTTTTGGGACGGTACTCTCCGGCGATCGGTTATATGACGGCTTTCGACGGGTTCGGTTATGATATAACGCCGGAGGCCGATTTTTATGTCGGTTATGAGGCTGATTCGGTGATTTATGTCTATGACCGGAATTATTGCGTTCGACATGCGTTCGGCCGGGCTGGCCGAGGGATCGAGAACGACTACCTGACTTTGGAGCCGGGAGCGGGTTACAAGACTCAGGTTCGGGAAGAGCGGACCCGGAAAGGGTATTACACGTCGATTCGATGTCTCAATGATTATGTCTTCCGAACCTATCAGCGCAACGGCCGAGCGTCGACGGATGGTCTTCAGATTTACGAGGGGACGGTTCTCGTCGGGGATGTCGACGTTCCACGAGGGTTCCGGGTTAAGGGGTACATTGCACCTTATTATTATGCCGAGGGTCCGGTCGACGAGGAAAACGAAACATTGACGCTCTATCGTTTCACTTTGGAATAATGAAGAAAAATACGCTTTATACGGCTTTCTGCTTAGCTGTTATGGCCGGATCCGCGGTATGGATCGGAACAGGACTGAATCGTAAGACGCAATCGGAGCAAAGGAGAGCAGCACAAAAAGAGGAGCAGCCACGAAATGGCACGGCTCGCATACTGCAACCGGAAGATTATTCGATCCCGCAGACTTCGTTAGTTTTCGAGACGAAAGTCATGGATTTCGGGCACGTATCGGCTGATACGTCGCTGGTCGCTACTTTCGTGGCCCGAAACACAGGAACGGAAGATTTAGTCGTTTATTATGTGAATCCGGACTGTTCCTGTACGGAGTATCATCTCTCGAAGCCGATTGCGCACCCGGGAGATACGTTGACGATTACGTTGAGGTTCAGCACCCGGCACAAGATCGGGGAACAAAAACTGTACACCATCGTTCGGACCAATACGGAGGAGCAGATGGATCGGCTTTTGTTGAAAGCCGATGTGGCGGCGATTTGATTGTTCGGGGTACACGATTGGGCTTGTTCAAACGAAGTTGCGGTCTGTTTTGCCAATATAGGAAAAACAGACCGCACTGCGTTGTGTAAAAGTCTCCTTTACTTGACCCGCAGCCGCTGTCCTATGCGCAGCGTACTGTTGCGGTCGATCCCGTTGAGCTGGCAGATTCGCGCGACCGTCGTACCGTAGCGCGGGGCGATCCGACCCAAAATATCCCCCGACTTCACCGTATGGTAAACCGGTCCGTTGCCGGTCTGCGGCGTCTGTGCTGTGCGGGACGGGACCGAGTCGCCGGATTCGGCCAAAAGCGTCCGGGCGATCTCCTCGTCGTCCCGTTCGTCCTCGTCCAACTGATCCGAAGCCCGCGAGTGGATGTTGAAAAACGACCGCTCCAAGGCGAAAGTCTGGTAGTGCAGGGTCCCGTTCTCGAAATCGAAGAGAAATTCCGGGTCGAAACTTTGGTCGCAGTAGCGTGTCTCGAAATGGAGGTGCGGGCCGTAAGCCCGCCCGGTGGCCCCGACGTAGCCGATCACCTGACCGGCTTTGATGTAGTCGCCGATCCGGACGTTCAGTTTCGACAGATGGGCGTGCCAAGTCTCCAAACCGTTCGGATGGCGGACGATGACCAAGTAGCCGAAGCCGCCGGTATTGTACTGCGCATAGCGCACCTTGCCGTCGAAAGCGGCTTGGACCGGTTCGCCGGTGCGCAGCGGAATGTCCACTCCGTTATGGCTCCGCCGCCGGCGCGGGCCGTATTTCGAGAGCACCTTGCCCCGAACCGGACTGCAAAACTGGCTGAGGCTGTCGACGATCTTCAGTTCCAGCACCTGCGGCAGGTCGGTCAGTTCGATGTCGCGGTATGAGAAGACCGCCGTCGTGTCCCAATGGCTGCCGTACACGGCCTCCTCGCCCAATCGCTGCCCCAGCGACGGCCGGTAGTATGCCCACGTGCCGTTGCTGTAGAGGATGATCCGGGTCTCCGGGTCTTTCGTCGCGAGGGTGTCCATCGGGCGTCTGACCAACTCTTCGAGCCGCTTCTCGGCCGGAGGTCCGCTGCGCCGCTGTGCCCCGGCCGGCCGGGGTGCAGCGGCGAACAAAATGACCAGCAAACCGATGCCGGACAGGGTGGAGGGGGTATGGAACATGCGCATCTGTGTCTCGTGTGTGGAGGGTGATTCTATCGGTTCAGGAAATCGGCCGTTTCGTCGAACGGCACGGTGTGCTGTTCGCCCGTGTGAAGATTCTTGACGGTGGCGCACCGGCTCTCCATCTCGGTCTCGCCGACGAAGACCATGTAGCGTATCCCGCGCTTCTGGGCATAGTCGAACTGTTTCTTCATCTTCGCCGCTTCCGGGTAAAGATCGGCCGCCACGCCTGCCCGCCGCACGTCGGTCAACAGCCGGAATGCGCCGATCTCTTCCTTTCCGCCGAAGTTGGCGAACAAGGCTCTGACGCTCTCCGCCGCCTCCTCCGGAAAGAGGTTCAATCCCGACAGGACGTCGTAAATCCGGTCGGCACCGAAACTGATCCCTACGCCCGATGTGTTCGGCAGGCCGAAAATTCCGGTCAGGTTGTCATACCGCCCGCCGCCGCAGATACTCCCTATCGGAAAGTCGAGTGCTTTGACTTCAAAAATGGCACCGGTGTAGTAGTTCAGCCCCCGCGCCAGCGACAAGTCGAGCTCGACGGGCAGTGCCACCTCTATCGCATCCAAGTAGTCGAGCAGGGTCGTTACTTCGTCGATCCCTTTCCGGCCGGTCTCGGAGCAGTCGCCGATGATCCGGGTAATCGCGTCCACCTTTTCGCGGTTGTTTCCGCTGAGTTGCAGAATCGGTTGCAGCCGGCCGATCGCTTCGGCGGAGAGTCCGCGGCCGGCGAGCTCTTCGTTCACGGCCTCGAGTCCGATCTTGTCGAGTTTGTCGATGGCGACGGTGATTTCGGTCATCTTGTCTGCGTGGCCGATGGTCTCGGCAATGCCGTAAAGAATCTTGCGGTTGTTGAGTTTCAGCACGACGCGTATCTTCAGGGCGGCGAAAACGTCTTGCACGATCTGGATCAGTTCGGCTTCATGGAGCAGGGATTCGCTCCCCACGACATCCACGTCGCACTGGCAGAACTCCCGGTAGCGCCCTTTCTGGGGCCGGTCGGCGCGCCAGACGGGCTGTATCTGGTACCGCTTGAAGGGAAAAACCAGCTCGTCCCGATGCTGCACGACGTACCGGGCGAAGGGTACGGTCAGGTCGTACCGCAGCCCTTTTTCGCATATCTTGTTCCCTATGGCGACTGGATTGCCGTTCTCGGATGCGGCGAGGAGTTCGCTGCTGCCGACCTCTTTCAAAAAGTTCCCGGAGTTCAGCACTTTGAACAGCAGCTTGTCGCCTTCTTCTCCGTATTTTCCGAGCAGGGTGCTGAGGTGCTCCATGCTGGGGGTCTCTAACGGGGCGAAGCCGTATCGCCGGAAAACGCTCTTGATGGTGTCGAAAAGGTAGTTCCGGCGCCCCATCTCGGTGGGTGAAAAATCGCGGGTCCCTTTGGGTATGCCGGGCTTCTGGATGGCCATGGGTTTTTGTGTATGTAACAACTAAAGTTTATGTTTGTCTGTTTCTTTCCGGCCGGGAGAGATTAGGGCGTTTTGCGGGCCGAAGCCGCCCCCGGCGGAGGCCTGCAATCTCGCGCGGCTCGAATGGACCTCCGCTGGCTTCGGCCTGTTGCGGTTTGCCCAGTGTCGCCTCTCTCTTCCGGTTCCCTAAAAAGTCGTTTCGGGTTGTTCGGAGAGCGTGGCCACCAAGACGGCTTTGATCGTGTGCATCCGGTTTTCCGCTTCGTCGAAGACGATCGAGGCCGGGGATTCGAACACTTCGTCCGATACCTCCATCTCACGCAGTCCGAACTGGCGGAAAATCGCTTCGCCCACCTCGGTCTCGAGGTCGTGGAAAGCCGGCAGGCAGTGCATGAACTTGCAGTCCGGATTGCCCGTCAACTCCATCATGCGCCGGTTCACCTGATAGGGTTGCAACCGGTCGATCCGTTCGGCCCACACTTCGGACGGCTCGCCCATCGACACCCAAACGTCCGTATAAAGGAAATCGGCTCCGCGAACGGCTGTGGCTACGTCGTCCGTGATAGTAATCCGTGCGCCGTTCTCGCTGCGGAGCTTGTCGACAAGGGCCTGTGCCGGATGATAAACCGCCGGAGCGGCTGCCGCGTATTCGATCCCCATCTTCGCACACCCTACCATCAATGACAAGGCTACATTGTTGTCCGCTGTCCCGGCAAAGCATACTTTGATCCGATCCAACGGCTTGCTGCTGTGTTCGATGATGGTCAGCAGGTCGGCCAAAAACTGGGTCGGGTGGCTCTCGTCGGTCAACCCGTTCCATACCGGTACGCCGGAGTATTCGGCCAAAGTCTCTACAATCTCCTGCCCGTATCCGCGGTACTCGATCCCGTCGTACATCCGACCCAATACGCGGGCGGTGTCTTTGATCGACTCCTTCTTCCCCATCTGTGAACCGCTCGATCCGACGTAGGTTACGCGGGCACCCTGGTCGAATGCGCCGACTTCAAACGAACATCGGGTGCGGGTCGAATCTTTGGCAAACAACAATACGATGTTTTTTCCTTTCAAGTATGGCTGCTCGGTGCCGGCACGCTTCTCGGCTTTGAGCCGTGCCGCAAGCCGAACAAGACCGTCTATCTCGGCTCTCGTCAACGATCCGATGTCTAAAAAACTTCTCTTGTACATAAACTGTAAATCAATTGTTCGTTTTTCTGCTGCTTGTTCTTTGGCGACGGGCGGGTACTGTTCTCTTTGTGAACAAAGAGAACCAGAA
>JAFLSI010000045.1 GCA_022511025.1 Rikenella sp. | reverse complement strand
CGATACGTAAGTATCGCCTAAAGTTTTTCTGGTTCTCTTTGTTCACAAAGAGAACGGTTCTCTCCTGTACTCCAAAGAACGGGCATTCAAAAATAGTAGGGTTATTTGTGCAGTTGTCCTAACGCTGTGCGGCGGGTTACAGGCCGAATTCGCGCAGGTAGGTCGGCATGTCTTTGTCGCCGCGGCCCGATACGTTCACCACGACCACCTCGTCGGGCCGGAAAGTGAGTTGGGGCAGGGCGGCCAATGCGTGGGCCGATTCGATGGCGGGAATGATTCCCTCGAGCTGCGACAGCTCGCGGGCGGCCTCTAATGCCTGCCGGTCGGTGGCGGTCAGAACGGTGGAGCGGCCGGTGAGGGCCAGATAGGCGTGGAGCGGTCCGATCCCCGGATAGTCCAGACCGGCCGAGATGGAGTAAGGCTCGCGGACTTCGCCCTTCTCGTCGAACAGCACCATCGACCGGCTGCCGTGCAGAATGCCTTCCTGCCCGCAGGTGATCGAGGCGGCATGTTCGTGGCCCTCGGTGCCGTGTCCGCCCGCCTCGACCTGGATCAATCGGACGCGCTCGTCGTCGAGGAAATGGTAGAAGGCGCCGGCGGCGTTGCTCCCGCCGCCGATGCAGGCGATTACACAATCGGGTTGCTCGCGCCCCTCCTGTTCGTGGAGTTGCGTGCGGATCTCTTCGCTGATGACGGCTTGCAGCCGGGCGACGAGGTCGGGGAACGGGTGGGGACCGACGGCCGAACCTAACAGGTAGTAGGCGTCGGGATGCGAAATCCAGTAACTCAAGGCGACGTCGACCGCATCTTTCAGGGTGGCGCCTCCGGTGGTTACCGATTCGACGGCAGCGCCGAGCATCTTCATCCGGGCGACGTTCAGGGCCTGACGTTCGACGTCGACGGCACCCATGTAAATGGTGCATTTCAGGCCCAGCATGGCACAAACGGTGGCGGTGGCCACGCCGTGCTGTCCGGCTCCGGTTTCGGCGATGATGTGGGTGCAGCCCATCTCTTTGGCCAGCAGGATCTGGCCGAGGGCGTTGTTGATCTTGTGCGAACCGGTATGGTTGAGTTCTTCGCGTTTGAGGTAGATGCGCGCTCCGTATTTCGCACTCAGACGCGGGGCGAAATAGAGGGGCGAGGGCCGGCCGGCGTAGTCTTTGAGCAGGGCGGCGAACTCCGTTTTGAATTTCGGACTTTCGAGGATGGCGACGTAACTGCGGGCGAGCCGGTCGATGTTCTCTTTCAGTTCGTCGGGGATGAATGCGCCGCCGAAGGGACCGTAATAGCCGTTGGAGTCTGCGTGGTAGTTTTTCATGGTATGATGGGTGTTTGTGTTGTGTTTCGGGTTGTGCGGGCGGCAAGAAAAAAGGCTGTCGTGAGTCCGACAGCCTTTTCTTTGTTTTTTGGGGGATTATAAGGGCACAGCGGTTACCTCACGAAATTCGGTTGAAAATCGTGCGCCACCATCCGTTTTGTACCCCTGTCATCGTCTTCATCGTGAAAATCTCCCTTGCGGGTTGAACAAGACAAATATAGTCAAAATTTTGAATGCAGCACGATTTTTTTGAAAAATGTGTTTTCGGTTTTTGGCAGGCTGCCTTTGCATAAAAGGGACCGGCGCCGGCGGGCGCGGCTCGGCAGAGAGAAAAATAACTCCCGAAAATTTTTCACGGACCGGATGAAATCCGCATCTTTGCAGGTGTACCGAAACCGTAACGATCCTTTCGGACTATGAAACACCTCCTTTTTACCCCGCGCATGAAGATGGCCGACCTGATCCATGCGAATTACCGGCTGCTGTTCGTTCTGCCCCGATTCGGCATTTCATTGGGGTTCGGCGACAAAAGCATCGGTGAGATTTGCCGGATTTGCGGCATTTCGGAGACGCTTTTTCTGTTGGTCTGCCATGTTTACACCTTCGACGACTTTTTGCCCGAACCCGGCGAACTGCACACCTTTACGGCCGACGATCTGACCGGGTACCTCCACCGCTCGCACGAAGACTACATCGGCCAGCAGATGCCGGAGATCCGGCGGCAGGTGCTCGCCCTGTCCGGATGCTGCGAAGCGAAGAACGGCCGGATACTGGAGCGCTTTTTTGCCGATTACAGCCGCGAAGTCGTCAACCACTTCGATTACGAGGAGACCGTCGTTTTTCCCTATATCCACAACCTGTCGGCCGGGCGGAGGTCCGACGAGGGCTACTCGATCGGCCAGTTCGAGGAGAACCACAGCAACATCGAGGAGAAATTGGGAGACCTGAAAAACATCCTGATCAAGTACCTGCCGGGACTCCCCTCCGAAGGGCCGCGCCGTACTTTGCTGCTCGACCTGTTTCTGTTGGAGGACGACCTGAACAAACATTCGTTGATCGAAGACCGGATATTGGTTCCCTTGGTCGAACAGTTGGAGGAGCGCATGCGATGATGAACGGTTCACCGAAGAAAACCCGAAAAACGGTCATCGTCAGCCCGTCGCCGATCGTTGCGGAGGGGTTGAAGAGCCTGCTGGCCGGTTCCGGCAGCGAGTTCGCCGTGTGCGGCACGTTCGACGAACCGGAGGGCTTTTTTGAACGGGCGCCGCTGCTGCGGCCTGATTTGATTTTGATCGACCCCGTCGTTTTCGACTTTCAGCGCCGGAAGTCCGTACGCAGTTATTTCGACAGCTATCCTCAGGCGACGCTCGTGGCAGTCGTCTACGGTTTCATCGAGCCGGAGACGCTGAAACAGTTCCACGGCTCGGTGTTGATTTACGATGACGGACACAAGATAATCCGCAAACTGCGTCAGGCGGTGGACGAGCGCGGGGCGGAGACGGAACCGGCCGGCGAAGGGTACGAACTCACCGACCGCGAACGCGAAATTCTGGTCTCCGTGGCGAAAGGGATGACCAACAAAGAGATCGCCGACGTGCACCATATCTCGGTCCATACGGTTATCTCGCATCGCAAGAACATTACACGCAAGACGGGCATTAAGACCGTGTCGGGGCTGACGGTCTACGCCTTGCTGAACAACCTGATCGACTATTCGGAGATCGAATAGTCCGGCTACCGCTCAACCGGAACAGCCCCCGGATCCGGCACCGCACGCGCTGTCCGGTCTGCCATGCGAACAAAGGTGAGGCGACCGAAATTCGGGCGAACGATGGAAAATAAATTCAATACCTTTGCATAATATGAAAACATTAATAGCATTGGCTTTCGCAGTTGGATCGGTTTTTGATTTGCAGGCCCAACAAACTGTTACAATTCGGGAAACACCGCAACAACAAACAAAATCTTCGATCGGAGCACCATTACCTTTTGTCGGGACCAAGGCACTTTTAAGTGGTCAAGGAATCCAAAATATCCACAAACGTACCAGTCCGCTCTCCAAACAACAGACCGAAGGCTTGGAAATTTTCGTCTGGGAGGATTTACAGTGCACCAAAAATCAACGGTTCAAGCAATTGGCCACATGGCTTATATTGGACCAACCCGTTGAGGGGAATTACCGGTTACAAGACATCGAGATCTATGCCGCGGGGTTCCTGCAACGGCACATCTTGACCACGTACGATGCCAACGGGGCATGGATCGACCAATTGGAAAGTGCCGTATCGGGTGAAAGTGCAAAAGAGGGTTTGCCATTATGGATCAAGCAATTTCGTATAGATCCGGATAGGACGGTAACGATTTACGAATTGAAAGTTGCCCCAACCGTACCGCTTAATTTCTGGGACCGGTTCGAGTCGTTGCAAGCCCGACGCGTCGATACGAAATATAAGATCGACTCCACCGGACATTTCCGAAAAATATCGGAGATATGTTATCAGCCGAAGACCTATTCCATCGCCGAACTGACCGATCCGGCCAAGAATATCTGGAGCGGAACCGAATCGGCAGCAAAATAATTGCTTTACCCTATTTTCCCCGGCTCTGTGCGGGCAAATGACGAAAGCCTCGTTATGCTTCGCCGCGCCGGGGATTTTTGTACCTTTGCCGCCATGAAAAAACGAGATTCCGAAACGGAGACAATCATCCTACGCGAACCGGCGACCCTGCTGCCCTTTCTGTTCGCCTATTTCGCCGGGCGCAGCAGGACGACCGTCAAATCCTATCTCGCGCATCGACAGGTCTCGGTGAACGGGTGCATCACCACGCAATTCGATACGCCGCTCCGGCCGGGAGACCGCGTGAAGATCGATTTCGGCCGGGCGCGGGAAGCGGTGTCCCATCCGATGCTGCGGATCGTCTACGAGGATGACGATCTGATCGTGATCGAGAAGCGCAACGGACTGCTGTCGGTGGCTACCGACAAACAGATCATGCGGACGGCCTACAGCATCCTGAGCGAACATGTGAAACAGCAAGACCCCCGCAACAAGATATTCGTCCTCCACCGGTTGGATCGCGAAACCTCCGGACTCATGATGTTTGCCAAAAGCGAGGCGGTGAAGGTGCAGATTCAGAGCCGGTGGGGGCAGACGGTGGTGGAGCGGAGGTATTTTGCCGTGGTCGAGGGTCGGGTGGGGCAGGAGCGGGGAACGGTCTCGACCTATCTGACGGAGAGCCGGGCGCTGAAAGTGTACGTAACGGATCGGGAGGAGGGCAAACCGGCCCGTACGGATTTCCGGGTCTTGAAGCGTTCGGCGAAGAACGATGTAACGCTGCTGGAATTAGAGTTGGAGACAGGGCGCAAAAACCAGATCCGGGCGCACATGGAGCACATCGGCCACCCGATCGTGGGCGACAAGAAATACGGCTCGCGGCGCTCTTTGATCGGCCGGGTGGCGCTTCACGCCGGAGTGTTGAGCTTTATCCACCCGGTTACGGGTAAACGGCTCGATTTTTCGACACCGATCCCGCAAAAATTCACCGCCCTGTTCGATCCGGATTGATCGCCGGACCGAATCCCCCTTGCACCGGTCCGGCGAATCGGTTACTGTTTCTTCAGCTCGAAGCCCAACAGCAGTCCGTCGTAGTTCGTTGCTATCGACGAGAGCGCCGAAGCCGTGTTGTTGACCTTGCCGGCCAAGTTCATCAGCGTCTGGAGCACCGTCAGCAGTTTGTCGGCCGGGAACAGCAGGCTCATCGAAGACCCCGTTACCGTAACATGGGCCTTTACGGAGAGGCCTAATTTGGTTTTCATCGTAATCGTTTTGTCCTCCGCATCGAACGTGTAACTCCCCTCGGAAGCCCGGTCGTTCCGAACGAACGAATAGGTGTTGTCGTCATTGAAAACGAACCGGCAGCCCTCCACGCCCAATTTGTCGTACACCGTCGCCAATTTCTTTTCGACCTGAACGGCCGCTGCTTCGCCCCCAGCCTGGGCCAGCAGTTTGTCGCTCTCGAACCGGCAGTCCGGACCGACGACCGACCAGGTGCCGAGAATCGTTTGGGCCGTGGTCGCCTTGTCGCCGACCACCGCTTTGGCCACCCCCGTCAGAATCGATTTGAGGTCTTGCGCGCCGGCCTGCCCGACTGCGCAAACGAGACCCAGAGCCAGCATGACCGGATGGAATTTCCGCAGTTTCATACCCGATTGAGTGTGTTAAATTTTCGATAAAGATAGCCAACATCTTTTTGCCGGCCAAACTCTCTCTTTTGGAGGATTGGAAAAAAGAGAGCCTTTCGAATCGTGCTGTTTTTGTTGATTCCAAAGGCTCCCGCAGTCGGTGTCGGGGTGACAAGATTCGAACTTGCGACCACTCGCCCCCCAGACGAGTACTCTAACCGGACTGAGCTACACCCCGCTCGTTAACCGGACACAAAAGTACATCTTTTTCGGGATTTTCAAAAAATCGTTTTGAGAAAGGGGTGTTGACCGGTCGATTCTGGCGAATCGGGATTAATGCTACCTTTGTCCGGAAAAACGGAAGACATGGCAATCATCGGGGTGGGGAATGCCCTGACCGACATTTTGGTGCGCATTCCCGACGAAAGCATACTGAACGAATTGGGTGTCGAGCGCGGCGGGATGTACCTCATCGACCGCCAACAGCACCACCGGTTGATGGACCGGATCGGCCGTCTGCCTCAAAGTCTGGCTGCAGGCGGTTCGGCTGCCAATATGGTCGCCGGTGCTGCCCGGCTCGGCACGACCGCCGCTTTTGTCGGCCGGATCGGGCGGGACTCCGTCGGCGAAGCCTTTCGGCAGTGTCAGCAGAAGAAAGGGATCGAGCCGCTGTTGGGGCTTTCCGAGACGACCCCCTCCGGCAAGTGTATCTCCTTGATTTTGCCCGACGGCGAGCGCACCCTGCTCACCTATTTGGGAGCCGCCTCGGAGATCGACACCCGGCACCTGACGGCCGAACGGTTTGCCGGACGGAAAGTCTGCTTTGTCGAAGGGTATCTGCTCAACTCTCCCGACGTGATCGAAGCCGCCATGCAAACCGCCCGGTCGGTCGGTGCGGAGGTGGCCTTGGATGCAGCCAGCTTCACCGTGATCCGGGAGTTTCGGGCCTATGCCGACCGGTTGATCGACCGGTATGTCGATCTGCTTTTCGCCAACGAAGAGGAAGCCGCCGCACTGACCGGTGCCGGCACGCCGGAAGCCGCACTCGAGGCTTTGGCCTCGCGCTGCGGCACCGTGGTCGTGAAGATCGGACCGCGCGGATCGCTGCTCGCCCGCGGCTCGGAACGCTGCCGCATCGGAACCGTCGACGCCCGGCCGGTGGACAAGACCGGCGCCGGCGACCTCTATGCTGCCGGGTTCCTGCACGGGTATGTCGGCGGGTTGTCGCTTCGGCAGTGCGGCGAAATGGGGGCCGTGGTTTCGAGCAAAAGCATCGAAGTGGTCGGTGCGGATCTGCCGGACGAGGTGTGGGAGGCTGTCCGTCCCTTAGTCGACCGGATCGAAGCCGGCGAACGTGTCGTTGGCTGACACCCCGCCCGACAGATTGGCAGAAAAACTGACAGACCGGGGCTTGGCACAAGAGTTGCACGGAGATTGCTCCCGGATTCGTCCGGGTGTAAACACGTAAAAACAGAATACGATATGCAAAAAGGGAAAATCGGCGTAACGACCGAGAACATCTTTCCGATCATCAAGAAATTCCTCTATTCCGACCACGAGATCTTTCTGCGCGAGCTGATCTCGAATGCCGTGGATGCCACGACCAAGCTCAAAGCCTTGAGTTCGATGGGTGAGTTCGGCGGCGAGCTGGGCGACCTGACGATTCATGTCGAGCTGGACGAAAAGGGGAAACGGCTCACCGTCTCGGATCGCGGGATCGGGATGACCGAAGAGGAGGTCGACCGGTACATCAACCAGATCGCTTTCTCCGGCGCCGAGGAGTTCATGAAGAAATACGAAAACCAGAGCGGCATCATCGGCCATTTCGGCTTGGGATTCTACTCGGCTTTCATGGTGGCCTCGAAAGTGGAGGTCGTTACGAAATCGTACAAAGAGGGGGCGCAGGCGGTGAAATGGACGTGCGACGGGACGCCGGATTTCACCCTCGAACCGGCTGAACGGGTGGAGCGAGGGACGGACATCGTGCTCTACCTGTCGGACGACAGCGCGGAATTTGCCGAACGGGCGCGGATCGAAGCGCTGCTGAAGAAATACTGCGCATTCCTGCCCGTGCCGATTGCATTCGGCAAGGAACAGGAGTGGAAAGAGGGCAAGCTGGTCGATACGGAACGGGACAACATCGTCAACGATACCCATCCGCTGTGGATGCAAAAGCCGGCGGAGATTACCGGGGAACAGTATGCGGAGTTCTACCGGAAACTCTATCCGATGGCCGAGGAGCCGCTGTTCCACATCCATTTGAACGTGGACTATCCGTTCAACCTGACGGGGATTCTGTACTTCCCGAAGATCAAGAACAACTTCGAGATCCAGAAGAACAGAATCCAGCTCTATTCGAACCAGGTCTATGTAACGGATTCGGTCGAGGGGATCGTGCCGGATTTCCTGACGCTGCTCCACGGGGTGATCGATTCGCCGGACATTCCGCTGAATGTGTCGCGGAGTTACCTGCAGAGCGACAGCAACGTGAAGAAGATTTCGGGGTACATCACCAAGAAGGTGGCCGACCGGCTGGCCGATTTGTTCAAGAACGGCCGCTCCGATTACGAGGCGAAGTGGGACGACTTGAAACTCTTTATCCAGTACGGGATCATCAGCGAGGAGAAGTTCGGCGAACGGGCCGGAGAGTTCACGCTGCTGAAAAATATCGAGGGGAAATATTTCACGCTCGATGAGTATGCGGAGGTCGTCAAGGGAAGTCAGACGGACAAAAACGGCAAGGTGGTTCACCTGTACAGCAACGACCCGGTGGCGCAGCACGGTTTTATCGAGGCGGCGCGGGGCAAGGGGTACGATGTTTTGGTGATGGACAGTCCGTTGGAGGCGCATTTCATCGGATTCCTCGAAAGCAAGCACAACGACTGGAAATTCGTCCGGGTGGATGCGGATACGGTCGAAAAATTGATTGAGAAGGAGGAGCAGCTGGCTATGGCGCTGACGACGGCGCAGCAGGAGCTGCTTGCGCCGGTGTTCGAATCGCAGCTGCCGGCGGACGACAAAAGCCATTTCCACGTCCGGTTCGAGGCGATGGATCCGGCGGCTTCGCCGATCGTCATCACGCAGGGTGAGTTCATGCGGCGGATGAAAGATATGTCGAAAGTGGGGGGAGGGATGTACAGTTTCTACGGCGAGATGCCGGACAGCTACAATGTGGTGGTGAACGGCAATCATCCGTTGGTCATCGAGGTGCTGGGCGAGACGCAGCGGGCTGTGGGCGAGGAGCTGGCGCCGTTGGACAAGAATCTCAAGGCGGCAGAAGATGAAAAGTCGGCGCTGAACGAGCTGCTCAAGGACAAAAAAGAGGAGGAGTTGGCGCAGGAGGAGAAGGACAAACGGACTTCGATCGAGGCGAAGATCGGCGAGATCGAGGGGCAGCGCAAGGAGGTGCTGCGCAGGGCGGGTGCTCAAAATGTGGTTGTGGGGCAGTTGGTCGACTTGGCTCTGCTGGCGAACGGGATGTTGCGGGGGGAGGCGCTGACACGGTTTATCAAACGCAGTGTGGAGGTCGTGGGCAAGTCGGCCGAACAACGGGCGGAATAGCTTGGTATTGTTCTCGGGTTCGGCGATTTTGCGGATTTCGAGTGGCGGATAGGAAAAGAAGAAGATACGGACGAAAGAACCGGAGGCAGCCTGTTGAAACAGGCTGCCTCCGGTTCTTTGTTTGGAGCGAATGCCGCGGCGTTACATCCGGTCGTGCAGAATCTCTGCTACGCGCTCCGGCGTTACTTGTCCCGTTTCGCCCAAGTTCCAGCCCCGTTTCCGGAAACGATCCACGATAAAACCGATCGTCTCCTCGCCGATTCCGTGTTCCGAGAGACGCGTTTTGACCCCAAGACTCCGGAAAAAATCGTCGGTTTTTGTGATCGCCGCCTCCGCCTTTTGTTCCGGCGTTCCCGTCGCACCCCATACCCGTTCGGCATATTGCACCAATTTGTCGAACTTTTCGCGGCGCATGACCCGCATCATCCCCGGATAGACGATGGCCAGCGTAACCCCGTGATCCAATCCGTGCAGCGCTGTCAGTTCGTGGCCGATCATGTGTGTCGCCCAGTCTTGCGGAACCCCCATGGCGATAAATCCGTTCAGCGCCATCGTCGCCGTCAGCATGAAATTGGCCGCATCGTCGTAGCAGTCGTGCCGTTCGACCAACTTGGGACCCAGCTCGACCAGCGTTTGCAGCAGCCCTTCGGCCCAACGATCCATGACCAAAGCCTGTGTGTCGAACGTCAAGTACTGCTCCAATGTGTGGGCGAACGAATCCACGATGCCGTTCACGATCTGGCGCTTCGGCAGCGAGTAACACACCTCCGGATCGAGCACCGAGAACTGCGGATACCCTTTCGGGTTGTGGAACGCCAATTTTTCGTTGAACTCTTTTCTCGAAACGACCGCTCCGTTGTTCATCTCCGATCCCGTTGCCGGCAGGGTCAGCACCGTGGCCAGCGGTACGGCCTCCGTCGCTTTCGACGGGTCGGTCAGGAAATCCCACGGATCGCCCTCGTATTTCAGAGCCGTAGCGATGAATTTCGTCCCGTCGATGACCGATCCGCCGCCGATCGCCAGCAGAAAATCCACTTTCTCTTTCCGAGCCAGTTCGATCGCCCGCATCAAGGTCTCGTACTGAGGATTCGGCTCGATTCCTCCGAACTCGACCACCGTTCTCCCTTGCAACGCCGCTTTCACCTGATCGTACACTCCGTTGTGCCGGATGCTTCCTCCACCGTAAGTCATTAAAATCCTCGCCCGGGCGGGTATTTCGGTTGCGATTTTGGCGATCGTGCCTTTCCCGAAGATCAGTCGGGTCGGATTGCAAAACGTAAAATTATTCATCCCGAAAAGTGTTTAAGATTTTAATACCACCGGCTAATTTAAGATATTTGCAGCAAAATCGTATCGACACCCATGCCGAACCGCACCGATCCACAGCAGCCGACGATTGTCGCTCCGGCCACCGGAGCCGGCGGAGCGATCGCCCTCATCCGCCTCAGCGGGCCGCGGGCGATCGCCCTGACCGAAAACGTCTTTTCCAAACCGCTCGCCGGTGCGCCGGGTTATACCGTCCATTTCGGTACGATTGCCGACGGCGGGCGGGTGTTGGATGAGGTGTTGGTAACGCTGTTCCGCTCCCCGCACTCTTACACGGGGGAGGAGATGGTGGAAATTTCGTGCCATGGCTCTCCTTATATCACCCGCGAGATTCTTGCGCTGTTCGTTCGCCGGGGGGCTCTCCCGGCCGGAGCGGGCGAGTTCACCCGGCGGGCTTTCCTGAACGGGAAACTCGACCTGTCGCAAGCGGAGGCGGTGGCCGATCTGATCGCTTCGGAGAGCCGTGCGGCTCATCGGATCGCGCTGAACCAGATGCGGGGAGGGTATGCGGCCGAATTGGCGGGGATGCGGGAAAGGTTGCTGCATATCGCGTCGCTATTGGAGTTGGAATTGGATTTCTCGGAGGAGGATGTCGAATTCGCCGACCGTATGGAGCTGAAGGGGCTTCTGAACGGGTTGCTGGACCGCTGCCGCACTTTGGCGGGATCGTTCCGGACGGGGAATGTCCTGAAAAACGGAGTTCCGGTGGCGATCGCGGGGGCGCCGAATGCGGGCAAGTCGACACTGCTCAATCGGCTGGCGGGCGAGGAGCGGGCCATCGTTTCGGAGCGGGCCGGGACGACGCGGGATTTCATCGAGGAGTCGGTTACGATAGAGGGGATTCGGTTCCGTTTCATCGACACGGCGGGGTTGCGGCATGCGGAGGACGAGATCGAGGCGTTGGGCATCGAACGGGCGCGGGAGCGGATCCGTCGGGCGGCGATCGTGTTGTTGCTGGTTTCGGAGTCGTTGTCGCTGGAGGAGGTGGAGGAACGGATCGGAGCACTCTCTTTGTTCGAGGAGCAGCAGCTTTTCGTTTTGCTGAACAAAAACGATTTGTGGGACACGGCACCGATGATACAGGCACTGGAGGGACGTTGGCGGGTAACGAGTCTCTCAGCCCGGTCGGGTGAGGGAATCGGGGAGTTGAAAAGCCTTCTTGTGGATTCGGTGGGGGATTCGGGGGAGGATGATGCGTTGGTGGTGAGCAATGCCCGGCACTACGAGGCGCTATGTTCGGCGGCAGAGGCTTTGGAGCGGGGAGTAGAGGGTTTGCAGTGCGGCTTGCCGGCTGATTTGGTGAGCGAGGAGGTTCGGCAGGTATTGTATCATCTCGGTACGATTACCGGTGAAATTACAACTGATGATATTCTCGGCAGCATCTTCAGCAAATTCTGCGTGGGCAAGTAAGAGGCTCTGAACAACTATAATCAGTTATAAGCAATTATTACAAATGCATTGATATTCAATGCGTTTTATTTTTACCCGCTTTCCGGTTGCTATTTGGAATTCCCCATTTT
>JAFLSI010000044.1 GCA_022511025.1 Rikenella sp. | reverse complement strand
CCCCCGACCAGCTGATTACAAATCAGCTGCTCTGGCCAACTGAGCTACATCGGCAGAAGTGCGGATGCAAAGATAGAGAACAATTCCTATTCCGCAAATCCCCGTCCGAAAAATCGGCAAAAAGTGTACTTTTGTGCCGGGACAGGGTGCGATACCCGCCCCTTGTCCGGCCGATACCCATTTCCTCGTTTGTTGTCATGGCATCTTCCAATTTCGTCGACTACGTCAAAATCTACGCCCGGTCCGGGAACGGAGGGGCCGGTTCGAGCCACTTCCGGCGCGAAAAGTTCGTCGAGTTCGGCGGTCCGGACGGCGGCGACGGAGGACGGGGCGGACACGTCATTTTGCGCGGGAACAGCCAGTACTGGACATTGATCCACCTCAAATACCAACGCCACCAGATGGCCGAAAACGGCGAGGGGGGCAGCGGAGCCAAAAGTCATGGACGGAACGGACGGGATATCGTGCTCGATGTGCCGTTGGGAACAGTCGCCAAAGAGGCCGAGACAGGCGCCGTGGTAGCCGAAGTTACCGAGGACGGACAGGAGGTGATCCTCGTGCGGGGGGGGAGGGGAGGATTAGGAAACTGGCACTTCCGTACGGCTACGAACCAGGCGCCGAGGTATGCGCAACCCGGCGAACCGATGCAGGAAGGGTGGTTCGTATTGGAGTTGAAAGTGCTGGCCGATGTGGGGTTGGTGGGGTTTCCGAATGCGGGAAAGTCGACGCTGCTGTCGGTGGTCTCCGAGGCCAAACCGAAGATTGCGGACTATGCCTTTACGACGCTCGAACCGAATCTGGGAATCGTCGAAGTGCGCGACGGCCGCTCGTTCGTGATGGCCGACATTCCGGGCATCATCGAGGGGGCGCACGAGGGGCGGGGGATCGGAACGCGCTTTTTGCGCCATATCGAACGCAATTCGGTGCTGCTGTTTTTAGTGCCAGCCGACACGGCAAAGCGTGTCGTGGAGGAGTATGAAATCTTGCTGAACGAACTGCGCCTGTACAACCCGGAGCTGCTCGACAAGAGGCGGTTGCTGGCGATCACCAAAAGCGATCTGCTGGATGAGGAGCTGACGGGCGAGATGGCGGCGGAGCTTGAACAGGCCGATCTTTTGAAAGGTATTCCGCACCTCTTTATCTCTTCGGTTGCGGGGCTGCATATCCGCGAACTCAAAGACTTGCTCTGGCGGGTGTTGATGGAGGAGTGAGCGGATTGCTTGCCGGGGGCTTCGGCCTGCTCACTCCTGCGGAGTAGACGCATAGCGTCTTTTGCTGGTTGCCTCTACCCTCCGGCTCGTCAGAGTCGGTCGGGTCGCCGCCTCCCCCGCGGCGGACCGAAACAGCGTTTCGTCCCTTGCAGACGGCTGCCCGCACCTTTCGGGTGTCTTAATTGTCAAGTAGGCTGCGACCCCAAAGAGTAGGAAATGAAAAGGGGCTGTCTCTTTCGGATTTTTCCGAAAGAGACAGCCCCTCGAACATGGAACGGTTACGCGAACAGCTGCTGAACCGCCCGGATGCGTCGTTCGACTTCGGCGGGATCGTCCGGCTCCATGAGGTGGCGTACCAAGCAGAGATTTCGGGCACCGGCCGCCACGACGGCGGGCAGATTCTCCGGAAAGATTCCCCCGATCGCCACCACAGGCAGCCGTGAGAAACCGACGACCTCCCGCAGACGCTCGGTTCCGACCACCGGGTCGGGAACCGCTTTCGTTGTCGTGGGGTAGACCGGGCCGAAGCCGATGTAGTCTATCCCCGGCAAAGCCTGCGCCTCGGTCGCCTGAGCGATCGAGTGGGTCGAAAGTCCGACAATCATCCGGTCGCCCACGATCTTCCGCACGCCGGCCGCCGGCAAGTCCTCCTGCCCCACGTGCACTCCGTCGGCCTCGGCGAGCAGGGCGATGTCCGGCCGGTCGTTGACGATAAACCGGGTTTGCGTTCCGCGCGTTACGGCCCGCACTTCACGAGTCGCCCGCAACAGTTCGCTGTCGGAAAGCTCTTTTTCCCGCAGTTGAAGCATCCGGACTCCGCATCGCACCGCAATCTCTGCGGCTGCGACGTGGCCGACGGCCGGGCGGGTCAGAATCACGTACAGTCCGAAATTATCCATCGATCTTGGCGATCATCAATTCGGCCGCTTTTCGACCCGACAGCAGCATGCCGCCGAAAATCGGTCCCATTCGGAAACTCCCACTCACGCCGTTGGCGGCCATCCCGCTGACGAACAGGCCGGGGTAGATCTCTTTGGTGTTTTCGACGGTCAGCCGTTCGCCCTCTTCGACGTTCAGCGACCGTTCACCGACCACTTGGCCTGTGGGGGTATCGAGCCGGACGTTGTTTTTGCGGGCCACCAACCGGGCGATCATGCAGTCGTGTCCGGTCCCTTCGAGTACCGTGCGGGCCGACACCATCATCGGGTCGACGTGCAGCCCTTCGCGCATCACGGGGGCCCAGTTCACGACCAATCCGGCGACCGTTTCGTTGTGGAAAATGACATCTTCGACGGAGTAGCAGTTGAAGATGGTGGCTCCGGCTTTCGTCGCGGCGTAGATCAGGGCCGAGGTGGCATGCACGGAATCGACTACATAGGCCTCTCCCCGATAGGGTTTGTAGCTGACGCCGAGTTCGTCGAGAATGGGGAGGGCTTCGCGCTGAACGATGATGTCGTTGAACATCATGGCACCGCCCCACATGCCGCCTCCGGGGGCGAGTTTGCGTTCGTAGAGGACGACGCGTTTGCCGGCTTTCGCCAGATAATAGGCGGCGACGAGGCCGGACGGACCGCCGCCGACAATGGCGGCATCGACTGAAAGGTTGGCTTTCAGTTTTTCGAAATAGCTTTCGACTATTCCGCGTGAAACGACTGTTTCCATCGTTTGGTGGATTGGTTTTGTGGTTCTCGGCCCCTCCTGCGCATAGAGGCGCACGCCGGACGACGTCGAAAAACCGCGTTAAACAAGAACTGCTTAACACCCTGTCAGAATTCCCTTCGGCGGCATTATCCGCATCAGGTTCTACGGGTATGATCTCAGCCGCGCCCGGAATCGGTTTCGATCTGCGCGATCGTCTCGCGCTTCCCGGACGAAGCACCCCTATCTAAGACGCTACAAATATAAGTGTTTTGGGATGGAAAAACAAGGTGGCTTCTCGCATAGCTTGTCTTACCCGCGTTCAGCTTCGCGTCTTAAGATGGCGACCTTTCGGGTCGGGCGACTCGCACCTTTCGGATGTTTTGCTGGCAGCCTCTTTCGAAAATCTACCGGCATCGCGATAAAAACAAGATCGGTCGGAAACTATCGTGTTTCCGACCGATCCCGAACCCTGCAAAATCCTAATCGAACAAATGTCCGCCGTCTTTTCTTCTCCCCGCCGAGTCGTTTTTGAGCGTCTCCCGCGAAACCTTGCTGCCCGCCGGCAGGGTCTCCGCCTCGATCTTCATCCGGCGGCGGATAAAGGCCGGAATATTCTCCAACTCCTCCTCGCTCCACGCCGTAATCGGCGGCGGTACCATCCCCTCGACCCGCTCCGGTTCCAACTCCGTATCTTCGTCCGCAGCAGGCTCTCCTTCCTCCGTCATGCCTTCCGCCTCCACACCTTCCGCTGCACTATCCGCCACGGTATCGATCCGCACCTCCGCCTCCTCCGCCTCCTCCGCCTCCTCCGCCATCCCGGCCACCCCGGAAACCCCAGCCATCGGAATGGCCTCCACCTCCTCATCCTCCTCGTGTGTTACCACCGCAAACTCCTCCCCCGCAACAGCCGACATCCCGTCCCGCTCTTTCTGCTTCGCCTCTTTGGAGGCCTGGCCGTCCAGATCGATCAACGAGACCGTCTCCCGCCTCGGCACCGGATTCGCCCCCTCTCTCCCCGACATCCCTTTTTCTGAGGAGCGCCCCTGCCGCTGGTCGCGGCCCACCACCTCCGCATACCGGTCCCGAATCATCGGAATGCTGTCGATATCGAATCCCGTCGCAATAATCGTAATCCGAATGTCATCCCCTAACGACATGTCCGTACCCGCCCCCCAAATCAAGTCGGTACCTAACCCCAGCCCGGTCCGGTCCTGTACGAACTGCGTAATGTCGCGCGTCTCGGTCATCCGCACCTCTTTGTTTCCGGAGGTAATCGTCAGCAGCACGTTCTTTGCCCCCGCAATGTCGCGGTGGTTCAAGAGCGGCGAGTTCATAGCCGCTTCCGCCACCTCCCGCGCCCGGTTTTCGCCGTTCCCCCGGGCCGACCCCATCAAGGCGATCCCGCTGTTCTTCATCACGGTCTGCACGTCGGCGAAGTCGACATTGACGTGGTTCTCCTGCGTAATAATATCGGCAATACTCTTAGCCGCCGAAGCCAAAATGTCGTCGGCTTTTCCGAAAGCCTCCGACAGGGTCAGGTCGCCGTAGATCTCGTTGATATTCTCGTTGTTGACCACCAGCAGCGAGTCGACGTTGTGCCGAATCGCTTCGATCCCGTCCAAAGCCTGCATGATCCGCCGCGGCCCCTCGGTCTTGAAAGGCAGGGTAACGATCGCAACCGTCAGGATCCCCATCTCTTTGGCCGCTTTCGCAATCACCGGTGCGGCACCCGTCCCCGTTCCTCCGCCCATCCCGGCGGTTACGAAGACCATCTTGATGTTTTTCTCACGAAAAACCTCCTTGATATCTTCGATGCTCTCTTCGGCTGCGGCCCGTCCCCGTTCGGGATTGTTCCCTGCTCCCAAGCCTTCGGTCAGGGTCTCGCCGAGCCGGATCTGGGTCGGTATCGGACTCCGTCCCAAGGCCTGCCGGTCGGTGTTGCAGACCATGAACGAGACATCGGCGATCCCTAATTTGAACATGTGGTTCACGGCATTGCTCCCGCCTCCGCCGACCCCCACCACCATGATGATGGAGGAGCTGACCGGAGCTATATCTACGAATTCTACCATGGTTAGTTAGCGCGTGTATAGGTGTGGTGCGGCCTTGCCGCTTCGAAAATCTGCCAAACCGGATCAATAGTTGTCGTCGTCGTCGACCTCTTCGTCGGTGAACATGCGGCCGATCCACCGCCGGACCCGTTCCGACATCTTCGGCTTCCGCAGCCGAATGTCGTCCAGCGGATAGTCGTATTCCTCGCTCTCCATCCCGCCGCCCATTTCTTCGTATCCGTTCGAGACCGGTCGCTCCATCCCGTACGGATCCCCCTCGCCGCCGCTCTCCATCCCGCCTCCCGACATGTCGTACGTATCCGCTCCGTATCCTCCGCCCATTCCATATCCCATCCCGCTCCGGTCGTTTTCCGCATAGCCGTATCCCTCCGTTTGCTGGGGCTGTTGCAGCGGCTGCTGCCGGCCTCCCTCCATCGCATCCCCCTCCATCACTCCCGGCTGACGTTCGCCGATTTCGGTGTAATGTCCTTTCCGCACCGCATCGAGGATGATCCCGGTCAAGGTCGAGAATTTCGGCGAGGCGATCAGCTCGGCCGAGTCTCCGCTCACATACGTAACCGGCTGCGCCACCCGGACATCCAAGCCGGTGTGCCGTTTGAAGAGCTGGTCGAGGTTCTTCAGGTTCGCCCCGCCGCCGGTCAGTACGATTCCGGCCCCCAATTTCCCTTTGAAGCCGCACCGTTCGATTTCGATCTTGATGTAGTCGATGATGTCGTACATCCGGGCTTCGATGATTCCGGCCAGTGTCCGCACGGCGATCTCTTTCGGGGCCTGTCCGTTCACGCTCGGAATGTTGATGTATTTGTCTCCCGGCGTCCGTTCGGCCACGGCTTCGCCGAACGAGACTTTGAGTTTTTCGACATACCGTTCCAGTATCCCGTAGGCCCGAATGTCCTTGTTGATGATATTCCCGCCGATCGGAATTACGGCTAAGTGCCGGATGACTTTGTCATAGTAGAGGCACAGGTCTGTCGTCCCCCCGCCGATGTCCACCACAGCGACCCCTAACTCCTTTTCATCGTCGCTGAGCACGGCTTCGGCCGATGCCAGCGGTTGCAGCACGATCCCCGCCAACTTCAGCCCCACGCGCTGGAAACAGCGTCTGAGCCGTTCGATCGCGGTCTCTTCGCCGATAATCACGTTGAATTTCGCCTCCAACTTCCGCCCTTCCATTCCGACCGGTTCGCTGATGTCTTCGTCGCCGTCCAAGATATAGGATTGCGGCAAAATGCTGATGATGGTCTTTCCGGCCGGCAGCGAGGCGCTCCGCTGGTCGTCGATCAGCCGTTCCACGTCGCTGCGCCGCACCTCCGTAACTCCGGCGTCGGTCATGTTCTGAACGGTAACGTATCCCTGTGTCCGGTTGCACTGGATGTGCTGTCCCGAAACTCCGACGTAAGCCTCCCGAACCACTACGCCCAGCTCCTGTTCCAACTGGTTTTTGACTTCGCGCAAAACCTGCGAGGCCTGTTCTATGTTTTTCAGGTCGCCTTTCATGACGCCGCTCGACTGCATCTCTTTCAGGGCGACGATTTCGATCTTGTTTTTCTCGGCTTTGCGTCCGACGGCCATCACGACTTTGGTTGTCCCGAGGTCGACGGCCGCCACGTATTCGTTGTTCTCCATAGCTCTCTGGTGTGTGCTCTCAGTTATGTTTTTCCGCGCGCTCCGGTTCGTCGGCCGGCGGCACCGGCATGCCTTTGCAAACGACTTGGCCGCGGAACCGGAGGTCGATTTCGGCGGCCGACCTCCACCATCCTTCGGCGAACGAACGGCGGTAAAACCGCGATAATTTCTGCAACCGCTGCCGCACGAGGACCGAATCGGCGATCGATCCGAAGCGGATCGTCTGGCTGCCGACCCGCGGCACCAGACGGATCTCGCGACCGTCGTAATAGATCTGGGCGATCAAAGCGCCTAAGAAACGGTCGGTATCTACTTGATGGACAAAGTTAAGGAGATTATGCAACAATTCCTGCTCCTGAGGAAACTTTTTTTCATCCAACGGACCGAAATGGCCGGGAGGAAAGGCAAACGAAAACCGACCGCTCACGGCGGGCACGTCGGCTGTGCAGTCGGGGTGGGGGGGCAGCAGCACCAAGGTGCTGTCGATGTAAAAGTTGTGGCCGGCTTCGCTCACGATGCGCAGTACGGGGTGCCGCTGGTTCAGGACGATGTGCAACAGGCCGTCGATGGCGGTGTAGGCGTCGGCTTGCCGAACGTAGTCCTGCCGTTCGACGAGCTGCTCGACGGCATGCACGTCGATACTGCGCAGTGCTGCTCCCTCCCGGTAGAGTCCGCTGTCGGAGAGCCACTGCCGCACGAGGCCGGGGGTTACGAATCCCGAACGGGCGCTGTCCTGCACTTCGATCCGCACGCCGGTGCACCGCAGTCCGGCTTCCCGTTCCGAACAGTAGCGTATGGCGACGACGGCATACACGACTAAACCTGCGAGCAGGGCTATATGGACTATTTTTCGACCGCGGGAGGCCATTTGTCGATAGGGTTACTTATTTTTTATTTTTTGTGTGTCCGGGTCAGCCGTGGGGCGCCCCTCGCCCGGCTCGTGATCGCCTCCGCCGGCGCCGGTCTTGCCTTGCAGGGTACTGAACCATCCGCAGGGCTGGCGGCTGACCTCGCAGAGCCAAGTTGCAGCAACACCGGCTCCGCTGCATTACAGCCGGTTCTTCCGCCGCACCCGTTCCGCCACCGCAGCGCCAGACCGCCCGATGTCGCCCGCCCCCGCCGTTACCAGCACCCCGCCCGGAGGCAGTGCCTCCACCTCCGCCAGCAGCTCTTCTTGGGCGATCAATTTTTTCACGGGCGATTCGATCCCGGCCAGAATCAACTCCGACGACACCCCCGGAATCGGCAGCTCCCGCGCCGGATAGATCGGCAGCAGCAGCACCCGGTCCGCCAGACTCAGCACCTCGGCGAACTCCGGCGCGAAATCGCGCGTCCGGGTGTACAGGTGCGGTTGAAACACTATCGTCAGCTCCCGGTTCGGAAACATCTTCCGCACCGAGGTCAGCATCGTCCGGAGTTCTGTCGGGTGGTGCGCAAAGTCGTCCATGTAGATCATCCCCTGCGGCCGGTCCGGCTCGTTCACCCAGAAGTCGAACCGCCGCTGCACCCCCCGGAATGTCGCCATCGCTTCGCGCAGCGCCCCGTCCGAAACGAACCCCTCGCACCACACCAAGGCCGCCGCCGCCACGCAGTTCTCGACATTCACCGCCCCCGGAATCCCTAACCGGCAACCCTCGATCCGCCGGTCCGGAAAGACGAGGTCGAACGTGTAGTATCCCCCCGAATCCACCGTCAGCCGCTCGGCATGGAAATCCGCCGCCGGGTCGCTCAGGTGGTAGCTGTACCGCCGGATGTCCGTCCGCCCCAGCGGCAGTTCGACCCCCCGTTTGACGATCAGCGTCCCTCCCGGCACGATCCGCTCCGCGAACTGCACGAAGGCCTCCCGAACCGCCTCGTATGTCCCGTAAATGTCCAAATGGTCCGGGTCGATCGAGGTGATGACCGCCTCCTGCGGCCGGAGTTGCAGGAACGAACGGTCGAATTCGTCCGCCTCGACGACCACCCGCTCCCCCTTGCCTAAGACGAGATTCGAACCGAAATTCTTGGAGATCCCCCCCAGAAATGCACTTCCCTCGCCGGCCGCCGCTGCGTTGAAATGGGCCGCCAGGGTCGTCGTGGTCGTCTTGCCGTGCGTCCCCGCCACCGCCATCACCCGACGCCCCTCGCCCAACAGCCCCAGCATCTGAGACCGTTTCAGCACCTCGAATCCGTTCGCCCGGAACCACCTCAATTCGCTGTGTTCCGCCGGAACGGCCGGTGTGTAGACTACGCAGGTCGACGCCGGGTCCCGAAAAGCCTCCGGAATTGCCTCCACGGCATCTTCGTAGTGCACCGCGATCCCCTCCGCCTCCAATGCCTCTGTCAAGGGAGACGGTGTCCGGTCGTATCCCGCCACCTGCCGCCCTGCATGACGAAAGTAGCGGGCCAGCGCACTCATCCCGATCCCGCCGATTCCGATGAAGTAGATGTTATCTCTTGTTGCCATATCGATTCGCTGTCCGGATGACCGTCCGCGCCACCTCTGCCGCCGCGTCGGGCCGTCCCAATTTCCGTATGTTGGCGGCCATCTCCGCCCTCCGCCTGTCGTCGGCCAGCAGCTCCAACGCCGCCGGAATCAACCGGTCGGCCGCTTCGTCGTCCCGTACGATCGTCGCCGCCCCCTGTGCGGCCAATGCCTGCGCATTCTTGGTCTGGTGATCTTCGGCCACGTTGGGCGAAGGTACGAAGATCGCCGCCCGTCCCACCGACTCCAGCTCCGACACGGTTCCTGCTCCGGCGCGGGCCACCACGACGTCGGCAATGGCGTAGGCCCACTCCATCCGCTCCACGAAAGCCCCCCGCCACACATTCCGCGGCAGCCCTCCCGCTTTCGCTTCGATCGCCGCGGCCAACTGCGCCTCGTAATACTTTCCGTTCTGCCAAATGACCTGCACGTCGTCCCGCGCTGCCAACAGATCGAGCGCTCCGAGCAGACACCGGTTGAGCGTCCCTGCCCCCAAGCTCCCTCCGGTAACGAGCAGGGTTTTCCGTCCGGCTCCCTCCGCCGATGCGAACCCGAAGTGGGCATAGGCCTCCCGCTTCATCGCCTCTGTCGGTTCGGCAGCCGTTCCGAACGAATGGCGAAGCGGGTTCCCGGTGTAGATGATCTTCTCTGCCGGAAAGAACCGTTCCATCCCTTCGTACGCCACGCAGATCGCCTCGGCTCGTTTCGCCAGCAGCCGGTTGGTCAGCCCGGCATAGGAGTTCTGCTCCTGAATGACGGTCGGAATCCCCTGCCGCTGCGCGGCCCGCAGCACCGGAGCGCTGGCGTATCCGCCGAACCCGACTGCAATGTCCGGACGAAACTCCCGCACGATCCGCCTCGCCTGCCTCAAACTGCGAATGACTTTGAACGGCAGCAGCAGGTTGGCTTTGGAAAACAGATGCTGCCGCTGCAACCCGGCCACCGGCAGCCCTACGATCCGGTAACCGGCTTTGGGCACGCGTTCCATCTCCATCTTCCCTTCGGCCCCCACGAACAGCAACTCGACCCCTTCGTCCCCCAACTCCGCCCGCAGGGCATCGGCTACGGCCAAGGCGGGATGGATGTGCCCGGCGGTTCCTCCGCCGCTGAGGATTACTCGTAACGGTTTGTTATTCATTGTCTTCGTCTATCAAATCGACTACTTCGCGCCGCGAAGCACCGCTCTCTTCCTCCCAGCCGATCGCTTCGCTGCGGTCGATCAAGGTCAGCTCTTCGTTTGTCTCCATGTCGCTCCCCTCTTGGTCGTTCCGTTGTTTGGGGATGCGCGGACGCAACACCAACGGCCTGCGTAACGGAACCGCCGGCGGCTCCTCTGCATGAACCTGCTCCTGTGCCGTATCTTCCTCGGCGAGCGGGGGTTCGCCTCTCTCTCTTTCTCTCTCCTGCATCGCCGCTGCTGCCGCCTCCTGCTGTTCGAGCAGCTCCCGCTCGCTCTCGCGGCTGATGCCGAGAATCATCCCCATCGCTACGCAGGTGAAAAATACGGAGGAACCGCCCATGCTGATCAACGGCAGGGGCTGGCCCGTAACGGGGAGCAGCCCCACGGAGACGGCCATGTTCACAAAGGCTTGCGAGGTAATGATCAAACTCAGTCCCAGCACCATCAATCCTTGCGACGGCCGGTTGCACCGCCGCACGATCAGTCCGGCGCGATAGAAGATCCAAAGATACAACACAAAAACGACGATCCCGCCGACAATCCCGTACTCTTCGATGATGAAGGCGTAGGCGAAGTCGGAGTAGGGGTGGGGCAGCTGCGACCGCTGAGTGCTGTTGCCGGGTCCTTTGCCCACTACGCCGCCGGAGGCGATGGCGATTTCGGCCTGCTGCACTTGGTAGCTGTCCTGACTGGCCTGACGGGTGTCGGCGACGGCTTCGGTCAATCCGGTGAATTGCATCACGCGGTTCACCCAGGTCTGGGCCCGACCCAGTCCGGCGAAATACATCCCGCTGATAATCACGGCTCCGGTGGCGAATGTTACGAGGATCAACCGGTTCAACTGGCGTTTCTGCACGCGGCCGATCGCTAACATGGTCATGCAGGTGCTCCACAGAATCAATGCGGTGGAGAAGTTGGCGGGCAGCACGACAAGGGTGGCGGCGAGGATCGGAAATACTAAGGGGCGGGTGGTTTTGTACCAGATGTCGAAACTGCGCTGGGGGTTCCGTTGCCACCCGCCGGGAGTCAATGGGGGCAGGATGGGCAGCTTGGTAATGACGCTCTGCCGGATCCCCAATTGCTGGGCTACCACAACGACGAGGGTTACTTTGAGCAGTTCCGATGGCTGAAAGGTGAAGCCGAGGCCGGGGATCTTGATCCATCGCGAGGCTTCGTTCAGCGAAATGCCGACGAGGTAGGCGAGCACTACGAGAATGACGCTGACTTTGAACAGGGCTTTGGCGTACCGGGCGTAGTATCTGTAGTCGATCCAGTGGACGACGATGATCACGAAAAAGCCGATCATGATGAATCGGGCTTGCCGAAAGAGGTAGTAGGAGGTGTTGCCGTCTACTTCGCGATAGGCCATGGCGGCGGTGGCGGAGTAGACGACGAGCAGCGAAACGAGAAAAAGGGCGGCGACGATGATCCACAGGGGCTTGTCGCCTCGAAAGAGGAGCAGTTTCCTTTTTTTCGCCATGCTGCAAAGCTACTGATTTTCGATGAGAAATCTGAACAATGCGGGCCTTCGCCAGCGCCGCACCCGTTGGGTGTTTTGTTGACAGCCTCTACCCCAGACGCAACTTGCGATCCGAGAAAAACACCTGCGACCTCCGGTCGCTCGGGCCAGCCGGTGCCGCTGGGCACTCCAACCGATTAGTTTGCTCGGAACAAATCCCGCCGGACGGCTGACCCGCACCCGTTGGGTGTTTTATTGGCAGCCTATACCCGATTCGGCCTCGCGCCCACCCCTCTAAGGCAAAGCAAACTCCCGGTTGGAGTGCCC
>JAFLSI010000043.1:5204-12076 GCA_022511025.1 Rikenella sp. | reverse complement strand
GCTCGCTGCGCCTGCGGCGCACACCCTTCGGGTGTTTTACTGGCAGCCTATACCCTCCGACTCGACAGAGTCGGGCGGGCCAGCCGCCCCCCACCGGCTGGCTCCGACACTCGACGGTGCTCGTGTCTCCGCGCCGGGCGGCTGACCCGGTGCCGCTGGGCACTCCAACCGATTAGTTGCTCGGAACAACCTCCGCCGGCATCGGACGCTGGGTAAAGGCGGCCAACAAAAGACGCAACGCCTCCCGCCACAACCGTTACAGCCCCGTCGCAATGAACTCGATCGCCCGGCGCAGCAAATGGTTCCGCGAAGAACCCATGCCGTGATTCTCGTCCGGATAGATCGCCATCTCGAAAGACTTGCCCGCCTTCACCAACCGTTCGATCATCTCGAAACTGTTCTGGACATGGACATTATCGTCCCCCGTTCCGTGCGCCAAGAGCAGTTTTCCCCGCAATCGATCGGCAAAAAAGATCGGACTGTTGTCGTCGTAGCCCGCCGCATTCTCCTGCGGGAGTCCGTTGTAGAGTTCCGTATAGATCGTGTCGTAGTAGCGCCACGAGGTTACCGGCGCCACTGCCACCGCCAGTGCGAACACATCGTTCCCCTTGAGGATGCAGTTCAGCGCCATGAATCCCCCGAAACTCCAGCCGTAAATTCCGATCCGCGCCGGGTCGACATACGGCAGCGACCCGATATAGCGCGCCGCCGCAATCTGGTCCTGCACCTCCAATCCCCCCAGATTGCCATACGTACACTTCCGGAACTCCTCGCCCCGGAAGCCCGTCCCCCGCCCGTCCACACAGGCGACCAAAATCCCCTCCCGCACCAGCGCCGCCTCCCACGACCACCCCCAGCGATCCGCCACCTGTTGCGAGCCCGGCCCGCTGTACTGCGTCATCAGCACCGGATAGCGCCGGGTCGAGTCGAAATCCGCCGGTTTCAGCCAGTATCCGTTCAGCGTAACGCCCTCCGGCGTAGTGAACGTAAAAAACTCCTTGCGCGGCAGCAGGTATTCCGCCTCAATCCGCCTCCGCAAAGTCCCGTTCTCCTCCAACACCCGCACGGTCCGTCCGTCCGCTGTCCGCCGCAGCGTTACCGTTGTCGGGGTCCGGGTATCCGAGAAAGAGTCGATCCAGTACCGGTACCCCGGACCGAACACCCCGTCGTGCGTCCCCTCCTCCCCGGCCGGTGAGAGCTGCCGCTTGCCGCGGCCGTTCAGCCCGATGCTGTAAACCCTCCGCCGGAGCGGCGAACCCTCGGTCGATTGGTAGTAGACCCGGCCCGACCGGCTGTCGATCCCGTACAGCGCCGTTACCTCCCACTCCCCCTCCGTAATCCGGTTCAGCAGCCGCCCCTGCCTGTCATACCGGTAGAGGTGCATCCATCCGTCCCGTTCGCTCTTGACCACAAAGCCCTGCCCGTCCGGCAGAAATACAACCGTCCGGTCGTCGATGCGCTCCACATACTTAGGATTCCGCTCCTCGTACAGCACCGTGCTCGCCCCGGTAACGGGCGAAGCCAGCAGAAGACGGTAATGGTTCTGCAACCGGTTGAGCCAGTGCACCGCCAGCATCGGACCCTCCCCGCCTCCGGCCGCCGCCCACTCGATGCGCGGCACATAAATGTCGGTCGAATCCCTCCCCGAATCGAGGTCGACCGTCAGGGTCGAGTCGCCGTCGAAGCGGTAGACCTTGACCTCGACCACCGAATTCGTTTCGCCCGCCTTCGGATACTTGAAGTCGTAGTTTTCCGGATAGAGCCGTCCGCGGAACGTATTCATCGAGTACTCCCGCACGCCGCTCTCGTCGAACCGGCAGAAAGCGATCGCATCCGAACCCGGCGCCCACTCGTAGGCCCGGGAGAAGCTGTACTCCTCCTCGTAGACCCAGTCCGGAATCCCGTTGATGATCCGCCCGCGCTCCCCGTCGTGCGTAATGCGCCGCTCCCCGCCGCTGCCGAGATCGACCACGTAGAGATCATTGTCGCGCACGAAAGCCGCCTTGGTTCCGTCCGGCGAGAGGGTGGCCTCCTGCTGCTTCCCGTTCGGCGACAGCGGCCGCAATGCCCCCGTCGGCCGGTCGTACACATAGTAATCGGCCAAGGAGGAATGCCGGTAGATCGGCACCCGTCCCGTCGCCAGCAGCACTTTGCTCTCGTCGTCGCTCATCGTGTAGCTCTCCACCCGCGGGAACCCCTCCGGCATCCGGAACAGGGTATCGACCAACGCCCCGTCCGCATACCGCCACCTCAACACCTGTCCGCGGTTCAGGGTCGTGTAGTGCTCTCCGTCCCGCATCGGCCGCAGTCCGCTCACACTCTTGGCCGCCAACCGCCCGGAGGCGATGTCGTCGTACCCGACCGGCCGCCGCTCTCCGGCCTCGGCCGAAACCCCGGCCGAGACGCAAAAAACCGTTGTCCAGAAGATTATTTTTCGCATAGTTCCACCGCTTTCAGACTCATGTCCAAACTTTTGATCTGGTGGGTCAGCGCTCCGACCGACACATAGTCCACCCCGCACTCGGCATAGGCCCTCAGGTTTTCGAGCGTAATCCCGCCCGACGACTCGGTCTCGGCCCGCCCGGCCACCCGCCGGACCGCCTCCCGGGTCTGTTCGACGGTAAAGTTGTCGAACATGATCCGGTCGGCCCCCCCCGCCGCAAAAACCCGGTCTATATCCTCCAACGACCGCACTTCGATCTCGATCTTCAGCGCCTTGTGATGATCGGCCAAATAGCGCCTCGCCCCCGTCAACGCCCGGTCGATCCCGCCGGCGAAGTCGATGTGGTTGTCCTTGAGCAGGATCATATCGAACAGCCCGATCCGGTGGTTCTCCCCGCCCCCGATCCGGACAGCCATCTTGTCGAGCACGCGCATCCCCGGCGTAGTTTTCCGCGTATCCAGCACTTTCGTTTTCAACCCCTCGAGCGCATCGGCATAGAGCGCCGTCCGGGTCGCCACACCGCTCATCCGCTGCATGATATTCAGGATGATGCGTTCGGCTTGCAGCAGGGTGATCAAGGTCCCTTCGACATAAAATGCGATGTCGCCCGGCTCCACCCGGTCGCCGTCTTTCAGCCTCCGCTCGAAACTCACGGTCGGATCCAACCGCCGGAAGACACGTTCGGCGATCTCGACGCCGGCCAGCACGCCGGACTCCTTGACGAGCAGCTTCATCCGCCCGCGCTCCCCGGCAGGTATCGCACTGAGCGAGGTGTGGTCGCCGTCGCCTATATCTTCGGCGATGGCCAGCTCGATCAACCGGTCCACGAACGGTTCGTATGCCTCTTTCATCGTTCTTTGAGATTTTTATTCGGGAACAACAGGCTGCCCCCGGTCGGAATTTCTGCAAAAATAGGAAATAAAAACGAGAGGAATCGGCAGCCTTTTTGTAGTTTTGCAGCAAACCGATCTTACGATCAAGTACAGGGAGAGGCAATGGTCATCGAACAAATCGTCGTGGGAAAGACCGTCGGCACGTGGTTGGAGAGCGGCATCCGGGAGTACGTCGGGCGGTTGGGGCATTACGTACGTTTCGTTCAGACCGTCATTCCCGAACTGAAGAACGCCCGGAATCTGCGCGAAGAACAGATCAAAACGGCCGAAGGCGCTTCGATCCTCGACCGGATCGCTCCCGGCGACCGGGTCGTACTGCTCGACGAGAACGGACGGCTGCCCGCCGGCTCCGTCGCCTTGGCCGAGTGGCTGCAAGGGGTCATGAACCGCGGGACACGCAAATTGGTTTTCGTGATCGGCGGCGCCTACGGCTTTTCGGACGCCGTGTACGCCCGCGCCGACGAACGGCTCTCGCTCTCGCCCCTGACCTATTCGCACCAGATGGTCCGGTTGATTTTCGCCGAGCAGCTCTACCGCGCCTTTACGATCCTCGGCGGCGAACCGTACCACCACCGCTGATTCCGCACCCCTGCCGACTCCGCCATGTTCAAAACCGTCAGCCACTTCCTCGACCCGCTGCACACCTTCGGCCGTCCCGTTCGGTCCCGCCTCCGGCGGGCCGTCCGGCTGCTGACCTTCGTGCTTTTAGGCATCAACCTGTTCTACTCCTTTTTCCTCGTCGGCCGCCGCCGCGCCGACCCCGACACCCGGCACACGCAGCACGCGCTCCGAGCCCTGCTCCGGGAGAGCCTCCCCGCGACCGACGGATGGCTCGATGCGGAGAACGACACCCTGTACATCCGGCGCCTTTGGGAGCAGGAGCCGCCGACCGGCGTTTCGCTCTTCCTGTTCCGCGACTCGGCCCTCGTTTACTGGTCGAACGACCGGTTTCAGGCCGACTCCGACGCCTTTTGGCTCCACCCCGACCGGAGCCTCCGGCAGATCGACAACGACCTGCTCGTCAGCCAGCTGCAAAGCCGGAACGGCAAGAGCGCCGTCATCGCCGTCGAACTGTACGACCGGCAGCGCGACCGGTACAATCCGGCCCTCTTCCCCGAACAGCGGATCGCCCTGTCCGGCTCCGCCGACAGCATCCGGACCCCGGGCGGGCAGGCCATTCCCGTCGCGTTCGGCGACAGCACTTTCTTCGTCGAAGCCCTCCCGACGACCGCCATGCCGTGGTGGGCCGAATCCTGCGGCTGGGTCGGCATCCTGCTGCTCTGTTTCCGCCTCAAAAACCTCGTCCGCCGGCACACCTCCCGCCAGAACGCCTGCCGGAAAGCCGGCCTGCTGTTTCTCCTCCTCGCCCTGCTGCGCATAGGCATCCACTTCAGCGGCATCCCCAACGGCAACAGCATCCTTTTCCGCCCCATCTACGGTCTGTACAACCCGATCCTCGTGTCGCTCGGCGACTCGATTCTCACCTACGGCTTCTTCTTCGTCTTCGCCGTCTACCTGTTCCAAGTGCGCGCCAAGCTGAGCTGGCGCTGCCGGCACAGCGGACCGCGCGGACAGGCTGTCGCCGGACTCGCCTTCTGCACCCTGATCGCCGGCATGGTCGCCATCTTCCACTATGCCTTGATCCTCTCGATCTACTCGCCCAAGATCAACCTCCAACTCAACGACATCTTCGACCTGTCGTACACCAGCCTCGTATTCTATCTGTTGGCCGTGCTGTTCGTCAGCGCCCGGATTCTGACCGGCTACACCAACCAAAGCCTCTTCGGCACCCGGAAACTCGGCTGGCGAACCGCCGTTACGGCCGCCGAAATCCTCCTCTTTCTGCTGCCCGTCCGCAGCCAGCTGCACCACACCGAATACATGCTGGTGGTGTTCTACCTCTTTTCGATCGGCGCCCACTACCTGCGGCTGCGCTACCGGCACTACGACTCGTTCCTGATCTCGCTGCTGATCTTCAGCCTCTACATCTCCTACTTTGCCACTCAGGAGAACAAATCGGCCCGGAACAACGCCCAGATGCTCTATGCCCGGATTTTAGAGCGGGCACCGCAAGAGCGTCTGCTCCAGTATCGCGAAGGGTCGGAGATCGACGAGCGGAACATAGACAACCGGTTCCGCGACTTCACCTACGCCCGGGTGCGCAACCACCGGATCGACTTCCGGTACGGAAACGGGAACGACTACCAGTTCCTCGCCGAAGCGATCGCCGCCGGACGCGACACCCTGATCAAAAAAGGGGGCAAACGGCACCTCCTCTACAACTACGACAGCGACGGCGAACGAACCACCCTGATCATCAGCCGGAAAACGACGACCCTGTTGGACGCCGTCGCCCTGTTCGCCTACCTTTTCCTGCTGCTTTTCGTCCTCAGCGGACTGTTGTTGGAGGCGGCCGGATACACGTTCGACATCCGGCGGTTGGGCACCCGCATGACTTTCCGGATCCGGATGGTGGTGATCGGCGTCGTGCTGTTCGCCATGATCTCCGTTACGTTCGTCATCATCCGCCACACCCGGGCCAACTTCGACGAAGAGCAGCAGCGGTTCGTCAACAACCAGATGCAGCGGTTGGGAAGCAGCATCGTCCGCTATTTGGAGAGCCGGCCGCTCGACCCGCAAACGGCCGGCCAGTGGATCGGCGAGGAAAACAAAGACCCGCGGTACGACATCAACCTCTTTCTGCCGGACGGGGAGCTGGCCGGCGCCTCCGACGACCACGCCCACCGGCTCGTGCGCATGAACGACAAAGCCTACCGGCAGCTCCGCTACCGGCACCAGCCGTTCTGTACGATCGCCGAGGGGCGGGATTACCTCTCCGCTTTCGCCCCGGTCGTCGTCGGCGGGGAGCTGCGCGGGTACCTCAACTTGGAGTACTACAGCTCGCTCGACAACAGCAGTGTCCAGCATCGCAAACTGTTGGTCGATGTGCTGAGTCTGTTTTTGATCATCCTCGGCGTGGCGGTGGTGCTTTCGGAGCTGCTCTACCGGCTGCTCGCGAAGCCGTTCAACCGGCTTCGCGAAGCGCTGGGCAACATCTCCCGGATGCAGAAGATCGACGCGATCGGGTCGGGACGAAAAATCAGCGACGAAGTGGGGCTGCTGATCGAACAGTACAACACGATGATCGACTACTTGGAGGAGAGTTACCGCCAGCTGGCCCGGAGCGAACGCGAGGGGGCGTGGCGCGAGATGGCGCGGCAGGTGGCCCACGAGATCAAAAACCCGCTGACCCCGATGCGGCTCAAGATCCAGATGCTTCAGCACTACCTGCGCCACGGCAGCGGCGACGAACTGAGGGAACGGGTGGAATCGACCCTCGACCTGCTGCTCGAACAGATCGACCTGCTGACGAAGATCGCCAGCGAGTTTTCGGACTTCGCCAAGTTAGGCGAAGGGCATCCGGAACGGGTCGACTTGGTGCCGTTGGTCGGCCGGGTGGCGAAACTCTATTCGGGCGACGAGCGGATCGGCATCCGGCTGAAGATCGAGGGTCGGCCGGTCGATATCGACCGGCC
>JAFLSI010000043.1:0-5194 GCA_022511025.1 Rikenella sp. | reverse complement strand
ATCCCCCCCGCCCGACCGGGGACCCGGTGTGGGTGAACGCCGATCCGGACCACCTGACACGGGTGTTCGTCAACATCTGCCAGAATGCGGTTCAGGCGATGGCCGGGCAAGCGGAGGGGCGGATCGACATCGAGCTGCAAAGGGAGGCGGACCGCGTCTCCGTCCGCTTCCGGGACAGCGGGCCGGGGATTCCGGAGGAGATTCGGACGAAGATCTTCGTCCCCAACTTCACGACCAAAAGCAGCGGCAGCGGCTTAGGGCTGGCCCTTTCGCGCAAGATCGTGGAGCTGCTCGGCGGCCGCATCGCATTCGACACCGAACTCGGCGTCGGAACGACCTTCACGGTGGAGCTGCCGCTCGACCCGCCGCCGCAGGAGGGTGCGGACCCGGACCGATCGAAACAACCGGGCGCAGCCCTTGGAATGTTGGAGCGGAAACATTAACTTTGTCGGCTCACAAAAGCAAACCAAATACAATCGAGTCATGGCAAGCATTCGCAACCTCAAAAAAGACCTCACCTACTTGGTAAACGAAGTGATTTCGGACGCCTATGTCGCCCTCTATTTTCAGCCTGCCGAGCAGCGCGACGCGATTTTCGAGATCGTCAACCAAGCGGCGGAACTCAACAACACGCTGCTCGACCGGATCAACCGGCCGGCAGAAAAACACAACGCCTCTTTGGTGCGGAAACACTATGCCCAGGTGCGGCGCGAAATGACGGAAGGGGTGGAACGGCTCTTCGGCGAGTTGAGCCGGGTGTGCCAGGCTTCGCAGAAGAAGTAACAAACGCAACTATTACGAAAAAACAGGTATGAAAATCAAACAGATACTTTGCGCTGCGTTCGTTGCGGCGGGGGTCGCGGCCGGTTTTCAGGGCTGCGGCGCGCCGTCCTCTTCGGCCGACAGTGCGCAGGAGGGGCGGATCATCGAACTGCCGGTGCCGGAACGGGCGGCGGGACAGACCGACGTGCTGAACTTAGCGACCGAACCGATCGATACCGTCCGGGTGGCTTTCGTGGGGTTGGGGATGCGCGGCGGAGACGCGGTGCGGCGGTACACCTATATTCCGGGGGTCGAAATCGTGGCCTTGTGCGACGTGTACGAAGACCGGGTCAAGGCCTCCAATGCGATGCTGCAAAAGAAAGGGCGGCCGGCGGCACAGGAATATTTCGGCGACACGGCGGCCTGGCGCAGACTGGTGGCGCAGCTGGATGTCGATTTGGTCTACATCTGCACCGGCTGGGAGTGGCACACGCCGATCGCGGTGGAGGCGATGAAAGCGGGGAAACATGTGGCGATCGAGGTGCCCGCGGCGATGTCGGTCGACGAGTGCTGGGCGCTGGTCAACACGGCCGAACAGACCCGGAAACATTGCATCATGCTCGAAAACTGCGTCTATGACAACTTCGAGATGGCGACGCTGAACATGGCGCAAAAGGGGCTGTTCGGCGAGGTGATCCACGTCGAGGGGGCCTACCTGCACGACCTGCGTTCGATGAACTTCGCCCAAGCGGGCGAACCGGGCCACTATGCCGACATGTGGCGACTGAAACAGAACACCCACCGGACGGGCGATGTCTACCCGACCCACGGATTGGGACCGATCGCACAGATTCTGGGGATTCACCGCGGCGACCGGATGAAGACGCTGGTGTCGATGAACACCGACCAGTTCGGGATGACGGAGTATGCCCGGAAGAAGTTCGGCGACACATCGGCCTATGCCAAAACGCCGTACCGGATGGGCGACCACACGACGACCCTGATCCGGACGGAAAACGGGAAAACGATGATGGTGCAGCACGACGTAACGAGTCCGCGTCCGTACAGCCGCATCCACCAAGTGAGCGGAACGAAAGGGTTCGCACAGAAATACCCGATGACGGGGATCGCACTCGAAGCGGACAACGAAGCGATACAGGGGGCGGACTATCAAAACCTAAGCGGACACAGCTACGTACCGCGCGCGACATTCGACCGGCTGATGGAGGAGTACCGCCATCCGGTGATCCGGCAGGTGGGGGCGCTGGCGCAGGAGGTCGGCGGACACGGCGGAATGGATTTCGTGATGGACTACCGGTTGATCTACTGCCTGCGGAACGGACTGCCGTTAGACATGGATGTCTACGATGCGGCCGAGATGTCGTGCCTGACGGGGCTATCCGAACTGTCGATCGAGAACGGGAGTGCGCCGGTGGCGGTTCCGGACTTCACCCGCGGAGCGTGGAACCGGCTCCGGGGACAGTCGTATGCGTTCACAGCGGCCGATGCGGAGGCATTGGGGATCGCTGCGGCGGCGGGGGAATAAGGCCTCTTTCGCTCGATTCAGTCGTAAAACAAAGTTCGGGTCTGTTTGGCCGATACCGGCCAAGCAGACCCGAACTTTGTCAACAGGGGGCGACCCTGTCTTCCGTCTCGTTCGCTATTTCGCCACCTTGCACCGGTAACCCGCCCGATACTTCCCTTTGGTCAACGCACCCAGCTTGGACTTGATCAAATTCTTCCGGATCGGAGCCACCCGGTCCGTAAAAACCACGCCGTCGATATGGTCGTACTCGTGCTGAATCACCCGCGCCGGATACCCGTCGAACGTCTCGTCCCGCGGCGTCAGCTTCTCGTCCAAGTAGCGGATCCGGATCCGTGCCGGCCGAACCACATCTTCGTTCAACCCCGGCAGGCTGAGGCACCCTTCGTTCATCTTCACCTCCTCCTCGCTGCGTTCGTAAATCCGGGCATTGATAAAGACCTGTTTGAGGGGCATCCCTTTCGGCACCTCCTTGGCCACGGGGGTCAGGTCGATACAAAAGAGCCGGATCGGCAATCCGATCTGCGGCGCAGCCAGCCCCACCCCATCGGCCCCGGACATGGTCTCGAACATGTCGCCGATCAACCCATTGAGATTCGGATAGGCCGCCGGGTCGATATCCTTCGCCACCTCCCGCAAAACCGGGGAGCCGTAAATGTAAATCGGTAATATCATATTCGTGTCGTTCTGTTTTGGCGTATCTGCACTCGGAGCGGCGGTCCGGTTTCAGCCCCGGTCAAGGGGTGCCGCCACCGACTCCAAGTAGGACTGCAAAATAATGACCGCACTGACCCGGTCCACTAACCCTTTGTCTTCGCGCCGGGTCCGTTTTTTCACCCCCCCCTCGATGATCGCCCGGTGGGCCAAGACCGACGTAAAGCGTTCGTCGAAGAAGACCACCGGAACCGACGGCACCGCCTTGCGCAAACGATTCACGAAAGGCAGGATATACCGCTGCGCCTCCGACGGTTCGCCGTTCATCTGCCGCGGTTCTCCGACCACGAACCGTTCCACCTCGTTGGCCGCCGCATACCGCTGCAAGTAGTCCACCGCCTCATGCGCCGGCACCGTATCCAGCGCCGTGGCGATCAGCTGCAACGGATCGGTCGTCGCCAACCCCACCCGTTTGCGTCCATAGTCTATGGCTACGATTCTTCCCATAAATCCCGGCTACAAAAATAACGAATATCGAGAACAGTCCCGCACAGCAACCGAAGGAATTCATTACCTTTGTCAGTCGATAAACAAGCTGACCGAACGATGACACAAGAAGAACTTTTCAAGAAACTGATCGCCCACAGCAAGGAATACGGGTTTATCTTCCCCTCCAGCGAGATATACGACGGTTTGTCGGCCGTTTACGATTATGGACAGTTGGGTGTCGAACTCAAGAACAATATCAAGCGGTACTGGTGGGACGCGATGACCAAGCTGCACGACAACATCGTGGGGATCGACGCGGCGATTTTCATGCACCCGAAGACGTGGGAGGCATCGGGACACGTAGGGGCTTTCAACGACCCGCTGATCGACAACAAGGACAGCAAAAAACGGTACCGGGCCGATGTGTTGATCGAAGAGTGGATCGCCAAACAGGACGAGAAAATCGAAAAAGAGGTGGCGAAAGCGGCCAAACGGTTCGGCGAGGCGTTCGACGAGCAGCAGTTCCGGACGACCAACGGGCGCGTGCTCGAATTGGCGGCCAAACGCGATGCGGCGCATGCGAAAATGGCGGAGGTACTGAATGCCAACGATCTGGCCGGTGTCAAGGCGTTGATCGAGGAGCTGGAGATCGTCTGCCCGGTCAGCGGGACCAAAAACTGGACCGATGTCCGGCAGTTCAACCTGATGTTCAGCACGCAGATGGGTTCGACGGCGGACGGCGCGAGCATCGTCTACCTGCGGCCGGAGACGGCACAGGGGATCTTCGTCAATTTCCTCAATGTGCAGAAGACGGGCCGGATGAAGATCCCGTTCGGGATCGCGCAAATCGGCAAGGCGTTCCGGAACGAGATCGTGGCGCGGCAGTTCATCTTTCGCATGCGGGAGTTCGAACAGATGGAGATGCAGTTCTTCGTCAAGCCGGGAACCGAAATGCAGTGGTTCGAACACTGGCGGCAGTTCCGCATGAACTGGCACCGGGCTTTGGGGTTCGGCGACGACCGCTACCGGTTCCACGACCACGAAAAACTGGCCCACTATGCCAATGCGGCGACGGATGTGGAATATGAATTCCCGTTCGGATTCAAGGAGGTCGAGGGGATTCACTCGCGAACCGATTTCGACCTCTCGCAACATGCCAAGTTCTCGGGCAAAAAGATCCAGTATTTCGATACGGAAAGCGGCGAAAGCTACACGCCGTATGTGGTCGAGACGTCGATCGGGGTCGACCGGATGTTCCTGCAGGTCTTTTCGGCCGCCTACACCGAAGAGAAACTCGACAACGGCGAAGAACGGGTCGTGCTGCGTTTCCCGGCGGCATTGGCGCCGGTCAAGGCGGCGGTCTTGCCGTTAGTCAAAAAAGACGGACTGCCGGAGATGGCCCGCAAAATCGTCGACGATCTGAAGTTCGACCACTTCGTGCAATACGACGAAAAGGACAGCATCGGAAAACGATACCGCAGACAGGATGCGATCGGAACGCCGCTCTGCATCACGGTCGACCACCAGTCGACCGAAGATGGCTCGGTTACGATCCGACACCGGGATTCGATGCAACAGGAACGGGTCGCTGCCGCGGATCTGCCGACTATCATCAATAACTTGGTCAGCCTCCGCCCGCTCTTCGATAAATTGCTGAAATAACCTTTCGCTTTTTGCTGTTTATTCTTGGAGCCGGGTATGGAACCGTTCTTTTTCTGAAGAAAAAGAACCAAAAAGACTTTCGGG
>JAFLSI010000042.1 GCA_022511025.1 Rikenella sp. | reverse complement strand
GCCGCCCCCCACCGGCTGGCTCCGACACTCGACGGTGCTCGTGTCTCCGCGCCGGACGACTGACCCGCACCCTTCGGGTGTCTTACTGGCAGCCTATACCCCTACAAGCCTATACCCCCCAAGAGAAAACTGCCCTCAGGCCGGGCAGGCCCCGCGTGCCCGCGGCGGGCTATGGGCTGCCTATACCTTGAGTAAACAGACAGGAAACAGAAGAATATCAATCTATCCGACCTCCTTCGTCCCACCATCCGGAACCGGCCGGAGCAACCGATCCTGCAACGTCGCCAAATCGACACACTCCTCCACCCGAAACCCTCCGCTGCGAACCCGCCTCAAGGCGGTCAAATGCGCCCCGCTTCCCAACCGCCGCCCGAAATCCCGGGCAAACGACCGGATATAAGTCCCCTTGCTGCAAACAATTCGCACCTCCGCCCGCGGCGTCTCCGGCAAACCGCACGCCTCGAGGCAGGCCGAATAGATCGTAACCGACGCCTTCCGCATGCGCACCTCCTCCCCCTCCCGGGCATACTCGTAAGCCCGGCGCCCCTCCAATTTTTTAGCCGAATAGAGCGGCGGTTCCTGCTCCTGCTCCCCCACGAAACCCTCCAAAACCACCTCGATCCGCTCGCGCGTGATATGCTCCCACGGATAACGCGCATCGACCGGGTGTTCCAAATCGAAACTCGGCGTCGTGGCCCCGATTTCGATCGTCGCCAAGTACTCTTTCTCCTCGGCCTGCAACGCATCCACCCGCTTCGTGGCCCGCCCCACACAGACCAGCAGCACCCCCGTCGCCAGCGGATCGAGCGTCCCGGCATGCCCCACCTTGATGTTGCGATGCCCCAGCTTGCGCATCAGCGTCCGCACCTTGCGCACCACATCGGTCGAAGTCCAACCGAGCGGTTTGTCGATCGGGAGAACGATCCCCTCCGGGAAAGGGTAATCCGGCCCCCATGTTTCCAGCCCTGTCTCTGCCATGCAACGAAGATAACAAACCGCCCTATCCGACCACCCGCCGTTCGACCTCGCGTTTGAAATCGCTGAAGACATTCATGTAATTCATGAACGCATCGTACGGCGAGTCGTACGGGTTGAAATAGCTGTGGACATCCCCGTCCGAGAACCACTTGGTGCACATATAGTAGAAGTGGTCCGACGACTGAAGCGCATACCAGACCCGCAGCATGTCCGGATCGTCCAACCGGACGACCTTTTCCTGCAGCGAGTAGAGTTTTCCGAAGGCCTCGTCCTGCAGTTCGTTCCCCAACCACGCCGTAATATCGCGTTCCTCGTCCGCCCACGAGATCGGGTGCGGCACATGCAAGACCGAAACCGGCTGGAATTTCGCCGCAAGCTGCCTCGGCGTGCGGAACTGCAACTCCGGATGGCGCACCACCTCCGCCACGAACCGCTCCATGAAGTCGAAAATCCCGGTATCCCCTTTCTGATGCTCCCCGAAGGTTTCGTAGTCCATAAAGAGGTTGATGATCTCCCCTTCCTGCTCCGCGATCCAGCCGATGTACTTGTCCGCCGTCAGCGGCCAGCCGTCCCATCCCTGATCCGAGAAGCGGAAAGCGATGTCGTCGCTCAGGCGGAAATTCCGCAACAGCAGCTTCAACTCCTGCTTGATGGCATTGGCGTAGACGAAGTTCGGACTCTTCCACCCCAAGATATGCTTGGCCCCTTCGGTCAACAGCGTGTGGTATCCCAAGTTATAAGCCATCTCTCCGATTCCGTCGCTGTAGATCAGTTCAGTGTTCCGGAAAGTGGTCGGCCGCTGGCCGAACAGCTCTTCGATCGTATCGGCATGGAGCCGCACCTGCCGTTCGAACTCCTCCCGGTTGGTCAGCGACGCCAACGAGTGGGCATAGGTCTCCGCCAGAAACTCCACCGCTCCCGTCTGCGCCAGCTCGCGGAAGCTGTCGATCACCTCCGGCGCATAGAGTTTGAACTGTTCGATGGCGATCCCGGAGATGGAGAACGACACCCGCACGTTATCCCCCCCGTGCTCCCGAATCAGCTTCAGGAACAGCGCGTTCATCGGCAGATAGCAGTCCGCCGCCACCTTTTGCAGAATGCTGCGGTTGAGGAAGTCGTCGAAATAGAAGTGGTCTTTCCCCATGTTGAAGAAGCGGTATTTCTTCAGCCGGAAGGGTTGGTGTACCTGAAAGTATAGATTGATGTTTTTCATAGTCCTGTATCGATTGTGTGTTGTGTGTATATCGTGCCGGGGGCCGGGGTTATTCCGCCACCGATCGGTAGACCTTCAGCACCTGTTTCGCCGCATTGTCCCACTTGAGGGTCGTAACCTCCTCCTGTCCTTTGGTAATGAACATATTGTGCAGTGCCGGATAGGTTACCAAACTGTAGATCGCATCGGCCATCGCATCGACATCCCAGTAGTCCACCTTCACCGCATGGGTCAACACTTCGGCCACCCCCGACTGTTTCGAGATAATGACCGGCACGTTGGATTTCATCGCCTCCAAGGGCGAAATTCCGAACGGTTCGGAGACCGACGGCATAATATAGACATCGCTCAGTTCGAACATCCGCCGCACCTCATCCCCGCGGAGAAAACCGGTAAAGTGGAACCGGTCGGAGATGCCGAGTTTGGCCACCCGCCGTACCACATGATTGAGCATATCGCCGCTTCCGGCCATCACGAACCGCACGTTCGGCAGTCGTTTCAAGACCTTCGCCGCCGCTTCGACGAAGTAGTCCGGCCCTTTCTGGTAGGTAATCCGTCCGAGGAAGGTAACGATCTTCTCCTCCACTCCGCGCACCTCTTCCGGCCCTTCATGGGCCTTGAACCGCACGCCGTTGTGGACCGTAACCACTTTGTCGGGAGAGATCCCGTATTTCTCGATCACGATATTCCGCGTCAGATTGCTCACCGCCATCACCCGGTCGGCTGCGGCCATCCCGGTTCGTTCGATGTTGTAGACGACGGTGTTGACATTTTCGCCGCTCCGGTCGAACTCCGTGGCGTGCATGTGCACCACAAGCGGCTTGCCGCTCACCCGTTTGGCTGCGATCCCGGCATAGTAGGTCAGCCAGTCGTGCGCATGGATCACGTCGAACTGCCCCTCCAACTCCCGCGCCACCTGGGCCGCCACGATCGCATACCGCGCCACCTCTTCCATCAGGTTGGCGCCGTACTTCCCGCTGAAATCGTACCGCTGCCGCCACAAATCCTGCGGCATTCCCGGCCGCTTTCCGTGCTGAAAGGCGCTCCACTGGCTCTCGTACTCCTCCGGACTCAGGTAAGGAACCAGATTGGAGTTGATCTGGATGAAGGTCAGCTGCCGCCACAACTCTTCTTCGGTCTCGAGCGTTCCGTACGGCGCTTCGACCTCCGATGCGTTCCGGATGCGCAGGAAACGCTGGTCTTCGTCTCCGTACGCTTTCGGCACCACGAAGATCACCTCCACCCCTAACTTGGCCAACCCGCGGGTGAGTCCGTAACACGCGGTCCCCAATCCCCCGGCGATGTGGGGAGGAAATTCCCAGCCGAACATTAATACTCTCATAGGCCCCGATCCTTTCTTGTTTTCATGGATAAATAGTTTGGTTTCCCCTCGAAGCGCACTCCGGCCGCCGAGGGGAAAAACGTTTTCCGCATATCCCCCTCCCTTGGTCCCTACTGCCGTTCGATCTCCCGAATCTGTTTGTGGATCATCAGCAGCGCGGCCACGCTCGGCGCATAGGAGATCGCTCCGCAAGCATCGTGGGGCGCATCGCCGTCATAGGCCTCCGGCACCGATCCGATCCCGTAGTTGAGGAGGTCCTCTTCGAATCCGCCGAGCAGCTCCTTAGCCTGCATGAGGTACCCTTTGCCGTAGAGTCTGAAGCCGGTGCGCACGTGGTGTTCCAGAAGCCACGCGAAGACTGTCCCCTGGTGCCGCGCCAGATTGCGGCAGTACTGGTTCCCGCGGCAGATCCCTTCGTACTGCGGGCTGTTCGGACTCAGCGTGCGCAGCCCTCTCGGCGTAAGCAGGTGGGCTTCCATAACGATAAAAATCTTCTGCTGGTCGTAGTCGTTCAGCGGCGAGTAGGGCAGCGAGCAGGCCAGAAGCATATTGGGCCGGATATCGGCGTTTTTCTCTCCGTTGTGCCAGACGTAGTCTGCCAAATAAGGCTGCTGCGGGTTCTGCTCCAACCAGAAAGTGGCCTTGAAGTTGTCTTTGATCCGTTCCGGCAGTTCGCCCCACTCGGCCGCAAACTCGTCGTCCCCCGCCTCGTGCGCCAAGGCCAGCGCATAGCACACGGCATTGTACCACAAGGCGTTGACCTCCACCGCAAACCCCGGACGTTGGGTTACCGGCCACCCGTCGTTCACGGCATTCATCCACGTGAGGGGTTTTTCCGGCATTTCGGCCCAGATCAATCCGTTGCCGGCCATCCGGATATACCGTTCCCCGCCTCGATCCGACTCCGGTCCGACTCCGGCCCGATAGGCCGACAGAATCTCTTTCATCGCTCCGCCGTAGCGTGCCCAGATCTCCGCTTTCCCGCCCCCGACATAAGGTTCGAGCTGCTGCAAAGCGTGGAAAAACCAGAGCTGGGTATCGGCGGCAAAATGGATCCCGAATATCCCGCGATGCAACCGGTGCCGGACGTGGTAGTCCAAAATTTCGACGCAGGAGCCGACCATCGCTCCCTGCGGCTGGGTGAGCGTAATCCCGGCCAAAGCGATGAAGGTCTCCCGGCTCCGCGCGTTGTACCACGGATACCCCGCAGTGAGCGAGGTTCGGTTCTCCTTGATAATCAGAAACTGCCGGGCCGAGTGATACAAAGCCGGCAGAAACTCCGTCTTCACCGTCCGCCGGGCGACCTCCTCCTCGAACAACCGGGCCAGCTGCCCCGGCTCGGCTTCGGCCAAGGAACCCGAGAATATCACGCTTTCGCCGGTCGCCATGTCGAATTCGAAATAGCCGGTCGTGAGCAGGTCTTCCCGAAAGGCGTACCCGCGCCGCTCCTCTTCCAAGTATTCGAAATCGTGGTACCAGTCCGGCGCCGGCACGAACTTGGCATCCGTCCGGTCGACTTGCAGGTGGAGCCACGGGAAACCGCCGTACAACCGCGACTTCACCCCTCCGGGTATCGGGTACGAGGTTCCGTCGGCTTCGCCGTTCTCGCGGCTCAGTTCGTGCCGCGACCGAAAGGCCAGAAACGGCCGCAGCCTGAGTTTCGTGGCCGACCGCGCCTCCAGCAGGGTGTACCGGATCAACAGCTGCTCGGCGGTATGCACCCACAGCATCTCTTTCTTCAACAGCACGCCGCCGACGCGGTAGATGATCGTCGGGGTCGGGGTGTAGGAGAAGTCCACGATATACTTGTGCCCGCGCGGTTCATACATGCCGGGGTAGCGGTGGATGGCGAGGTTGAACTCCTGTCCGTGCTGGATCACGGTCTCGTCTATCGAGGAGAGCAGCACATAGTCCTCGCCGCCCAGCTCCTCGAGGGGGCACACCATCAATCCGTGGTACTTCCGGGTGTTGCAGCACACGATGGTGGTGTTCATATACCCGCCGGCCCGGTTGGTGCTGAGCATCTCGCGCTGGAGCGAGTATTCGAGGTTCCCCAGTGCCTGTTTGTTGAATTGTAATATGGCCATAGTCTCTGTAGTTCTTCGGTCCCGATCGGCGCTATTCGTCTGCACGACGGCCGTCTGCGGAACGACGCGCCCGGCAACTCTCCGAGCAGCCCGCCCCGACCGGAAAGTGTGCCAAATCGAACTAACGATAGTTCACGGTAAATATAGGGCTATTTTTTTGATTTTCAATCCGACCGGCACATTTATTTCATAAAAAAGAGAACTCTCGTCCGAGAGTTCTCCCGCAGATCGCCGCCCCGGCGGGCCGGTCTGCACGAGCCCGGCCCGCACCACCGCAGCTAATTGACCGGCTTGATATCCTTGATGCGCAGTTGGGGTGTCGTATTCCCCTGATAGTGGTTTTCGACGACATTATAGCACACATCGATCGTCCCTCCCCGCTTGATGTGGTCGAAAAAGTCGGTCTGGCCGAATGCGATGGCGGACATCGGTGTGAACGGCTTTTCGCCCTGCACCAGCTCCATCTTGAGGTGTTCGCCTTTGGCGCCGACCGGACGGGCCGTGCCGTTGTCGCTCACATTCCGCGTAACGAAAACCGGCGACGGATTCCCCGGACCGAACGGCTGGAAAGCGTTCAGCGTCCGCCGGAACTCGGGCGTAATGTCCGCAAACCGGAGCGATTCGTCGATGTCGATCTGCGGCACGAGCATGTCCGGCTCGATATGGGCTTCGACATAGGCCTCGAACCGGGCCCGGAACTCCTCTACCCGCTCCGGCTTCATGGTCAGTCCGGCGGCATAGGTATGCCCGCCGAAGTTCTCCAACAGATCGGCGCACGACTCCACGGCCTGATAGAGATCGAACCCCGGCACCGACCGGGCCGAGCCGGTTACCAGTCCGTGGCTCATGGTCAGCACCACCGTCGGCCGGTAGTAGGTCTCGATCAGTCTGGAGGCCACGATCCCCACCACCCCTTTCATCCAGTTCGGGTTGTAGATGACGGTGCACTTCTTCCGCAGCATCTCCGGCGACTGCTCGATAAACCGGTGGGCTTCGATCGTGATGTTCCGGTCGATACTCTTGCGGTCTTTGTTGAAGGTGTCGATCTTCTGCACGAAATACATCGCCCGCTGTTCATCGAGGGCGGTCAGCAGCCGAACGGCCGTCCGTCCCCCCGACTGCGCCCGCGGATCGTCTTCGTCGATCGGGATCTCCATCCGTCCGGCGGCATTGATGCGCGGACCGATCTTGAAGACAATGTCGTCGATGGCAATCGTATGCCGCTCCAATCCGCAGAGTTTGATGATCGCGGCCAGCCCTTTGTTGGGCCGGCTGTTGAGCCGGATCAGTCCGTAGTGGGCCAGTACGCGGTTCTCGCCGACGATCGGCACGATGTCCGATGCGATACTCACCGCCACCAAGTCCAGCAAGGGTTCGACGGTCTCGAAGGGCAACTCTTTGAACTGGCAAAAGGCCTGGACCAACTTGAATCCGACGCCGCACCCCGAAAGGTCTTTGAAGGGGTAGGTGCACTCGTCGCGTTTCGGGTCGAGCACGGCCACGGCCTCCGGGATCGCATCGCCCGGCAGGTGATGGTCGCAAATGATGAAATCGATTCCTTTGCGCTTGGCATAGGCTACTTTGGAACAGGCTTTGATCCCGCAATCCAGTGCGATGATGAGCTTTGCGCCGTTGTCGGCGGCGTAGTCGATCCCCTTTTCCGAAATCCCGTAGCCTTCGGCGTACCGGTCGGGAATGTAGAACAGGAGGTCGTCCATCCATCGCGAGAGGAAGTTGTAGACCAAGGCCACGGCGGTGATTCCGTCGACATCGTAGTCGCCGTAAACCATCACGCGCTCCCGACGGGATATGGCCTGTTCGATCCGCTGAACGGCGAACAGCATATCTTTCATCAGGTAGGGGTCGTGCAGTTCACTGAGTTGGGGGTCGAAGAACTGCCGGGCCTGTTCCGTTGTCTCTATGCCGCGCTGAACCAAGAGGTTCGCCAGCTTGGGGTCGATGCCGAACGCGGCGGACAAATTCGCCACTTTCGATGCATCGCCCGCGGGCCGGACGACCCACTTCTTCTCTGCGTGCATAATGTTTTATTTTTTTGTTTACTCTTTTTCATCTTCAATTTCTCTGTGAGCGGCTCCGTCGGGGCGCGCGGTGCCCCAAGGCACCGCAACCGGGTATCTCACCGGCAGCGGCCCGGAACCGTTCCGATTTGTCAAAATCGGGCGGGCCGCAGCCGCCTATCCTGCAAAACCCTCGAACAGCTGCCGGAAATTCCTCACGTACACCGCCTTCACCTCCGCCATCGAGGGCGCCGGCGAAGCCAGCTCCTCCGCCATCGAAGTAACCCCCTTGTCCGTAAACCCGCACGGGTGGATGTAGTCGAAATACCTCAAATCCGTCGCCACATTCAGGGCAAACCCGTGCATCGTAACGAACCGGGAAGCCTTCACCCCGATCGCGCAAATCTTCCGCTGGGGCCGCCCCCCGCCGGCCCGCAGCCAGACCCCCGTCGCCTGAGGAACCCGAATCCCCTCGATCCCCCACTCCGCCACGGTCCGGATGACACTCTCCTCCAACCGGAAAATATACTCTTTCAGCCCCAATCCCCGCCCGCCGAGCGTCGACAAATCCAAAACCGGATACCCCACCAACTGTCCGTACCCGTGGTAGGTAATATCCCCCCCCCGGTCGATATGATAATAGCCGGCCCCGATCGAGGCCAAAAATGTTTCGCTCACCAAGAGGTTATCCGCCCGCCCGCTTTTTCCCAACGTATAAACGTGCGGATGCTCGCACAGCATCAGCACCCCCTTCGCCCCCTCCGCCGAACCCGCACCCGAGGGTTCCGCCGCCGGAGCGAGCAGCGCGTCGAACCGCTCCTGCTGCTCCCGCCACGCCTCGCCGTAGTCGATCACCCCTTTGTCCAATACCTCGATCATTCGTCCCGTGCCGTTACTGTACCCAAAGGATTCCGCCTCGCCGGCGCCAACCGGTCGGCCCTATAGGAGGAACGCACCAAAGGTCCGCTCTCCACATAGTCGATCCCGCGCTCCTCGGCCGCCGCCCGGTAGGCCTCGAACACCTCCGGATGCACGTACTCCGCCACGGGATAATGCCGGACGGTCGGCTGCAAGTACTGTCCGATCGTCAAGCGTCGCACTCCGGCGGCCGCCAGATCGTCCAGCGTGCCCAGCACGTCGTCCCGGCTTTCGCCCAAGCCGACCATCATGCCGCTCTTGGCCCAAGCCGGCTCCCCGCGCTCCCGGCCGAACGCTGCGATGTGCCGCAGTATATCCAAGGATGTTTGGTAAGAAGCCCGGCGGTCGCGCACCGCCGGCGTCAGTTTGGAGACGGTTTCGAGATTGTGCCCCACGATATCCGCTCCGGATGCCAGAACGACCTCCAGCAAAGCGATATCGCCCGAAAAGTCGGGTATCAGCAGTTCGATCGTCGTCTCCGGATTGAGCGCCCGCACCGCCCGCACAGTCTCTGCCCAGTGCTCCGCCCCGCCATCCGGCAGGTCGTCGCGGTCGACCGATGTAATCACCGCATGGCGCAACCCCATGAGCGCCACCGACCGGGCGATCCGCACCGGTTCGTTCCGGTCCAGCGGCGCCGGAGCCGCCGCCGACCGGGTCGCGCAAAAACGGCATGCCCGGGTGCAGACCTCTCCGCCGATCATAAAAGTAGCCGTCCCCCGGCTCCAGCAGGCCGAGATGTTCGGACAGCGGCCGCTCGCGCAGATCGTATGCAGGTCGTGCCGCCGCACAAGGGCTGCGACATCGGCATAACGCGGATCGTTATGAAGTCTTACTTTCAGCCATTCCGGTTTATGCGTGCCGACTTTCTCATGGTTCGCAGGCATTATCGGTTTTCGTTTTTTCAATAGCTGCAAAGTAACGAATTTTCCCGTACATTTCCGCACATCCGGGTGCCTTTTTAGGACAGGAAGAGCCGTCCGGGCCGGCGCCGGCCCGAAACAAAGGCCGAGGCGGCCGAGACTCCCCCGAGAAACAGCCGACTATAATTCAGAAAGAAAATTCAGAAGCGCCATGTAGTCGTCAGAAAGCCATTGATCCCCCGCGCATAATAGTATTTGGAAGCCAACGGGACGTAATACCCCTCGCCCCGTCGGCGAATCCGCGACGACTCGTAGCCGCTCGTACGGATATTGCGCCGGTTCAGCAGGTTGTCGATCCCGGCGTAGATGCCGAACCGATGCTCCCCCGCCCGGAACATTTTGCCCAGAAAAAGATCGACCGTCGCCCCCGCACCTAAATTCTCCTGTCCGACGGCGAGGTTGTAATCCATCTGCCGGAGCGCCCGTTCCGTCCGCCGGAGCGGGGCCGGTGCTATGTAGTTCGCCGCAAAGCCGTTCAGCGACACCGAGGCGATCCACGACCGCGGCGTATAGGTCAGCTCCACCACTCCGATCGCCTGCGGCCCCGCCGCCACATGCAGACTCCGGTAATAGACCTCCTCCCGGCCGACCGGCTCGCCCGTACTTTCGCGCACCTCGACCGCCGTCGGATTCGCCGTGTAGCGGTTGTCGGCCCAAGCCCCCGCCGCCCGAAGCCACAGCTGCCGGCCGAGCTGCACCTCCGCCGAAAATTCGAGTCCGATGTGGCGCGTGTCGATGCCCGACATCCAATAATTGCCAAAGAAGTGGTTCAAGTCGTCGTAGAAACGGTGCACCTCCGTCCGGTTGCGGATCGATGCCGCGAAAACGCCTGCATAAGCCCGAAACTGCGGCGTGCGGCAGTCAAGCCGCAACTCCGCCTCGAGAAACCGTTCGTTCCGGAGCTGCGGCACCCACGCATTCCGATACTCCGGCGAAATGAAAGCCCCCTCGGGCGTCGGTGCGAGCTGCTGGGCCGTGAACCGGAATCCCGCCCGAAACCGGCTGCCGATACGGCAGGCTGCGCTGCCGCGAACGAACCATTCGGCACGCCGCAGCCACGAGGACCAGCCGAACGACTCCGAACCGGGAAAATTCTCCTTGTCGTAGTAGCCGAACCGCCGGTAGGAAGCCATCCCGAACGCTCCGGACACCGCAAAGTCCCAGGCCCGGAACTGCGTGTCGAAACGGCCCCATACGCGCGGCAGAAAGGCCTGCAACGAATATTTGTACCCGAACGATTCCCCCTCGACCACCTGTCGGTTCGGGTAGTGCATATCATTTTGGGTACCGTTCTCTGTATCCTCTGGATCTTCGACAAAACAGTCCACGTCGAGCCAGTAGTTGCCCCCCAAGAGGTCGTCCAATCGTTTGTAATTCAGGTTCTCGGCCCCGAAGAGTTCGATCCCGGCGCGGAGCGTGGTCCGCTCCTCCCACCGCCACCGGGCAGTGAAGCGAAAGGCAAACTCCCGGTAATCCCGAACCCGGCTCGCCAAGATATAGTGCGCCCGCCCCGCCGGATCGTTCCGATTCGTCCCCACCAACCTCTCCCAGTCGATCTGCCGCACGCGCTCGCTCGTACGCCAAAGCTCCGCCACCCGGTCGCGCTCCTCGCCGTCCGGCTGAAAACTCGGCATATACCGGTAATAATCGGGGTGCGGATTGTCGGCATTCTGCCAGTCGAGACCCAAGAAGCTCTCCATCCCGAGCCGAACGGCCAATTGAGTGGTGAGGGCGAATGCCTCGCCGGTATCGTATTCGTGGGTCAGCATCGCCACCGGCTGCCGGGTCTCGCTCACGCGGATCGAACGCTCGGTGTCGTTCCACCGCCCCCAAGCGGGGTTGTAGAGGTTCGATCCGGCCAACTCGAAAGCCTCGGCGGTCGAGGCGGCCGGCAGGGCGCGACGGCTCGGCGCATACCACGCGGTCAATCCGATGCGGTGGCGGTCGCCGAACCGTTTCGACACCGAGCCGAACAAAGCCCAACTGTCGGTCCACACGCCGTCGACGGTGGCCGACCGACCCCATGTCCGACCGGCAAAAAGCGAATAGGACCAGCCGTTCCGGTCGTTTTCGCCGGACCGGTAACCGGCCGTGCCGCGCAAAAGATAATTTCGGTTGGCTGCGGAGAGGGAGACTTTCCCGCCGCGGTTCTGCTGCCACGCTTCGACTCTGCGCTCTTCGCCGACGCCGGCTGCGGGCAGGGACTCCTGTACGGCATCGTAAAGAGACTCGCCCACATCGGTCAGCCCGCTCGCCACCTCCCATGCGGGCGCTCCGCGGTACCAGTCGGTCAGCGCAACGCCGCCCATCCGGATTGTCCGATACCGTGCTCCGTACCCGCGGGGCTGATAACGCATGAAACTGAAACCGAAGCGAGCTGTCTGGTCGAAATAACGGTCATAAGCCTGCAAAAAATCGAAAGAGAAGGACTCCTCCTCGACCTCCTGCGCCCAGTCGGCGCGTTCCGCAGCGACGCTTTCGACCGCCTGGGCCCGAAGCGGCTCTGTCTGAAAGATCGGTCCTATGATGAGAATCATCCAAAGAGTCCGCATGGTTCTTCCCGGCTATCCAAAAACAATCTGAAGCTCTACTCCTCTCTATATGCGACCTCCGGCCGCTCGGTTGCGTCTACGCTGGCGCCGCACACCCTTCGGGTGTTTTGTTGGCCGCCTCTACCCCAAATGGCCATCGAAAGTGCGGGCCGGAG
>JAFLSI010000041.1 GCA_022511025.1 Rikenella sp. | reverse complement strand
TCTGGTTCTCTTTGTTCACAAAGAGAACAGTACCCTCCCGTCGCCAAAGAACAAGACCGTAGTAAAATGTTTCACGTGGAACATGATGGGGAGACGATTAGTACAGAACATAAGCAGCGAATATTTTGCAGCGACCTCCGCATTGCAGCGATGCAAGCGTGTGATGGTGTACGTCGAAGGGTACGACGACATACCCTTTTGGCGCGCCATATTCGACGAATTCGAGACCGAAGAGCAGCGTTTCGAGATATCGACCCCCGCCCGCAGCGACCTCGCCAAAGGGAAAAAAGTCGTTCTTCAGTTTGCCCCACAGGCCGGAAAGAATTTGATCCTGTGCGTCGACTCCGACTTTGACTACCTTTTCGGAGAGCTTCTGCCCCAAGCCAAGACCCTCAATCGAACCCCCTATCTGCTGCAAACCTATACTTACGCAATCGAAAACTACCTGTGTTATCCCCCCTCGTTGCACTCTCTGTGTGTGCGAGCCACCAAAAATGATGTTCATTTGTTTGATTTCGAGGGGTTTATGGCCGAATATTCCCGGATTATTCATCCCGTTTTCGTCTGGTATGCCTACGCGGCACGCGTCGGACGACCTACGGTATTTACGCTCGCCGATTTTCGCAATACAGTGAAAATCAATTATCTCAATGTCGAAGACAACGGCAAAAGCACTTTGGCCTGGCTCGAAAAACAGGTAGACAAACGGCTGAAAGTATTGCGCTCCAAATACCGGCACTGGGCAGTCGAAATCGAAGACTTCGACCGTTATTTGCGGGAACGGCGCGGAGTCGTGCCGGAAGAGACGCACCTCTACATGCAGGGCCACACGTTGTTTGACAACGTGGTTTCGATCTTGGTCGGGACCGTTTGCAACGCGCTGCGGAAATTGGCCGTAGGGCATATTCTCGGCAGCTCGCGCCGAGGCCTGCCGCTCAACAATGAATTGAGCTCCTACAACAATGCGCTTACGGATGTGGACGAGTTGCTGAAACTCAACACCGGTTTTCGTTCGTGTCCGTTGTTCCTGAAAATCAGGGCCGATTTGGTGAGATTGCTCGATGGCGGTGCCGAGTCTCGCTGAAAATGGTTATCTTGCGGGACCGAATGGGGGAGGAGGAAAGCTAAGGAATTATACAACCCAATTAAGATACAACGGAATGAAAATGACAGGTCGCGGTGGGCGGCGGTTCGGGCGGAGCATGATCCTGTGCGGCGGGCTGTGGCTGTGTGTGGCGGGGTTGGTGTCGTGCGCAAGGGAGTTGACGCCGGAGTCGGCTTTCAAACAGATTGCGGAGCAGGAGGAGTTCCAAATGCCGTACTATGCGCCGATGCGGGTCGGCGAACAGGTGCTCACGGGCGAAAATCACAAAAATAGCCAGTCGTATGTCCGCAAACACTATGGGCCGCTGATCGATGCGGGATTGGTGGAGGTGAAAACGGCGAACCGGAATACGTGGCGCACGGTGATCGAGGTGGCTTTGACGCCGAAAGGCCGAGCTATGTCGGATCCGAGGCGGACAACGGCCAAGGAGGCCTATGTGCAGGTCTGCCGGATGGTGCCGGTGCGGGTGGTGGAGCTGCGCACGGTTGCGGAAAACCGGGTGGTGGAGTGCGCTTATCTTTTCGAGGAGCGCGAAATCACACCGTTCGGCCGCTACAAAGGCTTCCAGCAGGGCCGGTCTTATCCCGACAAACGGACTTTCGTCCGGGCGCATGGCACTTGGCAAATACAATAACTGCCCGGTTAATACGCACGAATACAACAAACGAACGGAATAGAAACAGTTGCGAGAAATGATAACGACAGAACAGATTAAAGAGCTTGTAAGGCGCCAGGATGCGCTGAGGAGGCATCTTTGACTTGGACGGGAAACGTCAGGAGTTAGAGAGAGAAGAAGCTGCGACCCTCGCCCCCGATTTTTGGGACGACGCCGAGGCGGCACAGGCCCAGTTGAAGAAAGTGGCCTCGATTAAGTCCTGGGTTGCGGATTATGACTCGATTGCCACCGCCATGGAGGAATTGAGTCTGGTGCCCGAATTTATCAAAGAAGGGGCAGCGACCGAAGAAGAGTTGGATGCTGCCTACGGGAAAGCCTTGGCGCTGATCGAAGCGTTGGAGATGCGGAACATGCTGCGTTCCGAGGAGGACAAGATGGGGGCGATCATGGAGATCAACTCTGGCGCCGGCGGGACAGAGGCGTTGGACTGGGCTTCGATGCTGCTGCGGATGTACACCCGCTGGGGCGAGCGGAACGGCTACACCGTCAAAGCCTTGGACATTCAGGACGGAGACGAGGTGGGGGTGAAGTCCGCCATGATCGAATTCGTGGGAGATTACGCCTACGGATACCTCAAGAGCGAAAACGGCGTGCACCGGATGGTCCGGCTCTCGCCGTTCAACGCCAACAACAAACGGCAGACCACGTTTGCCAGCGTATTCGTTTCGCCGGCGGTGGACGATACGATCGAAATCGTCATCAATCCGGGGGATATCAAGTGGGACACCTATCGCAGCAGCGGTGCCGGCGGACAGAATGTCAACAAAGTCGAGACCGGAGTCCGGCTGTACCACATTCCGACGGGGATCGTGATCGAGAACACCGAGACCCGGTCTCAGATCATGAACAAGGAGAATGCCCTGCGCATCCTGCGGTCGAAGCTCTACCAGCTCGAAATGGAGAAGCGGCAGGCTTTGCAGGCGGAATTGGAGGGACAGAAGAAGAAGATCGAGTGGGGCTCCCAGATACGCAGCTACGTGTTCGACGATCGTCGCGTCAAAGACCACCGGACTTCGCACCAGACTTCGGATGTGGATCGGGTCATGGACGGCGAGATCGACGACTTCATCAAAGCCTATCTGATGGAGTTCGGCGGCGAAAGTTGACCGCGTTTCGCCGCCGCTCCTGCCGGGTGATTTTGCCGGCGCTTTTGTCTTCAAATTCGTGGGCGCGCGGGACAGGATGGGGCAGGGATTTTGTTAAATCTCCTTCCGCAGCCGCGACGTCGGGATCCCCAGCATCTCGCGATACTTCGCCACCGTCCGCCGCGCGATCTTGTACCCTTTCGCCGTGAGCGTATCCATCAGCGCCTCGTCCGTGAGCGGGTCCCGCTTGTCCTCGTTTTCGATCGCCTCCGCCAGAATGCGCTTGATTTCGCGTGTGGAGACCTCCTCCCCGCTCTCCGTCAGCAACCCCTCCGAGAAGAAATACTTCAGTTGAAAAACCCCGAAATGGGTCTGGATGTACTTGCTGTTCACCACCCGCGAGATCGTCGAAATATCGAATCCCGTGGCATCCGCAATATCCTTGAGGATCATCGGCCGCAACTTCGCCTCATCCCCCTCGACGAAATAATCGCGCTGGAAATGGAGAATCGCCCGCATGGTCTTCATCAGCGTCTCCTGCCGCTGCTTGATGGCCGAGATGAACCATTTCGCCGAATCGATCTTCTGGCGGATGAATTGCAGCGCCTCCCGGTCCTCCTCGCTCCGTCCCCCCCCGTTCAGCGCCTTTTCCGCCATCCGCAGGTAACTGCCGTTGATCTTCAGCTCCGGGATGTTGCGCGACGTTAACTGCAGGTCGAAGCTGCCGTTGTTGTAGTCGAGCAGGAAGTCCGGTATGATGTTCGGCGAAGCCGCCGCACTCTCGTCCGAGTAGCCGTTGGTCGGTTTCGGGTTGAGCCGGACGATCTCCTCGATCGCCGCCCGGAACTCCTCCTCCGTAACCCCCAGCCGCCTCATCATCCGTTCGTAGTGCTTTTTGACGAACGCATCGTAGTGGTCCGTCAGAATCGCTATGGCCAGCCGCACCGCCGGCGTCTGCTCCCGCAAAGCCCGGAGCTGGATGACGAGACATTCGCCTAACGAACGCGCCCCGATCCCCGCCGGGTCGAGCGTCTGGATCACCCCGATCACCCGGTCGATCTCCTCGTCCGTCGCCTCGATCCCCTGTGTGAAAGCCAAATCGTCCGCAATCGAAGCCGTCGCCCGGCGCAAATACCCGTCGTCGTCGAGCGTCCCGATTACGAATTGGGCGATAGCCCTCTCCTTCTCCGTCAGGTGGTGGTAGGCGAGCTGTTCCGTCAGAAATTCCGGCAGCGACATCCCCTGCGACAAAGTCGGCGCCCGGCGTTCGTCGTCTTTCGACGTGTTGTTGACTTTGAGTTTGTAAGAGGCCGTATTCTCCTCGTTCCGGATGTAGTCCTCGAGGGTGAGTCCCGCCTCGTCCGAATCGTTGTCGCGCTCCTCCTCTTCGAGCACCGGATTCTCCTCGATCTCCTGCTTGATGCGCTGCTCCAACTGGAGCGTGGGAAGCTCCAGCAGTTTGATTCCCTGTATCTGCTGCGGCGAGAGGCGCTGTTGCAGCTTCTGTTCCAGACTCTGACGGATCGGTGCCATACGGTTCCTGAAAATACTTCGGTAGCAGGCAAAGGTAGCCATTTCGGGACGGAATCCCAAGCCCCGGCTTACTCCTCGCTCATATGGGTCAGCTGTTCGCGGTAGGCGGTCAGCAGCTTCGATTTCGAGATGAATCCCAAGTAGTGGCCCTCTCCGTCCACCACCGGCAGGTTCCACGCCCGGGTCTGCTCGAACTTCTCCATGACGCTGCGAATCGGTTCGTCCGGCAGGACGCGTTCCGGAGCTTTCGACAGGTACTGCGTGAGCGGCGTTTCGTATTTGTCGCGGTCGAACATGTCGGCCCGGATGTCGTCCATCGTGATCACCCCCATCAGTTCGCCGCGCGGGTCGACCACCGGAAAGAGGTTCCGCCGGGTGTGCTCCACCGCCCGGATCACGTGCCGCAGGCGGCCGCCGAGCGGTACGGTCTCGAAATCGTATTCGATCAGCGACCGGGTGTTGAGGAACTGCATGGCATTCTCGTCCTTGTTGTGCGTGAGCAGTTCGCCGCGCGCCGCCAGCCGTTTGGTGTAGATCGAGTAAGGCTCGAAGTAGTAGCTTACGGCGAACGAGACGGCCGAGGCGAGCATCAGCGGCAGGAACAGGGCGAATCCTCCGGTCAGTTCCGCCACCAAGAACATCGAGGTGATGGGGGCTTTCATCACGCCGCTCATCACGGTGGCCATTCCGATCAGAGTAAAGCTCGCCACAGGCAGTCCGGTGCCGAAGCAGCGGTTGCAGACGATCGCGAACAGGTAGCCCGTGATCGCCCCCACGAACAGCGAAGGGGCGAAAGTCCCCCCGACTCCTCCCGAAGCATTGGTGAGGGTCATGGCGACCACTTTGAAGACCAGAATCCCGGCGACATACAGGACGACCATGCCGAAAGCGTCGCGCCATTCGTAAAAGAGCGACTGGTCGAAGATCGTGGCTTGCCGGCCGGTCATCAGGTCGGTAATGATTTCGTACCCTTCGCCGTACAGCGGCGGAAAGACGAAGATCACTCCCCCCAGAATCAAGCCGCCGAGCAGCACGCGGTTCCGGCTCTTCCGGATGGCGGTGATCCGTTTTTCCAACAGCATGGAGGCATGGGAGAAGAAGTAGGAGAGGCATCCGCCGGCTATGCCGAGCAGTCCGTAGAACGGGATCTCTTTCAATCCGAAAGTCGGGCTGACTCCGGCAAAGAAGGGCTGCATGTCCACGAGGAGGTAGGTGGTGGTGGCTGCGGCCACCGAGGCCAGCAGCAGGGGAACGACGCTGGTAAAGGTCAGTTCCAGCATCAGCACTTCGATCACGAAGACGAACCCGGCGATCGGGGCTTTGTAGACGGCGGCGATTGCGGCCCCGGCCCCGCAGCCCAAGAGCAGGGTAATGTACTTGTAATTCAGCCTCAGGAGCTGCCCGACGGTCGAGCCGATCGCGGCGCCGGTGAGCACGATGGGGGCTTCGGCGCCGACGGAACCGCCGAATCCGATGGTGGCGGAGCTGGCCAACAGCGAGGTGTAGCAGTTGTGGGGTTTGATGCGGGACTCTTTCCGCGAAATGGCATAAAAGATCCGGGTTACGCCGTGCGAAATGTCGTCCTTGACCCAGTACCGGACAAAGAGTACGGTAACGGCGATCCCGACCATCGGGTAGAGAAAGTACAGCACGTTGGCGACCTCTATGTCGGCCCACGAGGTCAGCCCCTGTTTGATCCAGTGGATGCAGCCGCGCAGCAGATGGCCGGCCGCTCCGGCGGCGACGCCGACGATGACGGCCAGAATCAGAATCAGCTGGCGTTCCGAAAGGCGCTTGGTGCGCCGGGTGAACCAGCGGTACAGAGTCTCTTTGGATTTCAATGTCTTGTGGTTTGTTTGATGTTCACCCTTCGGGTGTTTTGTCGGCCGCTCCACCCTCCGATTCGCCGGAGTCGGACGGCTCCGACCTGCGCATGCGGTTGGGAACGGACCGGTTGCGTCCTCAGCCCGTCGCTTTCCAAAGGCGAAGATAAAGAATTTCGGCCCCGATACCATTCGTTTTTACCCGACCGGGTCGACTTTTTGCGTGCGGTCGGAGAAAATTGTTCCGACCGCACCCCGAACCGATTAAAATAGCTAATTTTGCAGACGATTTTTCTCCCGAACGAACGATGAAAAATTATATCCGTTACACCTTCGGACTGGTTTTGTTGGTCGCCCTGCTGACCGTCGGGTTGCGGTACGTGCCGTCCGACTGGATTCGCGAAGCCGGGTTCAGACCGGTCGACATCCTGTCCAGCCTCAATCGCGGCAACAGTGTGGAGGCATTGGACCGGCTCGACGCGGAGTTCGGAGCGGGAGAACCGGCCGACCGGCCGGACAGCATCGGTGCTGTGGCCGCCGGTTCGACCTCCGCCCTCCCCGACAGCGCGGCGGCGGCGGAGAGCATCGGGCAGACGGCAGTCAGCACGATTTTCGTGGGGCCGGAAATCGAGGCTCCGGAACAGCCTTTGCTGCCGCTGATCGCGACGGATTCGACAGCGCAAACCGGCCCGGAATCCCCGGCAGCACCTGTGGCGCAGGCGGCGGAGCGGCCCGGCACCGTGATTCCGATTCTGGATTACTCGCCCGACGGAGCGATGCTGCGCGATTTTATGAACAAACTCGCCCATGTGCAGGAGATGCGGCGGCCGTTGCGGATCGGGTTCATGGGGGATTCTTTCATTGAAGGCGACCTGCTGACCGCCGATTTCCGGGAGCAGATGCAGAGCAAATACGGCGGCGGCGGAGTCGGATTCGTGCCGATTACGTCGCAGGTGGCCGGGTTCCGGCAGACCGTGGGGCATACGTTCGGCAAATGGAAGCAAAGCTCGATCGTCAACAACAAAGCCGACCGGTTTACGATCTCGGCATTTCATTTTATCCCGGCCGAGGACAGCTACGTGGAATACAAAGGGTCGTCGAACAAGAAACACCTCGACCGGTTCGGCCGGGCACGCCTGCTGTTTGTCAGCAAAGGCCAGTCGACCATCCGCGCCACGGTGAACGGCGAACGGGAGTTCCTGTACAACACCGAACCCTCGGACCGGTTGGAGGAGATGACCATCGACGAGGACATTCGGTCGATCCGTTATTCGGTGAGCGACGTCGAAGGGTTCACGGCATACGGGGTCTTTTTGGAGAACCCGACGGGGGTTTGCGTGGACAACTTCTCGGTGCGGGGCAATCCGGGGACGGTCATGGGCCGGATCAATCCGGCGCTGAGCCGGCAGTTCGGACGGCTGTCGCCCTACGATCTGATCATTCTGCAGTACGGTCTGAATGTGGTTTCGGGGCAGACGACGAACTACTCGACCTACCGCACGCAGATGGAATCGGTGGTGGAACAGATCCGGAGCTGTTTTCCGGGCGTGGCGGTCTTAGTCATGAGCGTGGGCGACCGGGCGACCCGGAGCGACGGGGTTTTGGTTACGATGCCGGGCATTCGGGCGATGGTCAAAACGCAGGAACAGGTGGCGCAGGATTGCGGGATTCTGTTCTGGAACACCTACGACGCGATGCAGGCGGCGGGAGGCATGGGAACGTTCGTGAAAAACGGCTGGGCGGCCAAAGATTATACGCATCTTTCGGCACGGGGAGGGAGGAAGATCGCCACGGCGCTTTTCGATGCCTTGATGGCCGTACAATAGACTTCACCGAGACTTCAGCGGGGCGCCCCTTGCCTGCACCGGACGCGGCGGGGTGGAGGCACTGAAAACGGCCCCAACGGACGCCGGCCCCGAAAGAGGGATCGGCCGGGGAACAACAACGAAAAGAGATGCTGAAACACATGATTTATACACTGGCCGTTGCCGTTATCGCGTTCAGCAGTTGCGGCGCCGGCGGAAAGAGCGTTGATGAAGAGCATGCCGTCGGACAGAGCGATTCCCAGTTTATCGCCTCGTATCCGTTCGTCGACACCGCCGCCGACACCCTGTTCGATCCGGCGGACAACATGGAGCGGTTTTACGCCAAACTGCGGCAGCTCGACACCTTGTGCTTTTCCCGCCGCGGCGGAGAGGCCGACAGCCTCCGGGCGGCCGAGGCGGCAGGCAGCCCCGACGACCGGCAGAACGACGGCGCCCGGCGCGTCAATATCCTTCACTTCGGCGACTCGCACATCCAGGGCGGCATGCTCTCGGACGTCATTATGCGCCACCTGCACAACCGCTTCGGCAATGCCGGTCGCGGCATGATCGTGCCCCACAAGCTCAGCGGCAGCAACGAACCGCGGGACTATGCCATACAAGCCTTGCCGGGTTGTTGCGGCGAATGGTCCTCCAGCCGCATCGTCAACGCCCGTCCCAACCTGCCGCTCGGCATCAGCGGCGTCTCCGTGCAAAGCTCCCGCGCCGAGAACCGGCTGCGCCTCTGCACCTTCAACTACGACAGCGACACCCTCGACTACCGGTTCAACAAAGTGCGCATTTTTCACGGGAAGTACGCCCCGATCATCGAAGCCGACGAAAACCTCTCCGCCGGTCTGAGCGCCCCGGACATCATCTACGACTTCAACACCGACATCGACCTCGTCGCAACGGTCGACACGCTGGAACTGCACACCTATGCCGACAACCGGTTCGCCAAGGGGCCGATCTACGGCTTTTCGCTCGAGAACGGACGCGACGGCGTGCTGTACCACGCCTTGGGGGTCAACAGCGCCTGTTTTCTGCACTGGGGCCGGCAGGAGGAGGTGATCCGGCAGAGTACGGCCTTGGAACCCGACCTGATCATCCTGTCGATGGGATCGAACGAAGCCTCCGGCAGCCATTTCCTCGACGACGTTTTCTACCGCGAGATCGACCGGTTCGTCTCGTCGCTCCGGTCGGCCAATCCGGACGCCGCCATTCTGCTGACCGCTCCGGCGCAGGCTTTCCGGCAGGGCGAACCCAATCCCAACTTCGAATCGGTGAGTCGCACTCTGAAGCGGTATGCCGCCGAGAACGGCGTAGCCTTCATCGACCTCTACACCGCCACCGGCGGCGAACGGTCGGCCCTCTGCTGGGACGAATACAACCTCATGGCCCGCGACAAGATACACTACACCGAAGAGGGGTACCGCATCCAGGGACTCTTGATTTATAACGCACTCTACAACGCATACATAGGCCATGCCCCAACCGCTCAGTAACCTGTTCGACCTGCTCCGGTACCACCCCGAAGAACCGCTCCTGTTCACCAGCGGTCTCTTTCTGTTTCTGTTTCTCGGCTTCACCTTCTTCTACGGGTTCATGCGACGCACCGTAACCCTGCGGATCGTCTACGTTACCCTCTTTTCGCTCTACTTCTACTACAAGACCAGCGGCCTCTTCTTTTTGCTGCTGCTCTTCACCGCCTCTACCGACTACTGCATCGGCCACTTCATCGCCTCCTCCCGGCGGCGCGGCGCGCGGCGTGCGTGGGTCGCACTCAGCGTCTGCATCAACCTCGGGATGTTAGGCTACTTCAAGTACACCGACTTCCTGATCGGGATTCTCAACGACTTTCTGGCCGATCCGCTCGAATTTCAGAACATTTTTCTGCCGATCGGGATTTCATTCTTCACCTTCCAGTCGATGAGCTACATCATCGACCTCTACCGCGGAAAGGTGAGACCGCTCGACCGCTGGATCGACTACCTGTTCTACATCTCGTTCTTCCCGCAGTTGGTGGCGGGGCCGATCGTACGGGCCAGAGACTTCATTCCCCAAATCCGCCAGCGGCCGCTGATCGTCAGCCGGGCACAGTTCGGCGAAGGATTCTGGCTGATTCTGTGCGGGTTTTTCAAAAAGGCGGTTATCTCGGACTTCATCAGTCTGAACTTCGTGGACCGCATCTTCGACAACCCGACTCTCTACACCGGACTCGAAAACCTGACGGGGGTGTTGGGTTATGCGATGCAGATCTACTGCGACTTTTCGGGCTACTCCGACATGGCGATCGGGATCGCGCTGCTGTTAGGGTTCCGGTTCAATGCCAATTTCAACTCGCCCTACAAGTCGGCGACGATCACAGAATTCTGGCGGCGGTGGCACATCTCGCTGTCGAGCTGGCTCAAGGACTACCTCTACATCTCGTTGGGGGGGAACCGGAAAGGACGGCTCCGGACGTATGTCAATTTGTTGATTACCATGCTTCTGGGGGGGCTTTGGCATGGGGCGGCGATGCGCTTTTTGGTGTGGGGAGGGCTGCACGGGGCGGGGCTGGCGCTCCATAAGATGACGATGCGGATCGCGCCGGGATTCCGGGCGACGGGGACCGAAATGCCGCGCTGGAGACGGGTGATCGGAATTATCTTCACATTCAGTTTCGTCTGCGCTACCTGGGTCTTCTTCCGGGCGGAGTCGATGGAGGTGGCCGAACAGATCTTCCTCCGGATCTTCACGGAGTTCCACCCGGAGATCTTCTTCGATTTCGTCGCGGGTTACAAGTGGGTCCTGCTGCTGCTGGGGATCGGGTATGCGCTCCACTTCACGAGCGCACGGTTCGAAGAACGAACGCTGCAAATGGTTCGACGTCTGCCGATCGTTGTCTATGCCCTGCTGATGACGGGGCTTATCTGGCTCATCATGCAGCTGAACAACGGCGATGTGCAACCGTTTATCTATTTTCAGTTCTAAGGCTTGCCGGGGGGGCTCCGCCCGCCGAGGACTGAACCGACTCCTTTTGTGCGTGCCGCAAGAAACTCCGAGAAAAGATGGGCGGAATATACATCCATATCCCTTATTGCCGCCGGATTTGCCGTTACTGCGATTTTCACCGCAGCGCCTCGTTGCAACGGAAAAGCGAGATGCTCGGCGCTATCGGGCGTGAACTGGCCGCCCGCCGCAGCGAAATAGGGAAAGAGCAGGTGCAGACCTTGTATTTCGGCGGCGGCACCCCCAGCGTTTGCAGCCCCGAGGAGCTCGGCCGGCTGGTTCGGACCGTGCGGGAGCTTTGGGAGGTCGACCGGTTCGAGGAGCTTACCGTCGAGGCCAATCCCGACGACCTCGACCCGGAATACCTCGACCGGCTGCGCGCAATCGGCGTCGACCGGCTCAGCATCGGCATACAGTCTTTTGTCGACGACCATCTGCGGCGCATGAACCGCCGCCATACCGCGCGCGAAGCCGTCGAAGCCGTTCGGAACGCCCAAGCCGCCGGATTCGAGAACCTCACCATCGACCTCATGTACGGTCTGCCGTGGATGACTCCCGACCAGTGGCGCAGCAATCTCGACTGCGCCCTATCGCTCGGCGTGCAGCATCTTTCGGCCTATCATCTCACCATCGAACCGCAGACCGTTTTCGGCCGGCAGGGGTTGGAGCCGGTGGGGGAGTCCGTCTCGGAACAGCACTTCCGGATGCTGCGCGAGCAGCTGACGGGAGCCGGATTCGAACATTACGAAGTGTCGAACTTCGCCCGGCCCGGCTTTCGGGCACGGCACAACTCCGCCTATTGGCAGGGCGAGCCTTATTTGGGAGCGGGACCGTCGGCCCACAGCTACGACGGCCTCCGGCGACGGTCGTGGAACCTCTCCGACAACGAGCGCTACTTGGCCGGTGCTCCGCCCGAAACGGAACTGCTGACCGAAACCGACTGCCGAAACGAGTATTTGATGACCCGGCTGCGGACGGCCGAAGGTTTTTCGACGGCCGAACTGAGGCAGTTCGGTGTGGCCGAAGCGGAACGGATTGCTGACCGCTGCACGGCGTTCGTCGCGACGGGCGATATGGTGCGAACCGCTGCGGGGTTTGCAATCGTTCCGGAACGTTTCTTGGTATCGGACTTTCTGATCTCGGAGCTGTTCGGGACGGAAAGCGCATACGAATGAAGCCAAATAAGTGTAAATTTGCACCCGTCAACTACCGAAGGGGTCCATAAACATGAAAGCTGTTGCCGCTATCGTTCTGCTGGTCATTTCGAATGTCTTCATGACGCTGGCCTGGTACGGCCAGCTGCGTTTCAAATTTTTCCAAGGGCTGAGCCTGTGGGGCATTATCTTGGTCAGCTGGGGAATCGCGCTGATCGAATATCTCTTTATGATTCCGGCCAACCGGATCGGATTCGCCGGTACGGGAGGCCCGTTCAGCCTCCTGCAACTCAAGGTGATCCAAGAGGTGCTGTCGCTGCTGGTCTTCACGATCTTTACAACGCTCTTTTTCAAAACGGAAGCGTTGAGACTCAACCACCTCTATGGGGCAATCTTTTTGGTGCTCGCTGTCTACTGCATGTTCAAGAAATAGACCTGTTTTTTCGCTGGTTTGTTCTTTGGTGATGGGAGGGTACTGTTCTCTTTGTGAACAAAGAGAACCAG
>JAFLSI010000040.1:7455-12697 GCA_022511025.1 Rikenella sp. | reverse complement strand
GTGCTCGTGTCTTCGCGCCGGGCGGCTGACCCGGTGCCGCTGGGCACTCCAACCGATTAGTCTGCTCGGAACAACTTCCGCCGGCGGCGGACGCTGGTAGAGGCGGCTAACAAAAGACGCAACGCGTCCGTCGCCCGCGGAGGCAAGGGGTAGTCTCTACCCAAACAAAGCCCGCAAAAGCCCGCGCACCCCAAGAAACACCCGCACGATAGGAAAATCCCGAAAAATAACGTATATTTGCACGGCTCATCTCCGCAGGCACGAAGTCTCGGGAAAGCATTTTCGTTGATTTACAAACAATTAATTTCATAAAACCAAACGTAACCATGTCTAACGTAAAACGCGTTTACTCGTTCGGTAACAAAAAAGCCGAAGGGAACGGCAAGATGAAAGAGCTGCTCGGTGGCAAAGGAGCCAACCTCGCCGAGATGAACCTCATCGGCATTCCGGTGCCGGCAGGTTTCACGATCACCACCGAAGTCTGCACCGAATTCTATACGCACGGGAAAGACGGCGTGATCGCCATGATCAAGCCCGACGTCGAAAAAGCCATGAAAGAGGTCGAAAAACAGATGGGGATGGAATTCGGATCGACCACCAACCCGCTGTTGATGTCGGTTCGTTCCGGGGCACGGGTATCGATGCCGGGGATGATGGACACCATCCTCAACCTCGGGATGAACGACCAGGCCGTCGAAGCAGTGGCCAAACGCAGCGGCAATCCGCGGTTCGCGTGGGACTCGTACCGCCGTTTCGTGCAGATGTACGGCGACGTGGTGCTGGGGATGAAACCCCAGTCGAAAGAAGACCACGACCCGTTCGAAGAGATCATCGACGAAATGAAAGCCGCCAAAGGGATCGTGAACGACACCGAATTCACGGCCGATGACCTGAAAGAGATGGTCGTCAAATTCAAGGCAGCAGTCAAGGCACAGACCGGCAAAGATTTCCCGAACGACCCGTGGGAACAGCTCTGGGGAGCGATCTGCGCCGTGTTCGAAAGCTGGATGAACGAACGGGCCATCCTCTACCGGCAGATGCACAAATACCCGTCGGACTGGGGGACCGCAGTCAACGTACAGGCCATGGTCTTCGGAAACATGGGGAACAACTCGGCGACCGGCGTAGCCTTCACCCGCGACGCAGCGACCGGCGAAAACATCTTCAACGGCGAATACCTGGTCAATGCACAGGGGGAAGACGTCGTGGCCGGGATTCGGACGCCGCAGCAGATTACGATCGAAGGGTCCAGAAGATGGGCCAAACTGCAAGGGATCGGCGAAGAGGAACGCAAAGCGAAATACCCGTCGCTCGAAGAGGTGATGCCGGCCGTGTACAAAGAGCTGGACGAAATTCAGAACCACCTCGAAACCTACTTCACCGACATGCAGGACATCGAGTTTACCATTCAGGACGGTAAACTGTGGATGCTCCAGACCCGGTCGGGGAAACGGACCGGGGAAGCGATGGTGCGGATGGCAATGGAGATGCTCTCCGAAGGGCTGATCGACGAAAAAACCGCCGTGTTGCGCGTCGAACCGGCCAAGCTCGATGAACTGCTGCACCCGGTGTTCGACAAAGACGCAGTCAAATCGGCCAAAGTCTTGACCAAAGGGCTGCCGGCATCGCCGGGGGCTGCTACGGGGCAGATCGTCTTCTTCGCCGACGATGCAGAGGCATGGAAAGACAACGGGAAAGAGACCATCTTGGTGCGTATCGAAACCTCGCCGGAAGACCTGAAAGGGATGAACGCCGCAAACGGGATTCTGACAGCCAGAGGGGGGATGACCAGCCATGCGGCCGTGGTGGCCAGAGGGATGGGGAAATGCTGCGTCTCCGGTGCCGGCGCGATTCAAGTGGACTACAAGAACCGGACGATGACCATCGACGGAACGGTGCTCAAAGAGGGCGACTGGATCTCGCTGAACGGCTCGACCGGAGAAGTGTATGCCGGGAAAGTGGCTACGCAGGCGGCCGATCTTTCGGGCGACTTCGGCAAGCTGATGGATCTGGCGAACAAATACGCCCACCTGAAAGTGCGGGCCAATGCCGACACCCCGCGCGATGCGAAACAGGCATTCGCATTCGGGGCGCAGGGGATCGGTCTCTGCCGGACGGAACACATGTTCTTCGAAGGGGACCGCATCAAAGCCGTGCGCGAAATGATTCTCGCCGACGACGAACAGGGACGGCGCAAAGCCTTGGCGAAGCTGCTGCCGATCCAGCGCGGCGACTTCGAAGGGCTGTTCGAAGTGATGGAGGGGAACCCCGTTACCGTACGACTGCTCGACCCGCCGCTGCACGAATTCGTACCCCACTTCGAGAAAGAACAGCGCGAACTGGCCGCTGAAATAGGGGTAAGCTACGAAAAGATCAAAGAAAAGGTCGAAGCGCTGGCCGAAGTCAACCCGATGCTGGGGCACCGCGGATGCCGACTGGGGAACACCTATCCCGAGATCACCGAAATGCAGACCCGCGCGATTATCGAAGCGGCCATGAACGTGAAGAAGAGAGGGGTTCCGGTGCATGTCGAAATCATGGTGCCGCTCGTGGGGAACCACAAAGAGCTGAAATTCCAGAAGAAGATCATCGACGCAACGGCGAACGAAGTGTTCGCAGAACGGAACGACAAGATCGACTACCTGATCGGGACGATGATCGAAGTTCCGCGCGCGGCGGTTACGGCCAACGAGATCGCGGAAGTGGCTCAGTTCTTCTCGTTCGGGACCAACGACCTGACGCAGATGACACTCGGGTTCTCGCGGGATGATATCGGCAAGTTCCTGCCGGAATACCTGCGGAAAGGGATTCTGAAACAAGACCCGTTCCAGATTCTGGACGTCAAAGGGGTAGGTCAGCTGATTCGCGAAGCGGTGTTCAAAGGACGCGGGGTGCGCGAAGGGTTGAAGTGCGGGATTTGCGGCGAACACGGCGGCGAGCCGAGTTCGGTCGAATTCTGCCACTATGCAGGGCTGAACTACGTCTCCTGCTCGCCGTTCCGCGTGCCGATCGCCCGGTTGGCAGCAGCTCACGCGGCGTTGAAACAGGAGAAATAGGAAAAAAATAACCACCTATTTCTCTGCCCATAACTCGGCTATTCATGAGGGCGGCTCTCTTAATAGAGAGCCGCCCTCTGTTTTCGGGTGCAGTTCGCCAAGCCTCAAAAACAACCCCCGCCTGCACATTCCCGCCGAATTTGACGTACCTTTGTCCCGTCGGGCAATCGCCCCCTCCTCTCTCACCTCACAGCACAACGATGAGCGACAGCATCAAACACGAATGCGGCATAGCGATGGTTCGCCTGCTGAAACCCATGGAACACTACAAACAGACCTACGGCACCGACCTCTGGGGTTTGAACAAACTCTACCTCCTCATGGAGAAGCAGCACAACCGCGGACAGGAGGGGGCCGGGATCGCCTCCGTGAAGCTGCACGCCAAGCCCGGCGAGGAGTACATCTTCCGCGAACGGGCTATGGGAGCGGGAGCCATTCAGGAGGTGTTCGACGCCGTCCGCCGCGACCTGACCGCCGACCCGGTCCGCCGTCCTTTCGTGGGAGAGCTTTACTTAGGCCACCTGCGCTACAGCACCACCGGACGTTCGGGCATCTCGTACACCCACCCCTTTCTGCGGCGCAACAACTGGCGGTGCCGGAACCTCGCATTAGCCGGAAACTTCAACCTCACCAACGTCGACGAAGTTTTCGCCCACATCGTCGCCCGCGGCCAGCATCCGCGCCACAACGCCGACACCTTCATCATGCTCGAACAGCTGGGATACCTCCTCGACAGCGAAGTCGACCGGCAGTACAGACACTATAAAGAAGCGGGGTTGGAGGGAGGTGCGCTGAACGACGCGATCGAGGCGAAGATCGATCTGGAACGCATCCTGAACGAAGCATCGGCATTGTGGGACGGCGGTTACGTGATCTGCGGGCTGACCGGCAGCGGCGATCTGTTCGCGCTGCGCGATCCGCACGGCATTCGGCCCGCATTCTACTACCGTTCGGACGACGTGGTGGCCGTAGCTTCCGAGCGGCCCGTGCTGCAAACCGCATTCGACATCGAAACCGAACAGGTGCAGGAGCTGCTGCCGGGTCAGGCCCTGACCGTTACGAAAGCCGGCGAACTGCGCCTGACTCAGGTGCGGCCGACCGACAAAGAGACGATACGTCCCTGCTCGTTCGAGCGGATCTACTTTTCGCGCGGCAGCGACCGCGACATCTACCGCGAACGCAAAGCGCTGGGACGGCTGTTAGTGCCGGAGGTGCTGGAACGGATCGGCCACGACTTCGCCCGCACGGTCTTTTCGTTCATCCCCAACACGGCCGAAGTGGCCTATATGGGGATGATGGAGGGATTGCAGGAGTCGTTCGACCGGCAGAAGTGCCGCATGCTGCTGGCTGAGCGCGATACGCTGACCGAGGCCGGGATAGGCGACATCATGGCGATGCGGGTGCGAACGGAGAAATTGGCCCTCAAAGACATCAAACTGCGAACCTTCATCGCCGAGGACAGCAGCCGGGACGATTTAGCCGCCCACGTTTACGACACGACCTACGGCACGATCCGGCCGGGCGAGGATTCGGTGGTGGCCATCGACGACAGCATCGTGCGGGGGACGACGCTCCGGCGCAGCATCGTCCACATCCTGAGCCGGCAGCGGCCGCGCAAGATCGTGATCGTATCGAGTTCGCCGCAGATCCGCTATCCGGACTGCTACGGAATCGACATGTCGAGTTTGGGAGAGTTCATCGCGTTCCATGCCGCAATCGAGCTGCTGCGCGAACGGGGAATGGCGGCACGGATCGACGAAGTCTATGCGGCCTGCAAGGCGCAGGAGGAGCGGCCGAAAGAGGAGATCGTGAACCATGTCGGACGAATCTACGAACCCTTCTCGGAGCGGGAGATTTCGGACCGGATCGCCCGGATGATCACGCCGCCGGGGTGTCCGTCTCAGGTGGAGGTGGTCTACCAGACGATCGACAACCTCCACCGGGCCTGTCCGAACCACTCCGGCGACTGGTACTTTTCGGGCGACTATCCGACTCCCGGGGGGCGCAAGCTGCTGAACCAGGCCTTCATCGACTGGTACGAGGGGCGCGGGAGGGGAGACCGGTAGAGGCTGCCCCGAAAACAGGCCGAAGCCAGCGGGACTGCCTCGAAAAACCTCAACGGATCCGGCTCGCAGAGCCGGGCGCCCGCCGCCGCCATAGTGGCAGCCCTTGAATTCGCAAAGAAA
>JAFLSI010000040.1:0-7445 GCA_022511025.1 Rikenella sp. | reverse complement strand
CGCTGAGCCGCGCGCCCGCCGCCGGCGTCGGGCACGGAGCAGAGGCGACTCCGCCTAAACCTTGTAATAACACCGGTACGGATCCACCGCCAAGAGACCTCTCGCCCGCAGCTGCCCCACGATACTCGAAGCCTCCCAAAGCGGCACACTCCACAGCTCCGCCAACCGTTCGACATCGAGCCGCGCCCCGTCCGGAAAATCCGCATAAGCCTGTTGCAGCCTCGGCGACAGCTGCGCCATCCGATCCCCCGGCGCCTCCGGAGCTGTCCGCTTCCAGCCCAACGCCAGCGCCACATCCTCCACACTCTGGTACAGGATCGCCTTGTTGGAGCGAATCAGCATATTCGTCCCCTCGCACATCGGTTCGCCGATCGGTCCCGGCAGCGCGAACAACTCTTTGTCGTAGCTCGCCGCAATGTCCGCCGTAACCAACGAACCGCCCTTGGCCGCCGACTCCACCACGATCGTCGCCTCGCTCAACCCCGCCACCAACCGATTGCGGCTCAGAAAATTGCCGCGATCGATCACCGTTCCCGGCGGCATGTCCGAGACGATCGCCCCGCCCGCATCGAGCAGCTGCCGAGCCAAATAATAGTGGCTTCGCGGAACGATATCGTCCACCCACCCCGCCATCACAGCCACGGTTTTGATCCGGTTTTGCAGCGCCGCACTGTGCGCCGCCTTGTCGATGCCGAAAGCCAGCCCGCTGACGATCACCGCATCCGGATAGAGCAAAGCCACGTCGCGTACCACCCGTCCCGCAGCCGCCATCCCGTTCGGAGTGGCATTCCGCGTCCCGACCACCGAGAGCCACTTTCCGCTGTTGAAATCGATCCCGCCCCGCACATAAAGCACGCACGGTGCGTCGGGACACTCGGCGAAAGCACGCGGGAAATCGGCCATTCCGTCCGTCAGCACCCGCACTCCGGTGCGTTCGCACAACTCGACGATCCCCATCGCCCGCTCCAAAGTCGCCCCGCCGGCAATCTCTTGCGCCATACGCAGCGAAGCGCCGGCCGCCGTCAACCGCTCCACCCCGGCCCGCATGACCTGTTCGGCACTCCCGAATGCAGCGACCAGCCGGCGCATGTTCCTGCTCCCGATGCGCGGCACCAACGATAACGCTATACTGTACTTCATGATCCGTAAAGATAACTTATTTTTCATCGGGTCGCTCTCCCCCGCAACAGCCGAACCGACAAAAATCATTACCTTTACCGTATGGGATTACTGACATTCGAGACACCATTGAGCGCGGCCATAGAACAACAGCCGAGCTTGATTCCCTTGGCAAGCCGTTTCGGCATCCGCTTAGGGTTGGGCGACAAGTCCATCGCCGCCGTCTGCGCCGAACACCGGATCGACCCCGACTTCATGCTGGCCCTGATGAACACCTACCTGTTCGAGACCTACTTTCCGGAACAGAAACTCAAATCCTTTCACGTCAGCCTGATCGTCGACTACCTGACCAAAACCAACGCCTACTACCTCCACTCGCAGCTGCCCAACATCGAACGGCATTTGCGCTCGCTGATCTCCAGCGGCGAGGGGACGAACAAACATCTGGAGTTGATCGGCCGGTTTTTCGAGCAGTTCAAAGCGAGTCTGACCGCCGCCATCGCCTACGACACGGAGGTCTGGTTTCCGTACTGTTTAGCGTTGAGTTCGGGTGCGACGCCGGATCGGGAGCCGCGGCCGGCGGAGCTGCCGGCGGAGAGCGAAGAGCTTGCCGCAAGCCAGCTGTGCGACCTGCGCAGCATCTTGGTGCGCCACCTGAGCGGGACCTACGACGACAACTTGGCCTATGCCGTGATCTTCGCCATCGGCAGCATCGAACGCGACATCCGCCAGCACAACCGGATCCGCAACCGCATCCTGAACCCGATAATCGATGCCCTATGCCGCGCGTAGCCTTGATTCTGCCCGACGTGGTACAGGAAGCCGGCATGCGGGCGATCGTCGAACGTTACTTCTCCGCGACGGAGGTCGAGAGTTTTCCGGAGCCGGAAGGGGTGCCGGGCGAACATTTCGACCTCTATATCACGGACAGCGAGACCTTCGCGGCGAACGTCGATTTTTTTCTGCCTCGCCGGAGTCAGTGCGCCGTCTTAGTCAGCGGAACGGGCGAACGGACAGCCGCAGGCGGAGAGACGCCCCCCCGGATCGGAACGGGCGATACGATAGAGAACCTGTTGGAGAGGGTCGGCCGCCTGCTGAACCCCGAACCGAAATCCCCCGGAAGAATCGCTTCGGACGAACTGTCGGCCCGCGAAATACAGGTCTTGCAGTTGGTGGTGAGCGGCGCGATCAACAAAGAGATCGCCGACCGGCTCCATATCAGCCTCAACACGGTGCTGACCCACCGCAAAAACATCACGGCCAAATTAGGCATCAAAACGATTTCGGGTCTGACGCTTTACGCTTTGATGCACGGCTACATCTCGACCGACACCATAACCGGATGATTGTCGGTTACCCAAGAAGAAGAGGATAAAAATGAAACGCGTGATGATCACTGGCGCCACCGGTCTGATCGGCAGCCACACCCTCGCCGCCCGGCTCGGCAGGAGCGAAGCGGAGAGAGTGCAGCCGGACGAGACGGTCGCCGTCGCCCATAGCGAAAACTCCTGGGAGCAGCCCGACTGGCTGCTGAGCCGGCGCGGAGCGGACCCGGCGGCTTATACCCGCACCGTGGCCGAGTTGGAGTACATGGACGATTGCCGGCGGCTGCTGCACGAGCATCGGCCTGAGATCGTTTTTCACTGCGCCGCACGCGTCTCGGTCGGGAAAACGCGCAACGGCGAACAGCTCGTCCGGCAGAATGTCGCCTTAGTCCACAACCTGATTACCGCCGCGTTAGAGCTGCCGGCCGAGTCCCGGCCGCTGTTCGTGCACGTCAGCTCGATCGCCGCGCTGGGCCACAGCACCGACCCGGAGGGTTGCACAGACGAACAGACCGTCATGGACAACCTGTCGGGCTGTTCGGCTTACGCCCGCAGCAAATTCCTCTCCGAAAACGAAGTCTGGCGCGGCGCCGCTCATGGACTGCGGGTCGTGGCAGTCAATCCGGCGGTCGTGATCGGTGCGATGTCGCCCCGGTCGGGTTTCTGGCTGAACGGCCTGTTCCGAGCGGTCCGCCGGGGGGGGCACCGCTTTTGGATCGATGGCGAAGCGGCATTCGTCGCGGCGGACGACGTAGCCCGCGCGATGCTCCTGCTGGCCGAACGGCCCGAAACGTGGGGGAAGCGCTACATCCTCTCCGCCGGACAACTCCCCTACCGCCAGTTCTTAGGCCGGATCGCCCGAATCGAGGGACGGCCGGAACCGAGGATCGAGATTCCCCGGTGGCTGCTGCAACCGGCGGTTCCGTTCGTTCCGGCCTTGGGTGCGGTGCTCGCTCCGCATGCCCGGATCGACGGCTCGGCCATCCTGCGCGCCCTGCCGTCGTTCCGCTACTCGGACTGGACGGAGACCTTGGCGGAGGCCGCGGAGAGTCAACGATAGCCTTCGCCGGAGAAAATCCCGGCCGGCTCTTGGATATTTCGGAGAAAATGACGAAATTTGCACGCTGTTTTATTCACACAACCGAAACGAAAGATGAAAGTTTGTCAAATCACCGGAAAGGGCGCGCAGGTCGGCAACAACGTGTCGCACTCCAACAAGAAGAGCAAACGCCGCTTCAGCCCGAACCTCAAGAGCAAACGCTTCTTCCTCGAGGAGGAGAACCGCTGGATCACGCTCAAGGTCTCGGCCGCTGCCATGCGCACGATCAACAAAAAAGGGTTAGCCGGGGCGCTGAAAGGGGCCGCTGCGCTGCCGAAAGTCTATTAATCAACCTCACACTTCGACTGAAGACTCTACAAAATGGCTAAAAAAGGCAATCGTGTACAGGTGATCCTCGAATGCACCGAACACAAGGAGAGCGGAATGCCGGGCATGTCGCGCTACATCACGACGAAAAACAAAAAAAATACCCCGGACCGGATGGAACGCAAAAAATACAACCCGATCCTGAAACGGGTAACCGTTCACCGCGAAATCAAGTAATTCCCACAGAGACAGAGTAACGAATCATGGCAAAGAAAGTAGTCGCTACGCTCAAAACCGCTGCCAACGGCAAGAACGTAACCAAATGTATCAAAATGGTGAAATCGGACAAAACCGGCGCTTACACGTTTAAGACCGAGATTGTGCCGAACGAGGAAGTCAAAGACTTTTTCGCGAAAAAATAACCGACGGTTCGCCCTTCTCCCTCTTTGAACCGTTTGAAAACCTTACGCGCTGCACAGGAGGGATCGTACGGATCCCCCGCGTCGGTTCGTTTTGTGATCCTGCCCGATTTTTCAGCCGGCACGCCTCTGCAAGTTCCGACCGAAACGGCAATGATCACAAAAAAGCGGTCGCTCGAATTTTGAATCGAAGCGACCGCTTTTTTTACACCCTTTCGGCAGGCACACCCGCACACTAATAACGAAAGTCTGCCGGAATCCGGAACAAAAAGTCGAACGGCTTCGTCTTCACGAACTCGGCCGTCGCATCACCGGCATACTCCTCTCCCCCGGTCAAGGTCAGTTTCTTCACCGGCGCCCCCGCTTTCAGATCGGCCTCCTTCAGATCGACCCACAGGATGGCCGGCGACAGAGTCGTTTCAAAATAATAGACCCGGTTCTTCTGGTCGCTCACCGACCGCCAGCGGGTAGAGGAGTTGGTCGGATAGTCCGGCGTCGAGATACCCAGCGGCACCGACACCGCACGCATCACGCTGAAAACCCCCGCCACTGCGGTTTTCGGATCGGACGTCTTCTCCACCGCATTGATATAAAAGCTCGCCCGAACGAAACGATCCGACGATTTATGGGTCCCCGGCATCATATTCAACCCGCCGATCGGCGCCCAATAGTCGCGAATGGCCAACTGAAGCGGATAGGCGGGAGAGTTGGTCAAGACCTGATGCTGCTTCCCTTCGTAGATCTGGATATGCCCATCGATGTATTCGATGATCGCGCTGTTACCGGTACTGTCCGAGATCGCCATGTGCATGGTCGAGGCCTGCCCGCCCGGCATGGCCGGCGCATGGATCATAAAACGGTCCTCCTGCATCGAGGCGACAGCCTCGGAAACCGTCGCGAAGTTGTCCAATACATACTGGCACCAGACACTCATCCCCATCACCGGACGATTATCGTCTTCGCCGGGACGGTCGTACCGGCTCTCGGTCAGGTAGAGCAGCTGGGCTACCAACCCTTTTTCATTCATCCCCTCCGAGGTGCCTATGTCATAGGCGACCGCAACGACACTCCCGTATTTGGAGGTCCATGTCAGCCGGGGCGCCCGGTCGTAGCTGACCCGTTCGATCCCCCGGGGCAGGAGCCACAGGTTGGTAGGCATCTCTTCGCGCCAGTCCATCGTGCGCCCCGTAACGATCATACCGTTCGGGCCGAGGTAGACGGCACGCGTACAAGCTCCGGCTTCCGGAGCGGTGAGGGCCGAGGCTCCCAACAAACCGGCTGCACAGCAACCGATGATTCGCATGGTTTTCATAGTTCAGCTATTTTAGAATTGGACATGGGTTAAAATCAGTCTCTGCCAAACGGGGCCGGAGGTTCTCTCCCCTCCCACAGGCTCCGTGTGGGGATTCTCGCAAATAGCGTGCCAAAAAAAGCATCGGTTCCTGCCCCTGAAAGGGTACAGAAACCGATGCTTTCCATCCCAACGGCGATTCTCTCCGACGGCATTGCTCCTGCAGCATGCCGCCGCACCGCCAAAAGGTGCCGTGCCGCTACTTCGCGTAGCTGATCGAACGGGTCTCGCGGATCACGGTGATCTTCACCTGTCCCGGATAGGTCATCTCGTCCTGAATCTTTTTGGCAATATCGTGCGAGAGGATTTCCGCCTGCTGGTCGCTGATCTTTTCGCTCCCCACGATCACGCGCAGCTCCCGCCCCGCCTGAATCGCATAGGTTTTCAGCACGCCCGGATGCGCCAGCGCAATGTCTTCCATCTCTTTGAGCCGTTTGATGTAGCTTTCCACCACTTCGCGCCGTGCCCCCGGCCGCGCTCCCGAAATCGCGTCGCATACCTGCACGATCGGTGCAATGAGCGTCGTCATCTCCATTTCGTCGTGGTGCGCGCCGATCGCATTGACTACTTCCGGTTTTTCCTTGAATTTTTCGGCCAGCTTCATCCCGATCATCGCATGCGGCAGTTCGGGTTCGTCGTCCGGCACTTTGCCGATGTCATGCAACAGCCCGGCCCGACGGGCCAGCTGCGGATTGAGTCCCAGTTCGGCTGCCATAATGCCGCTGAGGTTTGCCACCTCGCGCGAGTGCTGCAACAAGTTCTGACCGTAAGAGGAGCGGTATTTCATCTTCCCGATCAAACGGACCAGTTCGGAGTTCAGCCCGTGAATCCCGAGGTCGATCGCCGTCCGTTTGCCGACTTCGACAATCTCCTCTTCGATCTGTTTCTGCACTTTGGCGACCACCTCTTCGATCCGGGCCGGGTGGATCCGGCCGTCCGTAACCAATTGGTGCAGAGCGAGCCGGGCGATCTCCCGCCGAACGGGATCGAAACCCGAAAGAATGATCGCTTCCGGCGTATCGTCCACGATAATCTCGACTCCCGTGGCTGCTTCCAATGCCCGGATGTTCCGCCCTTCGCGTCCGATGATCCGTCCTTTGATCTCGTCCGAGTCGATGTTGAAGACGGTAACGGAGTTCTCGATCGCTGCTTCGGTCGCCACCCGCTGAATGCTCTGCACGACGATCTTCTTGGCCTCTTTGCTGGCTGTCATTTTGGCCTCGTCGATGATGTCGTTGATGTAAGCGGCGGCTTCGCTCTTGGCTTCCGATTTGAGCTGTTCGATCAATTGTGCCTTGGCTTCTTCGATCGACAGACCGCTGATCTGCTCCAATTTCACGATCTGCTCTTTGGTCAAGCGCTCCAACTCCTCTTTGCGGCCGGCCAACGACTGCAACTCGCTCTCCACTCGGGCCCGCGTCCCTTCGAATTCTTTGATCCGCTTGTTCAACTGGTCGGCTTCTTGGTTGAGCTGACTCTCGCGCTGCTTGATCTTCGATTCGATCTGCTGCATCCGGGTGTTGCGCTCGGCTACCTGACGTTCGTGCTCGGCTTTCATCTGGAGAAATTTCTCCTTGGCCTGCAAAATCTTCTCTTTCTTGAGCATCTCGCTGTCTTGCTCGGCTTCGCGCAAGATGGCCGTACGCCGCTTCTCGGTCGACTTGTAGGTGAGCATATAGGTAACGCAGCCTACCACCGCGGCGGAGACAACGGCACTGATAAGTAAGGTCAGTATATCCATTCGTGTTAAAATTAAGTAAGTGTTGCGTTTGTTATCCTCATACTGTTTTTTGTGTTCCTGTTCTTGGTGAACGGGAGGGTACTGTTCTCTTTGTGAACAAAGAGAACCAGAAAAACTTTAGGCG
>JAFLSI010000004.1:4328-48247 GCA_022511025.1 Rikenella sp. | reverse complement strand
GGTTAGAGCGCATGATTCATAATCATGAGGTCGAGAGTTCAAGTCTCTCTCTCGCTACACCTTCCTAAACGCTTTGGATCGCTATTTCCAAAGCGTTTTTATTTTTTTCAAAGAGGGTGTTTTCGTATTTAAGTCGTATATTTGGCTGATTCGGAGTTGGTTGAAGAATCTCGAATACTATGATGGATTTTAACAGTAATCGTATTTCCGTTCCGTTTCATTGGAGTGGCGGAGTGTGGACAATGACTATTGTGTTTGTGCTCGTTTTTGTCGGGGTAAATTTTCGTTTGGGATCGTCTGCGTGGCCGGTAGAGATGCTTTGGTTGCGGTACTTGTTGATTGTTTTTTTAGCTGCGGTTATAATGGTGTTTGGCTATATGCCGATACGATTGGAGGCGAATAACGAAAAAATAATAGTAAAAAGGTTGTTGGGTTCGCTCCAAATACCCCGAAGCGAAATCATCGAGATCCGACGAATTTCGAAATCCGATATAAGTAATTCTATACGAACTTTCGGCAGCGGTGGCGCAGGGGGCTATTGTGGTCGGTTCAGGAATAATGGATTGGGTCGTTATACCATGTATGCAACCGAGTTGAATAATCTGATCTTCATCCGTACTAATGGCAATAAAAAATATGTTTTCAGTTGTTCTTGCCCTCAAGAATTTGTTGAGTATGTAAAACAGGGGTGAATGCTGTCCCCTGAGACGGTTGACTAAACAGTGTTCATCTATTCATCTGTAAAAGAATCAAATACCCGTCTATATATTTTGATGTACTGATTTGATTTGGTAACTCCATTGTTGTAGATTTGTATGTAGTTGCCAATTTATTTACTTGTAAAAATTATAATCGAATAAAATTTCTAATAAAAAGATTATATTTGTTGGTAGCAAGATGACATGCTAACAAGAGGTTAATCGACTTTATTTTGTAATAGCTATGGCTGCCGGCATCCGATATTTATATAGAGCGCCTGCCGATTTTTTACAGCAAAAACACAGGCTAATTGTATTTTGCGAACATCGATCGAATACCGATCAACTATTGGCCTTTATTACCGGCATACAACCTTGTTGCGACGGTATAATCATCGTTGATTCTTCCAACAACGATAATCTCGCATTGTCGAATATGCCGGTCGCCAGTAAATTGATGTTATACATTCGCTCGACTTCGACATGTACTCAAAACATTTTTTTGGATGCTTTATCGGAAAATCACATAAGTGCCGTTTGGGGATTACTGTTACATTCCAATGAAATTCCGATACCCGTTTCGCCTGTGTGGAGTATGGATTCTATAAATGCTTTACAATCCGACTCCGTAATATTTGCCGTTACTTTTACCCGAACTTTCGATCAAGGTTCTTATTATTTTGTTGTGGACGACTCTAATTCGGGTTTCAGTCATGAAGCAAGGCTTTTTCGTTTGGCTCATTGCAAATCAGAAATAGTTTTTCCCATAAAAGGAAGTCTTGAGTATCCATTATCGGGACTCGTATTTTGTCGATCTATAAATCCATCTACACAGAGTGATTTAGATATCGATCTCTTTACGCCTGTTCGTCCTTTAAGCGAAATATACCGTTCTGGGAATAAATTTATGAATTTTGTTGATTGGCCAGAACATGATCTTGGATCTGCTGTCAAAAATTCAGTCAATCGTATTGCGGATTATTATCTAACTAATAATTCTGATATTGAGAACTTTGGTCTTTATACAGGAACGACAGGAATAGCGCTTTTTATGGCGCAATTATATTTATATACTAAAAATGAACGTTATTCTCTTAAATTAAATGCTTTTTTAGATAAGACTTTAGAATATATAACTACTCATGAAGAGCTATGCCCTACATTTTGCGATGGTTTGGCCGGTTTTGGATGGTTAATATCTTATTTGACGCAAAAAGATTTAATCGATACAGAACAAAGTTGTTTTGATCTGTTAGATGCTACGCTTCGTATGCACATGAAAAATCTTGTCAGATATGATATGTTTGATGTAATGCATGGCATGCTAAGTATTGCACGATATTTTATACGTCGCCACTCTATTCCGGATCTACAATATTCATTACGCCACATACAGAAAAAGATGGAGAAAGGAGCAGACGGCGAGTTATTGTGGCCTGTGCATAGTCGATATAAAGCTCCAAATTATGATTTTGGGTTAGCTCATGGGACTGCTGGCATTTTATATTTTCTAGATCAATGTTATCATTTAAACATTGAACCTGAATTAAGTTGTCAATTGGGAGATGGATTGGTCCGATTTTATCTCTTGAATGAACAACCGATAGATCAAGCAGGATCATTTTATCCTTATTCTGTTTATTGTGATGTATATCATAAAAAGCAAAATATACGTCCCATAACCTCGAGATTGGCTTGGTGTTATGGCGACTTATCCGCTTTGTTTATTATTTATAGACACGCCATTCTAACTAAGAATACCGCTTGGCAAAAGATCTTTCTGGATAAACTAATTGCAACAACATCTCGACAGAATTTGGAGCAAGTTAATATTTGTGACGCCCAATTTTGTCATGGAACTGCAGGCCTTATCCACATGTATAATAAATTGTTCCATCAGACAGGGTGTGTCGAGTTTCGTAATGCCGCGATATACTGGATTAAAGTAACATTACAGATGCAAACCCCGGAATCCGATACCGGCTACTTTTTTAGGATTTCAACAGAAAATTCAAACCCGGTGGCCTCGGATTCCTTGTTGGAAGGTAGTGTTGGGGTCGGACTTGCCCTGCTTTCGATTTTCGACAAGCAAAATACGGATTGGGATGAAGCGATGATGCTCTCATAGGATAAAGGGCTAAAATGCTTTTTTATTAATTTCTCACTTAAACTTTTTTCGTTATGGAAAAGAAAAAACTCACAGGATTATCTCTTCACAAAGAGGTTATCGGAACGTTGAACAACGACGAGCTCAAAGACGCTAAAGGCGGATGGACCACCACTATCGGGGAGTGTACACATTTGACTTGTTGTGAAAAAACCCGTAATTGTGAACCGCAGTGGAGTCAAGATACCTGTAAGACGCTGGATGCAAAAGAATGTTCTTGGGAAAAGTGTGCATTCTAAAATTTTCTAAATTCTTGTAATATCGTTTGGTAGATTATTTCTACCAAACGATATTGACATTTAAACTTTTCACATACCATGAAATATTACATTGCTTTTTTTGTTGTTTTTTGTGGCTTCGGATCTATTTCCACGCAGGCTCAGGATCTACGTTTGCATGTTCGTAATCACGAAAAAGAGGATCTACCATTTGCCTATATTTATGTGAATGGCTCAGCTGTGGCGATCACCGACTCGACAGGACGAGCTACCCTTTCAACGGAAAAGATTCAGGAAGGAGATACCATAAAAGCGATCTGTGTCGGAACAGAACCTGCACAAGTTGTGTACACTGCCAAGCTGCGAAAACAAGGTGAATACCGGTTTTCCCTGAAAGAACATTTTACGGTATTAACTGCAGAAACAGTTACGGTTACAGCGCCTGCAAATGAAAAAAGACTCTTCCAGAAATACTTCAGAAAAGTACCTTTCATAAATTATGATGCCAAATTGACCGCTGATTTTTCCATGCACATACAAAATACGGCACGAAATGCGCGGATTAGCGGTAAACTCGAGGCCGGCAATCGCCTCTCTTCTCCGGATCCAAACCCATATTTCTCTTCTCCCTATGCTTTCTTCAACAATCAATATCAACTGACTACGGCCAATGACACCTCTCAATTGAATCCTATTATCCATCACCAACTTCATTTGGGATTAGATTGTATTCATTCGGTCATCGGTTATATCGCACAAGGACAACTCGGGCCTTACAACCCACGCTATCGGTATCTTGGTGAAGAACATGACGAACATGTTTTTCGGATTGTTTACCCCGATATCGCTCCGCAGTCCGGTGGCGTATCTTATCAGATTTTGGTAAAACTCAATCGGGATACCGGCCATATCCGTCGAATCGAGTTCAATATCTTCAATAAAGGATTTCAAGGCGAATTTCAAATCAATGCGGATTTCGTAGAATATCAGAACCAAAAACCCAGACTGAACACGGTATTAATTCCGAGTCGAGTAAATTATTGGGCAAATTACACCCAAAGCAAACAGAAAGTCCAATTTACTTTGTCCAATATCCAGGTTGTCTACCATCGATGGAAACAAGCCAAAAATGATCTTTTATGAATTCTTGCCCTTTTTCCTTATTTCCTTCGTTTATCGTCAGGACGCCTAGCCTCCCTTGGACCGATCGGGTAGGAGTAATAACCGACGAATGCCAACGAGATTTTTTTGACGGAGCCTTGTTCCTGTCTTCTCCTGATTTTTATAGAGAAAAAATCAAAGCTCACGAGTTCAATAAGGAACAATTAAGGATAGATATTACACTTTATAAATACATCTCTCGCTCACAAACCAGATGTACACCATTTGGTTTGTTTGCAGGGTGTTCAGTTGGGTACTTTGCTGCAGACACAAAAATCATACTACCTGAAATAGCAAATTACAGGCCTTGTTCCCGATTAGATATGAGCCTGTTATCCGATCTGATTGATCGTTTGACAAAACAGCCTGTCATAGCGAATCAACTACGATATTTTCCTAATGACAGTATTTATAATTTCGGGGGTACTTTACGCTATGTTGAATACATTTATCATCAAACCCAAAGAATTCATCGGACTTGTAGTGTTGAGCACTCAGAGTATTTAACAACCGTTTTACATGCGGCGCGTTCTGGAGCCACTATTGAAGAATTGGCTCAACATATTATCACAGAGCAAATAACACTGGAAGATGCCAAAAGTTTTATTGCTGAAATTATCGAATCTCAGTTGTTGAAAAATGAATTGGAAATCGCAGTTACGGGAGAGGATCCCTTAGAATATTTGTTACACAGACTTCGTTCTTTACAGAATACGGAGTCGTATCAGTATTCCTTAAGCCGCATTCAAGATTTACTTCATTCGATTGATAATTCAATTCCGGCTGAGATACCTACACTCTACAATGCCCTGACACAAGAAGTCGAAAAATTGGATTGCGAATATAATCCCAAATATCTAATCCAAACCGACTTATATAAACCAGCCCAAATAACCCTTAACTATGAAATTCAAAAAGAATTGTTAGATATAATTTCGTTTTTAACGAAATATACATCTTATCGATTTTCCAATACCCCATTGGAGTTATTTAAATCTGCTTTTCTTGAACGTTATGAACAACAAGAAATGCCTTTGGCTCAAGTTTTAGATAATGATTTAGGCTTAGGGTATCCAATAAATGAAAATCAAGCAGATATTAACCGTTTTATCGATGATCTTCGTTTGCCGACTCAAGATCCACAATTCACACCGGTAATCTTAAATGATGCTTTGTATAACAAATATATAGCGGCAAGACAAAAGGGAGAAACAGAGATCATATTAGATGAGCGAGATTTGCCTGCGAATGCCGATACACAAGGTACATTTCCGGAAACATTGCAAGTCATGTGTCGAATGTTATCCGATTCTCCCTGTCAATTTTATATTCATTCTGTGGGTGGAACTTCTGCCGCCAATCTTATTAGCAGATTCTCACATTTGGACCCTTCTGTCTATCAATTAGTAAAGGCTATCACACAGAAAGAGTCTGAATTATATCCCGATGCAATTGTTGCAGAAGTTATCCACTTACCTGCAGCTCGGATAGGCAATATCTTGTTTCGGCCTATACTGCGTGAATATGAAATTCCATATCTGGGGCATTCCCATTTAGCAGCGGATCAACAAATTCCTATATCGGATTTAATGATTAGCATACGACAGGATCGAGTTCATTTACGCTCATGCAAATTGAACAAAGAAATCATTCCAAGATTAACTTCTGCCCACAACTATGTATGGCGTAGTTTACCTATATACAGATTCCTTTGTGATTTACAATCACAAGGGTTACGGACAAATTTAGATTTTCAATGGGGTAATTGGGCAAATATAGTCGACTATCTACCCCGTGTGACCTATAGAGGACATGTTCTTAGTCGACAACAATGGCGACTAAAAACCAGTGATTTGCCTAATGCGGAATTAGATGATCAATCCTTAATGTGTGCTATGTTAGAACTATCACAAAGACAAAAATTACCCCAACAATTTATCATTGCTAACTCGGATCATGAATTATTGGTTGATCTGCACAATCCTATCAGTATTCGGGCTATGTTTAGAGAAATAGGGTTACGACCTTATTTTTCTGTCATGGAGTTTCTGTTTGATCCAATTAAATCACCGACTACTCCTTTCACCAATGAATTTATTTTTGCTTTACATCGGAATTAACGTTTTAACATGCAAATAATACGCCACTACATCCCAGGCAGCGAATGGCTTTACTTTAAATTGTATACTGGATATAAGAGTGCGGATACAATTCTGCTCAAGTATTTACAGCCGTTGCTATTTCAACTTGTTGAGAGCAGTCAAATACAGGAGTATTTTTTCATTCGTTATAGCGATCCTCACTTTCACATTCGTCTTCGGCTTCACATTATAGAACCTCATAATTACAGTACTATATTTGAACAAATCCACCAGACTTTGTCCATATGTCTGGAGAATGGATTATTATGGAATATTATGTGCGACACATATCATCGAGAAATCGAACGTTATGGTCAGCAAGATATGGCATTATCGGAATCTGTTTTTTGTATTGATAGCAAGTATTTACTCACCTTGCTCGATGCCATACACCAGACGTCTGATGCTGAGCAAGTTCGTTGGTTATCCTCTTTTCGTTTGATTGATGATTTATTAGAGGCCGGCAGATATACATTGGATGACAAATGCCGATTGTTAGAACGATCGAGTACAACTTTTCGTTCTGAATTTCAGTGTGAGAAACAACCGTATTCAGGCCAGTTAAATGATAAATACCGACAATGGCGTCATCAGATAGAGAATATCATAACTCATCAAAGTGCCTCTCTGGCCAGGGACTCCCTTTATGCTGCTCGGAAGCAAGAATTATATACTCTTTTAGCATCTTGGAATAATACCAAACGAGAATGGGAAATTCCAAAAGATCAATTAATGAGTAGTTACCTGCATATGACTATGAACCGATGGTTTAGATCTAAAAACCGCCTTTGTGAATTAGTCGTGTATCATTGCTTAGATAAGTATTATAAGTCTGTGAAGGCGCGAAATCTTTCGATAATAGAGTAATATTTGATCACAAGCACTTATCAGTAACGCATGAAGTTTCCATTCTATCCCCAGTTAGATGTTATGGACTGCGGTCCGGCCTGTCTACGTATGATTGCGCGATTTTATGGTCGACACTATTCTTTGGAAACATTACGTAACAAATGCTACATCACGAAAGAAGGAGTTTCGATGCTTGGGATAAGTGAGGCTGCAGAAACTATTGGATTCCGCAGTCAAGGGGTGCGTATTACTTGGGAGCAATTATATTCTTCTGTTACTCTACCTTGTATCGTTCATTGGAATCAGCATCATTTTGTGGTGGTGTATCAGATTCGTCGACGCAAAAATGGAAGTATTATAATTTATGTTGCTGATCCTGATAGTGGATTGTTGCAATATAACAAAGATGAATTTCTAAAATGCTGGTCAACCTCTACTGTAGAGAATATCCCTGTAGGTTTAGCTTTACTTTTAGTGCCAACTCCGAGTTTTTTTCAAGATGACGAAACCAGTATTACCACTAATGGACTTTCATTGATTAATATTCTCCGGCATCTTAAACCTTATCGGAAATACATTTTTCAAATTCTACTGGGATTACTAACAGGCAGTATTATTAGCTTGATTCTACCTTTTTTGACACAATCAATGGTAGATATAGGGATCGGTAATGATGATCTGCATTTTATCATTCTGATCTTAACGGCCCAAGTAATGTTGACTATAGGCCAGACTGTAAATGAACTCATCCGCAGCTGGTTAATGCTGCATATTACTACGCGCATCGGGATTACATTAGTTTCGGGCTTTTTAAGCAAATTGATGAAGCTTCCGATCGCTTTTTTTGACTCTAAACGAATTGGGGATCTGCTTCAACGGATTGATGACTCAAAACGAATTCAGAACTTTCTGACTGGCACATGCATCAGCATTACAATGGCCCTGATCACTTTCGTAACATATAGCATTGTTATGGCTTGGTATAACTTGCTAATCCTTGGGATATTTCTGCTGGGTAGCTCCTTATATGTTGGATGGGTTCTAATCTTTCTTAAGCGACGGCGGGAATTAGACTATAAACGCTTTCAACAGGCAGCTACAAATCAATCCAGTTTGGTTCAGATGATCTCCGGGATGCAAGATATTAAACTCAATACTTGTGAGAAACAAAAACGGTGGAAATGGGAGCGCATTCAAGCTCAAATATACAGAATTGAAATAAAAGGATTGGCTTTAGAACAAGTTCAACAAGTAGGAGGGTTATTTATTAATCAAGCTAAGAATATCTTAATCTCGTTTTTAGCAGCCAAAGTCGTCATTGAAGGACAAATGACCCTCGGAATGATGATGGCATTACAATATATTATTGGGCAATTGAATGCCCCTATTGTCCAATTTATCGGGTTCATCCAAACGGCCCAAGATGCCAAACTAAGTATGGAACGACTCGATGAAGTCCAAAACAATTCGGATGAAGAGAGTAAACAAACAAACAAAATCAACTACCTGCCATCCGCTCAAGATATTTGCTTTAAAAATGTCGTATTTCAATACGAAGGTCCACAATCCGAAAAAGTTTTAAACCAAATAAATCTAACTATTCCAGCGCATCAAACAACTGCGATTGTAGGGACGAGTGGTAGTGGCAAAACAACTTTGTTAAAATTAATTCTCGGATTTTACCAACCTGTAGAAGGGAGTATAATGGTGGGGAATATTCCCTTGACGCAATATAACGACAGTTTATGGAGAAAACACTGTGGCGTTGTCATGCAAGATGGTTATATCTTTTCAGATACAATTGCTAACAATATTGCGATTTCAGATGAGGTTCCTAATATGGATCGTGTCCGAGCTGCAGCACAAGTAGGTAATATTGATTCATTTATTAATGCGCTTCCTTTAGGATATGATACTCAGATAGGAGCGGATGGACACGGTCTGAGCAGTGGACAAAGACAACGTATGTTAATCGCCCGAGCTGCGTATAAAGATGCTGACTATTTACTCTTTGATGAAGCCACAAATGCCTTGGATGCCAATAATGAGCGGACGATTATGGAAAATCTGACTCAACTGTTTAAGGATAAGACGGTTATTGTCGTTGCACATCGATTGAGCACTGTTAAGAATGCGGATAAGATTGTTGTCTTGGATCAAGGTCGTATTGTAGAACAAGGGACTCATACAGAACTGACTCGACTTCAAGGTCATTATTATAATTTGGTAAGAAATCAACTTGAATTGGGTAATTAAAATGCCATACAACGAATTATCTCATAGTCCGGAGATAGATGACCTCATGGGGCATATCCCCTCTCGGCTTGTCCGCTGGGGCATATCGGTGATATTTCTTATATTTATCGGAATCTTAGTCGGATCATGTTTTATAACTGTTCCCGAAACTATTTCCGGAATATTGATAATAAAAACGGATCCTGCTCCGGAAAATGTTGCCGTATCTACTGACGGGATTCTGGATACCTTGCTTTGCAACAATCATGCTATTGTCAAGACAGGGACACCTATTGCTTGGCTTCGCAATGAAACAAGTTATACATCAATTACTCTCTTACAAGATTATCTCAAGGAATTCTCCGATTCCAATCTAATGGACACTGCATTATTAAGGAAGAGCAAGGCATTGCAAAATCTTGATATCGAACTACAAACCCGACTCGATATTTTAATCAATGCTTATGAAACTTTGCATTTATATAAAAACACGGCACATAATAATTTCTATCAATATGAACAACATCTATATAATCTTAGGAACTCTGTTCGAGAAGCAAATATCGCCCTTAGTTCTTGCATTCTTGACCGAGTCAAAACTTGTTTATTAATAGCACCTACTTCAGGTGAGATCATATACATTTCTTCTTCTTCTTCTCGTATTAAAACAGGCGATATTGTAGCTTCTATCCTGCCAATAACTCAATCGCCCATTGCATTGTATGGTGAAATGGTTGTAATTGGCCCCTCTTGTCGCAAACTCCAAATAGGTCAATCGGTACGCATAGATTTAAAGGCATTCCCTGATTTACAAAAAAATATTCTATCTGGGATGGTTTCTGACTTGGCCCCTTTAACAGAGCAAGAAGGTTGTCGCATTAGAGTCGTTTTTTCCAATGGAACATTGAGCCTGCCTTGGTTTCGGTATTCAAAAAACATTTCAGCCCCTGCTAAGATCACTATCAGTACTCCTAAATTAATCCAAAAATTAATCCATTTTCAATCTTAATAAAGATAAAGGTTGCTATAAAGGACAGTCTTACAACGTTAAAAAATAACGAACAAAAACATGTTAACAATACGATTCAAACAGTATCTTATGGTTGGATTATTCCTAATCACGGGATATTTACTGTTTTTACCTCAAGGTAACCTTACCGATGTGTTTTTATTGCCTGTTTTACCTGCGTTAGTTGTTCTACAACTTAATGATCTTATTGCCATTCAGCGCAAGCAGTCCATCAAAGTGTCCCAGTCTGTTATTACGATAACTGATATTATTTTTATATTCATCTTTTGTTTTGAGTTATTTCTTCACTATTGTACAAAGCAATTATCATATACTTCATTTGAAACAACCAACCTACTTGCAGCTATTTTAGTTTATCTCGGAGGCCGAGCATATCTCAATGACTTAGGATTGAAATGGTTGGCCTATGGAGCCACTTTTATTGGGATTATCGTAGCTGTCAGTCTGTTATACACCTGTTATGATTTTTATGACACCATGTTGCAGGAAGGTTTTCGTCCCCATGACTTGGTGTCCTTACGATTCTTGTTAGATGCAAATGGTTTAATGATTAATGATTGGGCTGCTATTTTACTGGTATTTCTTCCGTTTTCCATTTATACCATTTTTCATACTTCGTCTTATTGGAAATATATCACCTTTCTGTGTCCTTGGATAATCAGTTTGGCTATTATTTACACCCTGTCAAGAGGAGCTATTCTGGCTTGGATTCTATTTATACTTATTGTAGTCATTGCCGCAATTCAATGTCATGTCCATTTGGGATGCCGTCAAGTATTTCGTTGGATGACAACAGGTTGTTTTTTCACATTTTTACTTTGTCTTTTACCAATCTCAAAACCACTGTTTAGTTTGACCACAACGGATGTCAACAGTGTACAAATGCAAAGTGCTATGGGACGTCTTGATCGATGGGAGCAAATAGGAACAATAATTAGAGAACATCCTTGGCAAGGTATTGGGAATGGTAATTATAAACTTGAATCATTGATGATATCAAACCAAACAGGTGCTTCATATACCGGTAGAGTAAATAATATTTTATTACAACTCATCTTGGAAAAAGGCATTGTAGGCTTTGTTATTTATCTCATATTGCTGATTGTTATCATTGCTCGACCAATTAGATATATCCGCATTCAAATTAAAACCGGTCATGTAGACCAAGCTTTTATCACCATCGTATTATTGGCTGGGTTATGCTCTTTTTTGATACGAGAACTGACTTTTACAACATTATTTCAACAATCGATCTGCCTATATTTTACGGTTTTGTTGATTTTAATGTTACCCTCCTTGGCAAAGTCAAAACATTCTGTCAATTTTTTCATGCCAAGCCAACAAATTATATTGTTTTTAGCTGTATTTTTTGTGCCGGAAGTTTTGCATTTACAGCAAAAGCAATCCGATGTACAATCGTACAACAATCGTGCGATCGAGGCTATCGAAAAAGGAGATCGAACAATTGCATTACAGCAAATAGAGGCCGCAATTACAATTGATCCTAGTAATCCTATATTATGGAATAATAAAGCATTGTTCCTTGTTGAATCAAAACATGATAATTTTGACAGCTGTGCATTATTTCAGTCCCCAATATCCTTTCCAAGTTTAACCGAGGCTCTCAAAGTATGCAGTACTGCTTCGCAATGTCAAATTAAGGAGCCTATGTTTTGGCATAATGCAGGCTGGATTCATTTAGCATTAAAAGATACTTTGGCCGGAAAACAACACTTGGAGCAAGCGTTGTATTTGGCCCCTCATACTCCTTTATACTTGATTAGTTTAGGAAAATACCATGAACAAAATTGTTCTGTGGCCGAAGCCATCAAATTATATGCAAAGGCCTTGATTGTTGCTCCGAGCCTTGTGTATACCAAATTCTTTTCTGATTTTACAAAATATCATCCACAAGAAACTAAACAGCTATTACTTTTAGCCCGGGATCAACTTAAACAAGAGGCACACCAAACTCATAATTATCAAACTTTGGCAAAATGGGCAAGCATAGAATTACAGTTGAAAGATACTATTCTTGCAACTCAAATTTTAGAATCTGTTGTTCAACATTATCCTAACCTAAGTCGTGCATGGATGACGTTAGGAAGTATTTACGAAGCCAACAACCTTGATCGAGCCTATCAGTGTTATCACAAAGCTTATATTTTAGATCAATGGGATCCCCTTATCTCTGAGAAATTAAGGCATTTCTGGATTCTCAAGAATGACACAGCTAAGGCTGCATCATATGAACAAGTTCTCAATAATCAACAATACGTTTTTTCAGATCAAGCAATGCGGCTTTATCGTATTTATAATGTTTTATCTTGGCATGATGGACATTATCCATCCCCTTTATCTCGTAGTCTATTGCCGTTAATTAATTAGATGCGAATCTTTTAAAATTCTCGTATCAGATGCAGTATATGAGAAATACTTTTTAATTTTGAGAATCCGGAAAGAGTTGGTCAATACAATAACGAGCTATGATTACATTGGACAACATCAGCAAGGTATTTTACACGAGCGAGGTTCAGACCCGCGCGTTGGACGGCGTGAGCCTCACGATCGATAAGGGAGAGTTTGTCTCCGTTATGGGACCGTCCGGGTGCGGGAAGTCCACGATGCTCAACATTATGGGTCTGTTGGACGAGCCGACCTCCGGGACACTCTCCATTGATGGGGTGAACAGCGCCGGGATGAGCGACAAGCAGCTCGCACAACTCAGAAACCGGAAACTCGGCTTCATTTTCCAGAGTTTTCATCTGATTCCTGCGTTGAACGTGGTGGACAATGTACTGCTGCCGATGCACTACCGGCCGAAAGAGATGAGCGGGGCTGAGTTGCGCAAACGGGCAGAGGAGGTGTTGGCAAAGGTGGACTTGGCGCACCGGATGAAGCACTTTCCCACGCAACTTTCCGGGGGCCAGTGTCAGCGGGTGGCGATTGCGCGGGCTTTGATGGGTGCGCCGGAGGTGATCCTGGCCGACGAGCCGACCGGGAACTTGGACTCGAAGATGGGGGCCGAGATCATGTCGATCCTCAAGCAGCTCAATGCGGAAGGGACGACGATCGTGATGGTTACGCACGATGGCAAAATTGCGGAGCAGACCTCTCGCATCGTGCGGATGGAAGACGGCCGGATTCAGGCGTAGGAGGGTTCAACCCCCAAAAGATTCATCTAAAACCAAGGTTTATGAAACGGTTATCGGACTATCTTCGTTCGGCACTCTACCATATCCGGCACAATAAGGCCTATGCGTTGTTCTGTATCTTGGGGACGGCGCTGACGTTCGTTTTCGTCATTATTCTTCTGCAGCTGGTCCATACGGTGAGCAGCAATGAAGCTCCGCTGGGCAATGCCGACCGGACGATCCGGTTGGGGCGGATGTACACCGACTACGGACCGGAACACGATTGGCGAGCTTACTGTCAATGGGAAGTGCAGGATGTGGTTTCGATGCGGGATTTGGTGAAGGGGTATGAGAAAATGGGGGTGTCGCACGTCGAATCGGTCAATCCGGTGATCGGCGGAAAGCTCAAGAACGTCGTGGCCAATTATGTCAATGGAGATTATTGGGATATTCACGACTTCGACTTCGTGGCCGGTCGTGCTTTTATGATCGAAGACTACCAGACGGCTACCCCGGTGGCGGTGATCAAGGAGAGCAACGCCCGCAAGTATTTCGGCAGTCCGGAGGAGGCGTTGGACCAAACCATCGACCTGCAACGGAACACGTTCCGGATTATCGGCGTGGTGGCCGACTTCTCGTCGCTGTCGGCCAACGAATGGAGTACGCTTTGGTTGCCCTACGTTTATAACAAAGGGGTTCCGTCGGGGTGGAGCGACTATACGATCGAATACCTGTTTCCCGCCACGATGCCGGTGGCGGAGATGAAAGAGAATGTGATGCGGGCGGCAAGGCACCATTGGGGACAACAGGACAAAGAGATCGTCGAACCGACCGAATTGCATACCGTGCGCGAAGAGATTACGGCCTTGATTGGCGACCGGATGCTGACCTACGGGATTTGGGTCGTGATTCTGGTGTTGTTGGTGATTCCGGCCGTGAATATCGTTACGTTGAGTACGGCCAACATCGAGACCAGGGCCGGAGAGATCGCCCTGCGGCGGGCGTTGGGAGCTTCCAATGGGCAGGCTTTTTTGCAGATGATCAGCGAAAATCTGGTGTTGGTCCTAATCGGGACCGTGCTGGGGTTGTTGCTGGTCTATCCGACGTTTGACCTGATCGAAACCTATATTTTGGACGTTACTACGGGCGAGGGGGCGAGCTTGTTGGGGGCGATGAACTGGTGGGTGGTTCTGCTGGGGGTACTGCCGCTGTCGGTCTTGTTCGCGCTGATGTCGGGGGGGATACCGGCATGGGTGGCCGTGCGGCGCAATATCGCCGGGACCCTCAAAGGCGGTGAGCAGAACTCGATGGATACGTCGGTGCTCGGACGACGAAAAAAATTCATAGGTATTTACATCGAACAAGCATTGGTATTCGGAGTATTGATGTTCTGTATGGTCTCCGTTTTCAATAAGATTCGGGTGTTTCGGGCGCCGGGGTTGCTCGACACCGACAATACGATGGTTTTCGGATTCACCACACCGCCAGGCTATAATTTTTGGAATAGTGTCGCAGAGGGAATTCAGGTGTTGAATCGCATCGGGAAGGAGATGAGCGAAGAGTTGTCGTATGTCGAGGGGGTAACACGGACCAATAATCTGTTGCCTTACGGTGCGCCTTCAACCGGGATGATTTTCACTTTCGAGTCGGAGGGAAAAAACTATCCGGTACTCATGACGACGGCCGATCCGACGGCGAGCGAAGTCTTGAGGCCGGTGTTGGACGAGGGCGAATGGTTGCCGACCGGGCAGACCGATTACACACCGATCATTATTTCGCGCTCGTTTGCCGACTCGCTCGGCTGGCATGAAGCGGTCGGTAAGAAATTGAACTTTTATGATGGTCGGGAATTCCGTGTAGTCGGTGTTTTGGCCGGTTTCCGGACAAATGCTTTCGATCCGGAGTCGAAACCGATGGCGTTGGTCAGTACCTCTTACTTTTTACAGAGCATGGGAACTACCGGGGACAATTATAGCTGTGCGCGGCTGACCGATGCGCAGTACAAGGAGGAGTTTTCGGACGAGTTTTACCGGCGGTTCAAGAAGGAGATCGGCGAGGACAACCGGGTGGAACCGTATGTGGCCGACATGGAACGCTACAAAACGGAACAGATTCTGAAAGGAACCGCACCATTGATTGCCCAGGGGATTCCGACGGTATTTTTTTTGATTTTCGGGTTTGTTGGGACCTTCGGGTTGTTTTGGTTGTACTCGAGGAAGCGGGTCGAGGAGTTCGCCTTGCGTCGGGCTGTCGGGTCGACCAAAAACCGGCTCGTGGGGATGGTGATGACTGAGAGCGTCGTGCTGACTTTGTTGGCAGCGGTGCCGGGATTCCTGTTGGCTGTTTTTGTTTACTCGTGGAACGGAGTCGTGGTGCTCGGAGTGGTGGCGACGCTGGCCGTGATGCTTTTTTTCTCGGTCTTCAGCGCGTGGTACCCGGCATACAAGGTCTCTCGGGTGAGTCCGGCCGAGGCGTTGCACAACGAATAATCTGTTACGGAATGTCATGAAACGGGGTACGCTTGGGCTCATTATCGGATTGTTGGCGGCGGTCTTCCAATCGCCGTCTGTCGCGAGTACCCGGGAATCCGGACCCGCTCCGGTCGATACGTTGCGACTCACATTAGACGAGGCACTGGCGCTGGCCTCGGTGCAGTCGGTGGATGCGATGGTGGCCAAGAATACCATGCGGGCTGCGTATTGGCGGTATCGGAACTACAAAGCCGAGCTGTTGCCCTCGCTCACTTTCAACGGGACGCTGCCGAGTCTGAACAAATCGCTGTCGAGCTACCAGAAAGAGGACGGGAGCTATGAGTTCGTACCCAGCAGTCTGCTGACCGAAAACGCCGGATTGTCGCTGAGTCAGAACATTCCGTACACGGGCGGGACGATCTCCGTCCAGTCGCAGCTGCAACGTATCGACCAGTTAGACGGCGACCGGCGGACCAGCTGGCTCAGTGTGCCGGCGGTCGTTACGCTCGAACAACCGTTGATAACCTCTCGACCGCTGCGGTGGTCGATGAAGATCGAACCGGAGCGGTACCGCGAGGCGCAACAGCAGTTCGCCGTGAACATGGAGACCGTCGCGATTCAGACCATCCAGCACTATTTCAACCTGCTGCTGACAGCCTCCAATCTCGAGATAGCCGAGCAGACCTTGCGGAATGCCACACAACTGTACGATATTGCCGAAGGGAAGAAACGTTTGGGGTTGATCTCGGACAACGACCTGTTGCAGTTGCGGCTCGGCAAACTGAATGCCACGGCATCCGTGGTTACGGCCCGGCAGGATTATGAACAACGCGTCCAGTCGTTGCGGAACTACTTGGGGTTGAACGGCAACCTGTGGATCGAGGCGGAGGTGCCGGAAGCGGCGCCTTACTATCCGGTGGATTTGGCCGAGGTGATGGATCTGGCGCGGGAGAACAATCCGATCACGGCGAATACCCGGCGTCGGTTTTTGGAGGCACAGCAGATCATTGCCGAGGCGAGGGTCGAACGGGGCTTTCAGGTGAATGTCTATGCCTCGGTGGGTTTCACGGGCAGCGATGCGAAGATCGGGGGGAGCTATCGGGATTTGCAGAATCGTCAGGTGGCCAGTTTAGGGGTGCGGATTCCGATCCTCGACTGGGGCAAGGGCCGCGGACGGGTGCAGCTGGCCAAGTCGCAGGCCGAGGTCGAGAAACACCGGGTGCGGAAAGACAACCTCGACTTCGACCAGACGGTAGTAATGGCCGTGCAGCGTTATCAGGACCAGAGCGAACTGACCGCTTTGTACCGCACGGCCGATACCGTGGCCCGGCAGAGGTACCGGACCGCGTTCGAGACGTTCGTCATGGGGCAGATCAACGTCCTGGACATCAATGCAGCGCAGAACGAGGAAAACACTGCGCGGCGGAACTACATCGACCAGCTCTACTATTCGTGGCTTTATCTGTATAACCTGCGGCAGATCACGCTGTTCGACTTTGGGACGCGGAGCCGGATCGTCTATGACTTTATGGACCTGTAACCGGAAATAGGATTCACTATGGATACGCAAATACCTCAGGAGATTCTTCGCCGGCGGCGGCGGAAAAAGATCGTCAAACTGGCCTCGGTGGGAACCGGAATCGTTGTCGTGTTTATTGTGTTGGTGAGCGTGCTGCGATCGGGGGTCGATGCCTCGACGATCACCCTCTCGACGGTCGACCGGGGGGTGTTGGAGGTGTCGGTTACGGCGGCAGGCAAGGTGGTTCCGCTGTTCGAAGAGATTATCGCTTCGCCCGTGGCGTCGAAAGTGCTCGAAGTCTACCGCAAGTCCGGCGAGCGGCTCGAAGCGGGGGATACCATTCTGCGGCTCGACTTGGCGGCGACGAACACCGACTTCGAACGTCAGCGCGACGAGTTGGAGATGAAACGCAGCAAGATCGAGCAACAGCGGTCGAATGCCGAAACGCAGCTGTCGGAGATGGCCATGCAGATCCGGATCGACAGCATGCGGTTGCAGCGGTCCGAGGTACAGTTGCGCAACGAACGCTACTTGGACAGCATCGGGGCCAGCACGGCCGACAAGATCCGGCAGGCCGAACTGGAACTGGCGGTGCAGCGGATGCAGTACGAGCAGCTCAAGCTCAAGTATGCCAATTTGGTGAAAAATACCGAAGCGGACATGCGGGTAACGGACTTGGATTACAACATCGCCCGAAAGAACTTCGCCTTGGCCCGGAAGACGATGGGCGATGCACAGGTGCGGGCGCCGCGGTCGGCGACGCTGACTTGGGTGAACGATCAGATCGGGGCGACGGTGGCTCAGGGGGCGCAGTTGGCGATCGTTTCGGACCTCTCGCACTTCAAGGTCGAGGGAGAGATTGCGGATTCTTATGCCGAGAAGATCGCGCCGGGGAACCGCGTGGTGGTCGAGCTCGGGAGCACGAAGCTCGCCGGGTCGGTGGGGAATGTGGTGCCGGCGGTGGCGAACGGACAGATCAAGTTCACGGTGGCGCTCGACGAAAACGACGACCCGAAATTGCGGTCGGGATTGAAAGCGGATGTTTTCATCATCAACTCGGTGAAGGACGATGCGGTGCGGATCGCGAACCGGTCGTATTACCGGGGGCCGGGTCGGTACGAACTGTGGGTGGTCTCGGCCGGGGTGGCGCGGAAGCGGTCGGTGGTATTGGGCGAGAGCAGTTACGAATATGTCGAGGTGGTCGAAGGGTTGCTGCCGGGCGAAACGGTCATCGTCAGCGACATGAGCCGCTACCGCGACGAATCCAAACTCAAAATCAGGGAATGATTATGCGCAGGTATATCGCTGTCGTTTGGTTGCTGAGCGGGGTTTTCGCTTGGGTCGGCTGTTCCGACGGGCCATTGCATCGGGCGCGTCGGGCGGCCGAGGCGACCGGGAACGGAGAGATGCTCCGGGTGGCGGAGCATTATGCCGGCGAACCGGAACGGCTCGCTGCGGCCGCTTTTCTGCTGGAGAACCTCCGGGGACACTATACCTATACGTTCGACCTGCTCGACGCGTCGGGGAGAGTGGCGGAGGGCTTTTCGCTCTACCGGCCGGAGATTACCGGGAAAAACTACCGGCAGGTACTCGACTCGGCCGGGCTTTCGGTCCGGTACCGGACCGAAGCCGATGCGGAGACGATGACCGCAGACTACCTGATCCGGAATATCGACCGGGCATTCGCGGCACGAGAGCGGTATCCGTGGGCGGCTCACTATTCCGATTCGCTTTTTCTGCATTATGTCCTGCCCTACCGGATCGACGTCGAAGAGCTGACCGACTGGCGGGCCTTCTTTCGGGACCGTTACGAGCCGATGGTCGACACGCTGGCGGGTCCGAAAGATATACGCACCGTCGCCCGGTTGATTATTCGGGACGTAAAGAGCCGGTTCGGATTCCATGCGGAGGCTTTGATGCTGAAACCGGCCTTCACGCCGCAGGAGGCGTTCGCTTGCGGTCGGGGCGAGTGCAATTCGACGGCCGACATCTATGTGCTGGCCTTGCGGGCGATGGGGATTGCCGCCACGAAAGATGTGATCCCGGTGTGGGGAACCTCGGACGGGGGACATGTCGAGGCGGTCTATTTCGACGAGGAGGGCAATCCGGTGATGCTCGACACGGGCGAATGGTTGGCGGCCGGTCCGCCGAAGATTTTCCGTCAGGAGTTCGAACCGCAACCGCAATCGGCCGAGCGGTTCGGCAACCCGTACTATCGGGATGTTACGTCGGAATATGTAGCCGTATCGACCCCGACCGTGGCATTCGACTCGGCCCCTGAGGCGGGGGAACGGGCAGCGCTGGCGGTGTTCGGGAACGAACGCTGGCGGCCGGCCGTGCCGGCCGAAGCTCCGCCGACGAAGGGGAAAGCCCTTTTCAAAGAGATCGGACGGGGAATTTTGTATTTGCCGGTCTATGTGTCGGATCGGTCCGTTCGACAGGCGGGGCGTCCGTTCCGGCTCGATCCGCGGGGCAATCTGCACTACTACGGGGCGGATACCGGCCGGCCGGTAACGATCGATATAACCTCTTTGATCCGGCCCCGGGATGTCGACACGTTGGATGCCGGGGGTTTATACGTGGCGTATTGGACTCCCGAAGGGTGGCAGCGGTCGGAGGCAACGGTTTGCCAATCGGCCGGGGGCGGCTCGCCGGTTTATACCGTGTCGGGGATTCCGGACGGCGGGATTTACTGCCTTTTCGACAAACGCACGGGACGAACCTACTACCGGCGCATCTTCCGCAACGACCGGGGAACGGCACGCAGGTTCTGAGTAGAGGTCCGATCGGCGCAAACCGAGGGATTCACGAAATTATTCTGCCGAATCATCCGGTGCCGGAGGGGATCCGGGGTGCCTCTCTCTCTGCACCCGGGGGAAAAACCGGTGTTCGCGGCTCATGCGGGCAATGCGGCGCAACCAGTCGTAGATGCCGGCCCGGCTGTACAGCGGTTTCCGGTCGGGACCGGTGGATTTCTCCAACGATAAAGCCAGCAGCGAATATTCGTTTTCCAGATCGGTCGCAAAGATACCTTGATCGTCGGTGCCGATGGAGACGTCGATCGTCCGGAGGGTCGGCGCAAGAGGCGAGCCGACCGGGTAGAGCTTGATCGCCGGATTCCGGTCGTACCGTTTCTCCTCTCCGATCAGGTAGTTGGAACTGGGACTGGTCTCGACCAAAAGCTGTCTTGCGGCGATTTTGCGCCGCAAGAAGCGCTGGATTTGTCCGATCGCCTCGACATACTCCTCCGGAACCTGCTCTTCGACCGGAATCCTCCCCCGGGTCCGTACGTCGGGATCGTAGTGATAGGCGGTGTAAAGATCGACAATCGGGCCGGTACGTTCGATGCGCGGTTCGGACTTCGGCTCATTGATCCCCGCCCGGCTCCAGTTGTCGGTGAAGATCGGTTCGAAGGGTTCGGACGGAGACGAACGGGGCCGGTAGTGAAGCGGGTCGTCTCCGCGCAGCAGCCAGGCCTGAAAATAGAGTTCGGGCGTAACCGGCCGGTGCGACCAGCCGTAGATCCGGTCGTAGTAGTCGTGGAACCACTCCTCCAGCCGGGTTTTCAAGGCCGGCAGGGGCGCTTCGCCCGTCCGGGGCAGCATGGCGAGCATCCAGGCCGCATTGTCCAAAAAGTTCTGGGCGCTCATGATGACATGTTGGTGGCAGCGCCGGTAGTAGTATTCCGGTTCGATCCCCAACACCAAGACCTGTCCGAGCCGGTCGCCGCACTCGAGGTGGAGGAAGAGCAGCGCTTCGTGGACGGCACGCAATCCGTCCGCCATATCCCAAAAGTTTTCGCCCACGTGGTAGGTGAAGCCCAGATCGGGCGTTCCGTCGTCGGGTCGACCGGTGCCGGCCGGCGCTGCGGAGTGGTATTTGAGGAAACGATAGGCCGTGGCGAATACTTCGGGCCGTTGGTCGCTTTCGGAGCTGGCGGCGTCGATCCCGACGATGCGGCGGCGCGAAGAGAGCCTGCTTTTCCGCAAGGCATCGATCGCCGAAGTCTGGCGCCGGACCTTCTCCCGCAGGGCGTAGCTGCGGGGAGGGTAGAACAATGGGGTGGCGCCGTTCTCTGCCGCATCCGTCTCGTTTTTCTCTTTGATGAAATGGAGAATGTAGTGGTACGGATAGACGGGGCCGGCCTCGACCGGTCGTTTCTCCGGTTCGAACGGATCGGCGACCTCCTCGTCGAACTGCCGGATCACATCGTGCAGGGCCTGTTCCGACTCTTGGGGCGGGATGCGCACTTCGATGTAGTCGATATGGCCGGGCGCCAGCGTCATGTGGATCGCGAGGTTGCTCACGAGGCGGTCGTATATCGAGCCGGACGGGATGAAGTAGGTACGCCGGGCGTGCCGCTGGAAGTTTTTGAATCCGAAGCGGTGGTCGTTGAGTTGGACGATCTCGGCCCGCAGCCGGATTTTGGCGATCAGATAGACATACAGCAGCTGGCGGATCGTCCGGTAGCCGGGTTGGAAACGGAAGATGTGGCGGAAAGCGGTGTAGAGCAGCTGCCGCTCGCCGTGGTAGATCGTCAGGCTGAGCGGGCCGGCGGTCTCCCGGTCGGGCAGGGAGTGCGGGACGGCATAGTCGACGACCTCGCCGCTGTAGAGGCGGCCGTTCTCCCGTTGCAGGCGGTCGATTTCGCGCTGAAGTTCGGTCAGGTGCGGCTCCTGCACCCGCCGGTCGTCCGTGCCGGTCAGCTGCCACAGGAATGCGGGCAGCTCGTTCTCCTTGCGGATCAGGTGTTTGAAAAGGGCCGCCCGGATCGCCGCCGCCCAGATCGTCAGGGTGTGCAGCGAGGCGTAGACCTCCTCCGGACGGAACAGCATGTCGGGCTGCTGCGACAGGCCCAGCGCCTCGAACGCTTGGTCCCGGTCGAGCGTATGGTTCATCAGGCCGATCCAGCTCAGGTCGAAGAGCGGGGTCGATCCCCTGAGGTGGAAGTGCAGCTCGGAGAGTCTCTCTTCGCGGAAGAGGGCATTGAGTTCGTCGTTGTTGTGGCCGATGATGACGTTCCAGCCGAAGTAGTCGCGTTCGCAGCTACGCTCCCTGTCGCGGTAGGCCAGAAACGAGGTGGTGAAAAGCTCTTCGCCGAGCGTCAGCGCCAAGTCGCGCCAGCGCAGGAGTTGAGGGTAGTCGCAGACGGGGTTGCCCTCCTCCTCCCGCAGAACGGCGAGTCCGAAATGCAGCAGGGTGTGGAGCGGATGGCGGCGGTCGGTTCGGAAAGTCGAACCGCTCTCCTCGTCGCCGGGCAGAAATTCCCATTCGTTCCGGACGATCCGGTAGAGGGATTCGACCTGGTCGTCGTTGTATCGCCGCGGGAAATGATGCTGGTAGGCAGCCACGAAGCGCTCCCTCTTCCCCTCTTCCTGCTGCTCCTGCTGCGGGTCGGAGGCGAAGAGCGAAGCGAGTTCCTGCCGGGCGTTGGCCCGGGCGAAAAGCAGTTCGATGACGGCCCTCAAATTGGTCATGATTCCCCTTCTGTTTTGCCTCCCGGACACAGCCTCCGCCGCCGAAGCGGGCCGGTCCGAAAGGGTAGTTCAGCGATCCCTGTGTTCGGATTCGATCCGAATCCCAAAATTGCAAATATAAAAAATCGACGATGTTAATCGTAAATAATACGTTGATTTTTGGAGATCGTACAGTGAAAAATCGTTCGATCCCAGTGCCCGCTGGATCCGGCACGGGTCAAAATTTGCATAATTCGTCATAAAAAGCTAATATTGCATTGCTTATGCCAATGTAACGATTCGGAAACGGGTATGACACTCCATCGACAGATAAAAAAAGGATTCATCGGGGCGATCCTGACGGTGTGCAGTTTGTCCGGCGGTGCGGCTGTGGTTCGGCTGAGTCTGCCGGAGGCCATCTCCCGCGCCCAGAGCCATTCGGTCGACGCGATGATGGCCAAGCACAGCTACCTGAGCCAATACTGGCAGTACCGGTCGTACAAGGCGCAGATGCTGCCGTCCCTCTCCTTGAGCGGAACCATTCCGAATTTCGACAAATCCTACACCTCTTTGCAGAATGCCGTTACGGGGGGGTATAATTACGTGGACAACTACGCCATGCGCAACTCGCTGGGGCTGTATCTCCAGCAGAATATTGCGGCTACGGGCGGGAACGTGCAGCTCTACAGCGGACTGGACCGGCTCGACCAGTTTTCGCCGAGTCGGGAGGTAACCTGGAATTCATCGCCGGTGAGCCTGATCCTGAACCAGCCGATCGGCGGATTCAACCAACTCAAGTGGGACAAGCGGATCGAACCGGTGCGGTACGAGAAGGCCAAGTATGAGTATTTGGAGTCGATGGAGTCCATTACGGCGACCGCCGTGGAGTACTTTTTCAGTTTTCTCATCGCCCAGCAGAATCTGGAGATAGCCCGTCAGAACCACGCCAATACCGACACCCTCTACAAAATTTCGCAGGAGCGGTTCCGGATCGGCTCCATCTCCAAAAACGACCTGATGCAGCTCGAACTGCGGCTGCTGAACGAGGAGATGTCCATCAATACCAACCAATTGCAGCTCGATCTGGCGGCGGCGAAGCTGAAATCGTATTTGCGGTATGACGAGCAGGACTCGGTGGTGCTCCGGATACCGGAGAATATGGCCGATATCGAAATCTCGGTCGACGAAGCCTACCGGCTTTCGCTCACCAATACCTCGTTCGAGTACCGCCACCGGATCAGTCAGCTCGAAGCCGAGATGAACGTGGCCCAAGCCAAGGCCAATCGGAGGCCTCAGGCCAATGTCTATGCCCGTTTCGGATTGAACCAAGTGGCGGAGACGATCGGCGGCGTGTACCGCAATCCGCTGGATCAGGAGACGGTCCGCATGGGGATCACCGTGCCGATTTTCGACGGCGGGGTGGCCAAGGGACGGGTGCGGATGGCCCGTTCCCGACAAGAGGTGGTCGAGGCCGAGATCGACAAGGAACGCATCGACCGGAAACAGGACATTTACCTGAAAGTCATGCAGTTCAACAACCAGAACCTGCAATGTTCCATTTCGGCGCAGGCCGACTCGGTGGCTGCCGAGCGGTATGCCTTGTCTTTGCGGCAGTTTGCGGCCGGACAGATCAGCGTGCTCGACTTCAACACGGCGCAAAGCGAACGCAACACGGCGCACATGGGCTATCTGACCGAATTGCAGAACTACTGGAACTATTACTATACCATACAGCGGTACACCCTGTTCGACTTTCTGCACATGCGGAACATCGTGAACAGCTTCGATGCCGTTGCCATTGAAAAATAACGATTTCGTATGATTCGATTTTTCCGAACCGCCTGTATGCTCGGCGCAATCGGGGGCTTGGTCTCTTGTGTCGGCGGAGCGGACGGCGACACGGCCGAGACCGTCGTCAATAAAAAAGAGCAGGTCCAGATTGCCAATCCGGTGGATACCTTGATTTTGCGCCGGGGCCTGTTCCATTCGCAACTGATCAGCAACGGCAAACTGCGGGCTCAACAGAAAAGCGACCTGCGGTTTTCCGGTTCGGGGAACGTGGTCTGGCTGGCCGGCGGGAACGGCACCGCGGTTTCGCAAGGGGCGGTTATCGCCCGGCTCGACGACCGGGAGGCGAAACTCCGGTTGGAGCAGGCCCGACAGGCGATGCAAAAGGCGGATATGGATCTCCAAGATGCTTTGTTGGGGTTCGGGTATCATGTGGCCGATTCGACTAAAGTCCCGCAGGAGACGATGCGGATCGCCCGCTTGCGGGCAGGGTACGACGGAGCGGTTACCGGATTGGAGAGCGCCCGGCTGGCCTTGGAGAGCTGTGTGCTCACCGCGCCTTTCGACGGGAAGATCGCCAACCTGAAAACCAAACTGCACGAGAACCCGAAAGGCGACTTCTTCTGTTCGGTGATCAACGACCGCTCGTTCGACGTCGAGTTCAACATTCTGGAGAGCGAGTTGGCCCATGTGCGGGTGGGGCAGCCGGTGTCGGTGGCGACATTCGTCGAGCCGGCGAAACGCTATGCCGGAGAGGTGGCCCAGATCAATCCGACCGTGGACGACAAGGGACAGATCGTCGTTACGGCCCGCATTCCCAATCCCGGCGGCCTGATCGACGGGATGAACGTGAAAGTCTATATCGAAAGCGCCGTGCCGGACAAATTGGTGGTTCCGAAGAGCGCCGTGTTGGTGCGGGACGACCGCGAAGTGCTGTTCCGCTACGACCCGCAGACGGGCAAAGCGATGTGGACGTATGTGCTCATCGAAATGTCGAACAGCGACTCGCATGCCGTGGTCGCCAATGCAGACCGGGGGGCGGAACTGAACGTGGGGGATGCGGTGATCGTGTCGGGTAACCTGAATCTGGCCGACGGATCGGAGGTCGAAATCAAACGCTGACAGGGCATGATCCGCAAATTGATAGAACGGCCCATCGCCGTTACGATGTGCACCATCGCCGTGGTCGTGCTGGGGATCGTGGCGAGCGGGATGCTCTCCATCTCCTTGATGCCGGAGGTGGACATTCCGCAGATCACCGTGCGGGTCAATGCGCCGAACACCCCGGCCCGCGAGTTGCAGGCTTCGGTAATCAATCCGCTGCGGTCGCAGCTGATGCAGACCGGCCACCTCCGCGAAATGACCGCCGAGGCCAAAGACGGCGTGGGGATTATCTTTTTGCAGTTCGACTACGGAGCCGACATCGACTACCTCTTTATCGACGTCAACGAACGGATCGACCGGGCCATGGGGTCGCTACCCAAGGAGATCGAACGGCCGACCGTCGTGAAAGCCAGCGCGACGGACATCCCGGCCTTTTATCTCAACCTGACCTTGGCCGACCGGCCCGAAACCCGGGCGCTCAGTCCGACGGCCCGCGAGAATCGCCTGATCGAGATGAGCAACTTTGCGGCCACCGTCATTGCCAAACGGCTCGAACAGCTGCCGCAAGTGGCGTTCGTGGATATAAGCGGCCGGCTCTACCCGGAATTGGTCGTAACCCCCGACATGGCCCGGATCGAGGCGATGGGCATCGACCCCGAACAGATCGGACAGGCCATCCGGGCCAACAACATCGACATGGGCAACCTGACCGTGCGGGACGGACAGTACCAGTACGATATCCGGTTCAGCTCCACGCTCGGCGGCCGGCAGGATATCGAACGGATACCGCTCAGTATCGACGGGCGGATCTACCGGCTGAACGAACTGGCCTCCGTTACCGAGCGGCCGCAGGCCCGGCAGGGGATGGTGCTTTCGGACGGGCGGGAGGCCGTTACGATGGCCGTGATCAAACAGTCCGACGCCCGCATGGGCGATCTCAAGTCCGAAGTGGGGCAGCTGGTCGACTACTTCGAACGGGACTATCCCGACATCGACTTCACCGTTACGCGCGACCAGACCCAGCTGCTCGACTACTCGATCGGCAACCTCAAAAACAACCTCATTGTCGGAGCCGTGCTGGCCTGTCTGGCGATCTGCCTCTTTATGCAGGACTTCCGCGCGCCGTTCCTGATTACGCTGACCATACCGCTGTCGTTGGTCGTGTCGCTGCTCTTTTTCTTCCTCATCGGAATCTCGATTAACATTATCTCGCTGTCCGGCTTGATGCTGGGGCTCGGGATGATGGTCGACAACTCCATTGTCGTGATCGACAACATCTCCCAGCGCTGGGACCGGGGCGATACCCTCAAAGAGGCGGTGATTGCCGGGGCGGGCGAAGTCTTCTCCGCCCTGCTCAGCTCGATGCTGACCACCTGCTCGATTTTCGTCCCTCTGATTTTCCTGAGCGGGATTGCCGGCGCGATGTTCTATGACCAGGCGATGGCCGTGGCCATCGGGCTGGCCTCCTCCTTGATCGTGGCGATGACGACGATCCCGGTCTATTACTATCTGCTCTACCGGAGACAGCAGCGACGGGGGCGGAACCGCATCTTGCAGCGGATCGGAGTGCGCAACATGGAGCGGGCTTACGAACAGAGCCTGCGGTGGGTGTTCCGCCACCAATGGCTCGTGCTGCTCTTGGCGGTCGGGTTTACCGCAGCCGGCGCGCTCTTCTATGTCGAGTTGGACAAGAGCGCCATGCCCGCTATGGACAAGGAGGAGGTGATTCTGCACGTGGACTGGAACCAGCCGATACCCCCGGAGGAGAACCGCAGCCGCTCGGAAGAGTTGGTCGGCGCTTTGGGCCGGGCGGTGGTGCATGCCACGGTGCTGGCGGGACAACAGCAGTTCGTGCTGTCGCACACCGCCGATATCTCGGGGAACGAATCGCTCGTCTATGTCCGGGTCTCCGATCCGGACTCGTTGGAACCGGTCGTGGCGCGGGCGCAGGCTTATGTGCAGGCAGCTTTCCCGGATGCCCTCTTCCGGACGAAAGAGGCCGGAAATATCTTCGAGATGATTTTTGCCGACAAGGCAGCCCTCCTGACAGCCCGGTTGCGGGCGGCGGGCGGGACGGCCGAACCGGACAAACTCAACCGGCTCCTCGCCGCCATTGCCGACAGCCTCGCCGGAGCGGTGCCGGTCGAACCGGTCGCGTGGCAGGAACACATTACGCTGTATGCCGACCGCGACTTGATGTCGCTCTACAAAGTGGATTACAACACCCTCTATTCCGCCCTCAAACGCGCGTTCAACGAGAACCGGATTCTGGAGATCCGGCAGGGGCAATACTCGCTGCCCGTGTCGTTAGGAGGGAGGCAGCAGCAGAGCGTGCAGAGGCTGCTGGCCGAGCTGACCGTGCTGTCGGCCGACAAGGTGGAGATTCCCGTCGGCCGGTTGGTTACCGAGAGTCCGGACCGCGACCTGCGCCGCATCGTTTCCGGAAACGAAGGGGAGTACTACCCGCTGAACCTCGACGTGCCCGACCGGGCGGTGCCGCAGACCATAGCGGCTGTCCGCGGGGCGGTGGACCGGGATGCGAATTTCGAGGCCGGGTTCTCCGGAAGCTGGTTCGACAACCGCGACATGCTGAAACAGCTCATTCTGGTCTTTTCCGTGTCGCTGCTGCTGCTCTATTTCATCTTGGCTTCGCAGTTCGAATCGCTCGTCCAGCCGTTCATCATCCTCTCCGAGATCGTGGTCGACCTCTCGGGCGCTTTGTTCGTGCTGTGGGCGTGCGGCGCGACGATCAACCTGATGTCGCTCATCGGGTTGGTGGTGATGAGCGGGATCGTCATTAACGACTCCATTCTGAAAGTCGATACCTTCAACCGCCTGCGCCGGGAAGGATACGGCATTCTCCGGGTCGTGCTCACCGGGGGCGACCGGCGCTTCAAACCGATCGTGATGACCTCGCTGACCACGATTCTGGCTATCGTGCCGTTTCTCTTTTCGGGCGGGATGGGGAACGACCTCCAGCGGCCGCTGTCGCTGGCCATTATCGGCGGGATGATCTTCGGCACCGTTGCCAGCGTTTACATCATCCCTCTCTTTTACTATCACATCTATCGCAAACGCAAGTCATGACCGACCGACGGCATATCTCCCCGTTCACGGTGATCTTGGTGATGGCGACCCTGATGCTGATCGGGGGGGCGATGATCCCGCTGCTCAGCATCCAGTATTCGCCTCGGGTGAGCCAGAAAGGGATCAGCGTGTGGTACGGATGGCAGGGAGCCTCGGCCCGCGTGGTCGAACAGGAGGTAACCTCGAAGATCGAAGGGGCGCTCGCCTCGGTTTCGGGCATACAGGAGATGTATTCCGCCTCGTACAAGGACGGCGGCACGGTGTCGCTCTCTTTCAAGAAAGAGGCCAATATGGATGCCATCCGGTTCGAGATTTCGTCCCGGATCCGGCAGCTTTACGCCTCGCTGCCGGAGGGGGTCTCCTATCCGCAGCTCTCGACCGGCATAGACGGCGAGAGCGCTTCACCGGTATTGACCTATACCATCAACGCCGACCTGCCGACGTGGCAGATCGCCCGGTACACGGAGCAGTATCTGGCCGAACCGCTCTCCAAAATGGAGGGGGTGAACAACGTCTCGGTAACGGGGGCGACCCCGTTCGAGTGGATCGTAACGTTCGATCCGAACCGCTGCGCCACGTTGGGCATTACGGCAGAGGATATACGAGCCTCGTTCGAGGCATGGAACCGGAATGACCAGTTGGGACTGGGGTCGGTCGCAGCTTCGGATGGAGACCGGGGCGGCTTGAGGCAAATCCGCGTGGGGCTGAGACAGACCCCGCTGCCGCCGGAGCAGTGGGACGATCTGCTGGTCAAGAACACCGGCGGCCGCATGGTGCGGCTCGGCGAGATCGCCACGATCGGACACCGGCAGAAACAGCCGAACACCTATTACCGGATCAACGGCCTGAACAACATCAACCTCACGGTTTATGCCGAGAAACATGTCAACACCCTCGTGCTGACCGACCGGCTCAAGGCCGAGGCGGACCGTATGGCCGCCGATCTGCCGGAGGGCTACTCCCTGACTCTGGTCGACGACACCTCCGACTACATCCGCAAAGAGTTGAACAAGATCTATTGGCGAACCGGCCTGTCGGTGCTGATTTTGCTGCTCTTCGTCTTCCTCACGAGCCGCAGTTTCCGCTACCTGTGGATGATCGTGCTGACCTTGGCCGGCAATGTGTTGGTCGCGTTCATCTTCTACAACCTTTTCGGACTGGAGATCCATCTCTACTCTTTGGCCGGGATTACGGTGTCGCTGGGGATGATTATCGACACCTCGATCATCATGATCGACCACTACGGCCGGTTTCGCGACCGGCGGGTCTTTCTGGCCATCATGGGGGCCTTGCTGACCACCATCGGGGCGCTGAGCGTGGTGCTTTTTCTGCCGGAGAGCCAGCGTGAAAATCTGACCGATTTCTGTGCCGTCATCGTCATCAACTTGGTCGTGTCGATGGCGATATCGGTGCTTTTTATACCGGCTTTGTTGGACAAGTGTCCGGTTCATGACCGGCCGGGGCGGCTGCGCCGGAGGTACCGCACGCGCGGGAAACGGCGGGTGGCCCGGTTGACGGCGGGTTACGGCCGTTTCCTGCGGCACGGCAGACGGTTCAAAGGGGTGTATATTGCGGCGGCGGTGCTGGGCTTCGGCCTGCCCGTGCAGCTGCTCCCGGCCAAAATCGAACACAAAGGGGAACCGAAGCGCGACTCGACCCTTTGGGTGCGGGCCTACAATGCGACGATCGGCAGCAGCTGGTACCAGCAAAAGGCCAAAACCTATGTCGAGGGGGCGTTGGGAGGCTCCATGCGCCTCTTTGCCAAAGAGGTCTACAACTCCAATTTCTCCGGCAATCCGGAGCGGACGCAATTGGTGATCGCCGCCAAACTGCCCGAAGGGTGTACGGTGCACCAGCTGAACGAGACCATGCAGGACATGGAGAACTTCCTGAGCGGGTTCGACGAGATCGACCGGTTCCGCACCTCGATCACCGGCTACGACAACGGCCGGATCACGGTAACGTTCACTCCGGAGGCCGAACAGACGGGGTTCGCTTTCCGGCTCAAAGACCTGTGCACCTCCAAGGCGATCAGCTTGGGAGGGGCGACATGGAGCATCCATGGGGTGGGGCAGGGATTCAACAACAGCCTGAGTTCGGGCTGGAAGTCGAACTGGATTACGCTGCGGGGGTATAATTACGAGCAGCTCTACCGCTATGCGCAGGCTTTGGCGGATTCGCTTTCGACCAACCCGCGGGTGTCGGATCCGGAGATCATGGGGCGGTTCGATTTCCGGGGCAGCGACGGCCGGACCGAATTTTACCTCGATTTCGATTTCGAGCGTTTCGCCCTCTACGGCATCAGCCCGGTGGAGTACTACCGGGCACTGCGCCAGCAGGTGTACCGCAGTTCGCTGCCGTCGTTCTACAACCGGGGCGCGATGGAGCAGGCGGTGTTAGTCTCGTCGGAGGCCGACCGGTTCGACGCCTGGCATATGCAGAACGACATTCTGACCCTCGGCGACCGGAACGTGAAACTCGCCGACTTGGGCAGCATGGCCAAACGCCGTTCGGGAAACAACATCTACAAATACAACCAGCAGTACTCGCTGCTCGTGGCTTTCGACTTCGTAGGCTCTTACGAATTGGCCTCGCGGTTCACCGCGCGGCAGGTCGAACGGCTCCGGAAAGAGCTGCCGGTGGGCTACAGCGTCCGGGACAACCGCAGCACGGGCTGGTGGGGAGGGGATAACGACGGGAAACCCTACGGATTGCTGGGATTGGTGATTTTGATCATTTATTTCATCTGCTCGATTCTTTTCGAGTCCCTGCGTCAGCCGCTGGTGATTATCGCGATGATTCCCATCTCGTTTATCGGCGTCTTTCTGACCTTCTACTGCTTCGGCCTGAAGTTCGACCAAGGGGGCTTCGCTTCGTTCGTGCTGCTGAGCGGGTTGGTGGTCAATGCCGGCATCTACCTCATCAACGACTACAACACCCTGCGGAGGAATGGGATTCGGGCGGGGCTGCGGACCTATCTCCGGGCCTATAACCGCAAAATCGTTCCGATTATGCTCACCGTGCTGTCGACTGTGCTGGGGTTGATCCCGTTCGTGGTCATCAGCCGCGAACCGTTCTGGTTCTCGTTCGCGGCGGGGGCGATGGGAGGGATGCTCTTCTCTTTGGTGGCGATTCTGTTTTTCCTGCCGATTCTGCTGCCGATGAAGAAATAAAGGGCGCGATTTATTCCCGTTTCGCCACCTCGTTCAACAGTTTTTCCGCTTCGCTTTTCATGCTGGCCGTAGCCGGGGAGGACACCTTGGGCCGGAACTCCAGAACGGCACGGGCCGCCCTCTCCCCTCGGAGGGTGTCTCCCTGTTCGAAGTAGAGCCGGGTCAGCAGGTAGAGCGGATACAACCGGTTGGGCAGCAGGGCATAGGCGTGGCGGTAATCGGATTCGGCCCGGTCGTACTCTTTCAATGCCCGGCAGTTGTTCCCCCGAATGTTGTAGAACATGGGATCGCTGTCCAACCCGATCCCCCGGTCGATGATCCGGTTGCTCTCGGCGTAGCGTTCGAGCTGGTTGAGCACATAGGCGTATTCATAGAGGAAGCGGGCCTCGCCGTTCAGCTGCCCGTAGAGTTTTTCGTAGTCTGGCACGACGGTCCGATAGAGTTTCGCATGGTACAGCGGGCGCAGCCGGTTCCACTCGGACTGGGCTTTCAGCTCCTCGCTCCATTTCGGCCAACACCAGGCATAAAACGCGATTGCCGCCGGCAGCAAGAACAGCAGCGCCGGTTTGCCGTCGACCCCTCTCCGGCCGCTGTTCAGGACGGCGAGGCTGAGGAGGAACAGGATCGAGGTGGGCCATAGGTGAAAGGGATAAGAGGTCAGGGCAAAGATGAGCAGGGCGACGGCTGCATAGAGAAACTCCCGGTTGTCGCGCGGGAGATGCCGGAAGGTGAAGAACAGCACTGACAGAGCCAGAAGGCAGCCTATCCCTCCCTGTTCCACCAGCAGGTGGAGGTATTCATTGAAAGCGTAGTCGGGGGTGCCGGCCACCTGAATTTCGGGGGCCGCTTCGGGCAGGGTGGCCAAATATTCGGCCTGCGCTTCGGCATATCGGGGGGCGAATCTGCCCGTGCCGATTCCGGTCAGCGGGTGCTGTCTGGCCAAGCGGGCGGAGACCTGCCAGATCAAAAGCCGGCCGTCGGCCGAACCCTGTTTCAGGCTGTAGGTCCCGATGCCGACCGCTGTCAGCAGAGCGAAGCTCAACAGCATCAGGGTGAGTCCTGCTCTCCGGTGTTCGCGCCAGAACTGTCGGAGCCGTTGTCCCGCTCCGGTCTCCCGCAGGAGGATGAGGCTGCCTGTCAGAGCCAAACTCAGCCAAGCCGACCGGCTCATCGATGCCGGAAGCAGCAGACAACAGACCGCAAGCATCAAACAGCTGCCGCCGAACAGTCCGTTCCTGACGGTCAGGTTTTGTCGGATGAATCGGGTCGGATGGGGTGTTTTCACGAGCCGTATGTTCCGGTAGTTCCGCAGGATGAAGCAGAGGGCGATGCAGGCGACGGCTGCGATGTATCCGGCGTAGGGGCCGGGGTTGTGCAGGGTGCCGGTGAATTTGTAGAGCGGATGTGCCGAAACTTGGACGCCGAACAGCTGCCGCAGGCCGACGAATCCTTCGTAGAGTCCGGAGAGCAGGATGGCCAGCAGGATTCCTTGTGCGATTTTCGGGCAGAAGGCGAGGAAGATGCGTACGGTGAAGTACAGGGAAAGACTCAGGATGAAGACGGGAGGCTGGTTGTCCGGCTCGCTGCCGGACAACCAGCCGTTGGCGGTGCAATAGGCTCCGAACAGCAGGATCAGTAGGTCGGCGACGCAGCAGTCGATCCTCCGGGTTTGGCACAGACAGAGGAAAGCGACGGCCGCGCCGATCCCGATCACGAACCGGACATAGTAATCTCGCAAGGTGATGGTCGGGTCGATGTACCGGTACGAAACGACGGCGACGGCTCCGACAAGGGCCAAAATCACGGCCCCGGCGATTGTGCGCGACAGGTGGGTAGGGAAGCGGTCGTTCATCTCATTCGGTCTCGGCTGTCAGGTGTTCTATTTGTTGTTTGTATAGCTCCCACAGATTCTTGTTCCCGATAGGACTCCCAACCAGCACGACGCGGTTCTCGTGATCGAGTAAGAAAACGTGCAATCGGGGATCTTTCGGCAGGGTTGGGTTGAGGGCTGGGAAACGGCATTCCCGGTCGATGTACATAGGGTAGCGAAAAAGCATCGTACTTCGGTCGATGCTGTTCCGATTAACACGGGCTGCATGTTGTCCGGCAAAACGATTGTCTGACCGACAAATGCTTCGATTGTTTTCTGTATGTTGCGGGTTCGGCAGGAACTCGCAAAAAACGGCAGAAACACCGCCGAAAATAGCCATATCGGTTTCATCAACGTTCGACTGTTTTTTATTACGATCTGACAAACCAAAGTTGCAGAACCGGATTCATATTTTCTACTTCGTCGAGACTCATCCCCTCGATCAGATTTCTGATCCTCTCTTTTGTTTTAGGCGTAGAGGTATCGGAATCGAGCAGCCAAAGAAGAGTCGATCCCTTGTCCCTGGCCGACGAATCCATCGTCGGTATAACATAGGAACCGACCGTCCGGCAGATCGACCAGATCGCGAATGACATATCCTTCGTTGAAGTTTGGAATTTCCCGGATCAGGGTTCCATCCAAGGTGTAACAGATTACTTTGCTCAAAATGTCGTCGTAAACCCAAATGCGATGTCGTGCCGAGTCGTATAGTGCATGACGGATTGCGGCGTACTCTCCCGTACCCCGGCCCCGATGGTCGATCTTGTAGCGATATTTGCCGTTCCTGTCAAAGAACAGCAATGTCCCAGCCTTTGAGTCTGTAATCAGAATCGAGCTGTCTGAAAAATAGACGTGCGAAATCTTACCGATAACACATTCCGGGGTCAGTTCCAGCGGAATCCAAACCACCGAATCGATGAAATCCGACAATTGGATTTTAGCATCCTGCAACTCTTTGAAATCGACAGGAATCGTTATGGTTTGTGTCTCATCGACCGACACCTTCGCCCTTTTTTCTCCACAAGCCAGCAACAGGCACGGCAGCAACAAGGAAAATAGTTTTCTCATGATGGGATCGTAGTTTACAAGCGGGTGGCTGTTTCGATGAAATAGCCACCCGGATCAGCAAAAATTAACACGTGCCTGTTTCACCCATGGCACAGGCCGAATGAGGATTCGACATTTGGCAACAAGAACATCCTGCTTTGTGCCAAGTAAAAATTGACGGGAGGCTAAACCGATCGTTTTATAGTCCCACCCCATAGCCCCCTCCTTCGGTTCAGGGTTTTATGTGCCATATCTCCACTAAAGGGTTCATCTCGGCGATCTGTTCCTCGGTCATGCCCTCCACCTGCCGCAGAACGACCCGTTCGATTTCTTCCGGATAAGAGAACGACTGCTGCAACAAAATATCCTCCCCGGTAACGACCAGCGTCATGACGCGGTTCCGATTATTCGGCACATGCTGTCCGACGACATACCGCCGGTCGGGCAGTTCTGCCACCGTCAGCCGGTCGTCCCGACCGGAGTAAAGCACCGGAAACAGATCCCGGTCGTCGCTCCAGAAGGAATAGACGTAATCCCCCTTTTGTTCGGCCCACATCGGCCCGACATAAGCGAACTCACTCCCCGGTACGGCTTGTCGGTCGGGGAAATCGGTAATCTTGGGTCCGACGATGTCGTAGGCGATGTATTTGTACAGTGAATCCTGTTCAAAACGGTAGATATCGCCCGTTACGCCGTCAGTGAATCCGATTCGGTCTCCGTCTAAATGGGTTAGGTAGGCCCCGTATCGAGGTATCGATATGGGGTAGAGGGTGCGGTATGTCAAAAAGTTCTTGACAAAGCGGCCGGCACTGTCTACTTTCCAAAGTCCGATATACCGATCGTCATACCCTCTCTGTCCCACGACCGCATCGGGCAAATAACACAGAAAAGAGCCGTCCGGCAGATTGATCAGATCGCGAATGACCGCCTGTTCGCAAAAATCCAGAATTTCCCGGATCAATATGCCATCCAGACGGTAGAACAGCAATTTCCGCATCGGACCGTCGTAGATCGCGATCTGCTGCCGGATCGAATCGTAAAGGGCACACGTAATTCGGGTGTATTCGCCGGGTGCTCTGCCTCGTTTGTCGAATGTACGGAGGTATTTTCCCCGGTTGTCGAAAAACAGCAGCGTGCCGGCTTTGCTGTCTACAGCAACAAGAAGGCTGTCTATGAAAAACAGCCGGGAGATTTGTCCGATTATGCACCGTTCGGTCGTTTCTAATTTGACGAACCGGACGGAATCGACAAAACTGTCGATCTTCAGTTCGGGTTCGGAGATCGCCCCCGGATCGATCCGAAGCGTAATCCAGCCCTCTCCTGCAGACCCGTCCGACACCCTCTCGGCACACGAAATCAGGCCGATCGTCAAAGCAAACAAGATCAAAAATTTCATGAAGAGAGGTTTTCGGATTTTTGCAAATGTAACAGGAAAACCGGAAAAATAACAGACTCGGCAACGGAAATTTCCGATACTCTCCCCGCAAAAGCGTGTATCTTTGTCGCATAGTAGTAAACACCCTGAAAATATGACCGTACGACACAAACGGCCCTGGTGGCAGCAGCTGTTGAGGGGCATCGGGATTTTCCTGATCGTCTTGGCGCCGGGGGCTTTCATGGTGATGTCGCGTTTTTTCTGCTGGGAGATGTTTTCGGTGCCGACCGATTCGATGCACCCCACGCTTCGGGCCGGCGACCGCGTGATCGTCAACAAAGCGATCTTCGGCGCCCGGCTCCACCGCAGTTTCGAGAGCATGGCGGCCGAAAAACCCGACATCCGGCGGTGGAGATACCGCGGATACCGGCCGTTGCAGCGCGGAGACATCATCGTCTTCAACTACCCCTATGCCCGGGGTTGGGGACGGATCGCGTTCGATTTCAACACGTTGTTCGTGAAGCGCTGCGTAGGGTTGCCGGGGGATTCGGTCTATGCCGAGCGGGGGGTTATCCGGGTGCGGGGGGTGGACGGGAGTGTCGGTGTGCCGGAGAACCAGCGGCAGCTGGCTTTTTACGACCTGTCGCTCTATCCGCCGGAGTCGCGTTACACCCTCGCGCCGGATTCGGCCTGGGGCCGGTGGACGATTCGGGACTTCGGGCCGGTCTATGTGCCGCGAAAGGGAGACCGCATTCCGTTGGACACCTCGAATATCGCGCTGTATGCGGCCGCAGTGGAGTACGAGACCGGCTGCCGGCCGAGGATCGACTCGTTGCGCCGGACGGTGTTGGGAGACAGCGTGATTACGCACTACACGTTTCAGGACAACTTTTACTTTGCGGCGGGCGACAACACCGTAGCGTCGATGGACTCGCGCTACTGGGGATTCGTGCCGGAGGTTTTCGTGTTGGGGGTGGTAACGCGGGTGGCCTATTCTTACGACCGGAGTCGCGGGAAAGTGCGTTGGGGGCGGCTGTGGCACGATGTTTCGTACCGGGAGCCGAAGAGTCGGTGAGGTGCTGAATATTTGTTTTTTGCCATAAAACATTGTATCATTGTACTTGGATTAAAATTTTGATGAAGATGCGTCATTTACTTTGGTTACCCGTTTGTTGCTTGTTGTTGTGCGCCTGCGGGGGCGCACAACAACAAAATAACACTCTGCAAGAGGGGGAGGGGGCTTTCGAGACGATCGAGTGGAAAGTAGAACCGGGGCAGACATTCGGACAGTTGGTTTCGGAGGTTCGCTACGTACCGCTCGAAAGTACGAAAGAAAGTCTTATGGTAAGCATAAAAAAAATTTTGATACGGGGAGACGAAATCTATGTGATGGACGCCAGTCAATCAGCGCCGCGATACGGGATTCGGGTTTTCGGGACGGACGGACGCTATCGGCGACACATCGGTCGCGAGGGGAAAGGACCGGGAGAGTTGCTCAGCATGAAAGGCTTTACGATTCGCGACAGCCTGCTTTTTGTGGCAGACCTGAGGGCGGACAAATTGGTGGTTTATACGCTGGCGGGGGATTTCGTCGAACAGCAGCCTCTGCCGGAGCGGGCGGTAAGTTCGTGTGTGGCTTGCGAGGATGGGTTGTTGTGGTCGGGCGATATTTATTACAAAGAAATTCCGCAGGATCGGTATGGACTGTACCGGACCGACGACCGGGGGAACTTGCAGTGGAAAAAGCAACTGTACGGCGAACAGGATACACGGGTTTTTCTTTCGGAAAATTCCGACTCGCTGTTCGTCTGGAGAAAAGAGTGCTGCGATTCGATCTACCTCTACGACCGTCGGGGCGAGGTGGTCGGCGGCATCCGGTTCAACTTTCCCGAAAAATACCGCATTCCGTACGACCAGCGGTTGGAGGTGAAATCCAAATCGCATCGCGAAGACTTCGGCTATTACGAGTTCGATATGCCGCTTGTAGTTGGGCCGTATCTGCTCGGACTCGTGTCGCAACCCCAGGACGACTGGATCAACGTTGCAGCGGACCGGCGGACAGGCAAGGTTTATATCGACGACAACGACCATAATCTGATTCGGGCTCGCGTGATGGGGGGGTATGCGCTGAGCGATTCGACGTTCGTAACTTGGATCACGCCGGACTCCGAGGCTGTGTTGCAGGAGAGGCATCCGGAGGCTGCCGCAGCCTTGCCGGACGACGTGCGGCAACGGATCGACGACGGCGACTGCGTACTTGTGTTCTACACCCTGAAACTCTAATGCGGGGAGATAAAAGAAAGATAGATCTGTCTGAATATTTTGTTTTTGAGTAGAAAAGTTGTATAATTGTCTTTGACAATTTTTGTTTTACATCTTAAACTTTTTTACTATGAAAAAGCGGACTAAAATTTTGTTGGTATCGGGCGTAGCCCTGCTGCTGAGCGCCGGAGCTGTGATCAATTTCCTGAAAGCGGCTCAGACAGAGACGGCTGTTTCCGACCTGACGCTGGCCAATATCGAAGCGTTGGCGGTGGATGCAGGAAATGGGGAAAAACCTGTTAATATCCCGTGTTGTCCTGGAGAAGAAATGGATGTTTGCACATTCGATACTGTTTATGGTGATGGTTCGCAGGGAGCAATAAAGATTTATGGTATGAAAAATTGTTAATGTTTGAAAGCGGACAGTCATATAATTAATATGATTGTCCGCTTTTTTGTAATTTGGATTATGAAAAAATCATTCTTGCGCTGTATGGTAGCGGTCGTACCGGCTATCGTATTGTGGAGTTGCTCCGGACAGACCGAAAGCGAACCGGGAGTTTACGACTGGACGGGGAAAGAGGCGGAGATCGCGTCGGAGCTGTTGCTTCCGGATCGTTCGCTGCTGGGCACCTCCGGGGCCTATGTCTGCGGCGAGTGGCTGATCACGGCATATTCCAGACAGGCCGATTATGAGTACGAACTATTTCGTATTTGTGGAGACTCGCTGCTCGGTCAGGGAAACTTCGTACGTCGCGGGTCGGGTCCGGACGAGGTGATTCAGTCCTACCTGCAAGTCGATCCGGCCGAAAAAGCGCTCTATGTGTTGGCCGACAACATGTCTTTCGCGACGAAACTCTATCGGATCGACCTGTCGTCTGGAGCGGGACGGATTCTCGACCCCCGGCAATGGGGGAAGTGGGATTATCCGGACAAACCGAAGATGTTCACTTGGCTGGTCGTCGATTCGGTGGCGCTGCTGACTCGGCCGGATTACGAATCGTCGGACCTGGCCGCTTTATACACTCGGGGAGACACGACGCGTCGCGCCGTGGGACTCGCTTGTCCGGAGCCTAACAGCAACGCATTCGATCCGATGGCGTTGTCGATAGCTTACTCCGGGCGGTGGGCGAAACATCCGACCGAGCCACGGTTCGTCTATATGGCCCGATACGGCGGCTATGTCCAGACATTCCGTTTGGAGCAGGGCCGTGCGACCGACATACGGGTGCTTTACAACGATCGGCCGCAATTCAGCGTTGCGGCCGACGGATTCAATATCCGATACAAGGATGAATCCCGATACGGATACAGTGCGGCGGTGAGCGATCGCTATATTTACCTGCTCGAATCGGGGCGTACGTTCGGCGATCCCCGTACAGGTCGGGAAGAAGAGCAGTATCGTCGGATTCATGTTTTCACATGGGACGGCGATCCGGTCCGGATGTTACACATGGACCGTCAGGTGAACGGGGGCTTCAGCGTAACGCCGGACGATCGGTATCTCTATTTCCATACGGTCGATTTGGAGCAGGGCGAGGAGCAGATTCGACGCGCAGCGCTTTGAGACAAGAGCTGTTTGTTTGGAAGGCGGAAAAATGAAATGGTGTGTCGGAATATGTTAATCGGTTGATTATGAGGTTCTACAATCTTCTTTTTTGTCCGGCGGTTGCCGTTCTTTTGTTGTGGGGCTGTCGGAATAAGACAGAGGTGGTGCAATTTGCCGGATTGGAGGAACCGGAGAAACAAAAAAGTTATTCGACCGAAATATTCAACGACGACTACCTGTTTTCCTATCCTCAGCAGTTGATTCGATACGACAGTCTGCTGGTCGTGTCGGACTATTTCGACCGCACCGAGGCTTTTCACCTCTTTTCGACGCACGACGGACATTTCCTCTACTCGTTCGGCCGCAAGGGACGCGGGCCGGGCGAGGTGATCTCGCCGGGTTCGATCTCCCTCGACCGGAGAAACGGCATGGTCGTTTGGGACGGAAGACAGAAAAAGTTGCTACGCTATCGGATGCCTCTCAGTGCAGGCGATTCGGTTCGGTATGCCGGTCAGTTGCAAAATCTGCGGGGCGCTCATTTCGGCGATATTTTCTTTGCGGGAGAGGATTGTTACGTGTTCGGCCATGTCGATCCGCTCCGTTTCGGCAGGTTGGCGGGCGACAGCGTGCGGGTGCTCTATTCCGACTACCCGCTGCTGACGGAGGACGAAGAGGCGAACCGTTCGGTTTGGAATTACGAACCGCACGTCTGTGCCACCGCTGACGGGAGGCATTTTGCCGTGAGTTGTTATCTCGGTGCGGCCTTGGAGATTTTTTCGATCGATCGCGATTCGATCCGTTCCGAGAAACTGCTGGCCATCGCGCCGCCGATCTATCGGGTCGTCGAAGGCACTCGGCCGAAATGGGTCGCGGCGGTCGATGAAACCATAGACGGTTTTCTCGATTTGCAGGCTTCCGACCGGTATATTTATGCGCTTCTTTGCGACAGTCAAGCTCCGTATGGGGCACGGTCGATCCGGGTGTTCGACTGGGAGGGCAATCCGGTATTCAGGATGAACCTCGACCGGGTGGTGCAACAGATTTGTGTGGACGAACCGGGCGGGATAATCTATGGCACGTACGAGGATGCCGAGACCGGAGAGTACCATTTGTTGAAATTGCGTTTCGATCCGAATGATTGGGAATGATTCCCCAAATAGTATAATCGTACTCGGCAGTTTTTTCTTCCCTGAAAGTCTTTTATCATGAAAAAGCGGGCGAAAAACTTGCTGGTATCGGGTGTCGTGCTGCTGAGCGTCGGGGCGGCGGAGGATCCGACTGCTTTTGTGAGCGGCGCGAAGGTATAGGTTCTGGAAAATGGAAATAAAACAGGAGACATCAGAATGGATAGAACCGTTTTTGTTGCTTCGGCGGGCCGGCGGGTTTTAGGTCGGGCCGTGTGGATGTTGAGTGTCGGACTGTCGGTCGGTTGCGGTTCGCGGACGGAGGAGACTCCGCCCGTTCCTGTTTTTCCGCGAGTCGATCGGCCGGCCGTCTCTTTGGTCTGCGATTCGATTCTGCTCCGCGGAGCCTATGTAGCTCCGACGGATTGGAGATGGAATGGAGCAGATACGCTGGTTGCATTGAGTCCGAAGAACAAAGACTCGATATTGTTCGCTTTTGCAGGCGACCCCTTGCAACTGTTCGCGACAGGCGGGTCGATCGGCGGCGGACCGATCGAATATCGGAAACCTTTTCTTGCCGGCAGCAGTTCGGCCGGCCGGACAGTTTGGGTCGGCGACCGGCAGCTCGGCCGGCTGGATCGGTGGCGGATAGCGGACGACGCATGGAGTCTGGAACACCAGTATCGGATCGGAGGGCCGGGAACACGTTACAGCGTGGTGTACGACGCAGAGGTATTGAACGATTCGACCGTTCTCGTGAAGTACGATTCGGGCGAAGCGTTGACCTTGGCTTGGGTCGATTTCGTTCGGGATTCGACCCTCGGCTCTCCCGACCTGCTGCTGCGGCCGAAGCCGCCGGGCGGCGCACGGATGTTCTACGACTTCTCGATGGCGTCGGTTCGGGAGCAGGTGGTTTTGGGATACCTGTTTATGGACCGGATCGAAAGATGGCAGTTCGAAGCGGGGCGGTTGGTGCCGGTATGGGCGATCGGCGAGCGGGTCGAGCGGCCGGACGAACGGGTAGCCGCCGGGGAGGTGGACGAACTGACGATCGGCTATACGGATCTGAGGTGTTCCGACTCATTGATCTATGCCCTGTATCAGGGGTGTAAGACGGACGACGTCCGGTCCGTACACTCTGCGGTGGAGGTTTACGACTTCAGTGGACAAGCGGTGAGCCGCTGGGATTTGGGCCGGATGGTCAGCCGGATTGCAGTCGATGAATCCCGCCGGCTGCTGTATGCGTTAGGGACGACCGACAACGATGATGTGATCTACCGGTATCGGCTGCCGGAGCGACCCCCGAAAAAGGAAAATTCTCTTTGATCTTGTCCCCGTCGGTCGATAGAGGGGCGAAACCGTTTGGCGAATGGCAGAGGATTGTTAACTTTGTACCCGCACAAGGTTTTCGGCGCGGAACATCCTCCGGCCGGAACAAAAGGGAACGCCGTGCGATTCGGCGACAATGCCCGTTGCTGTGAGTCTCTGCCTTTCGGAAACTTTCGGAAAAAGGCGGCTCCGCGCACACTCTGAGCCACTGGTGCCTGCACCGGGAAGGCGTCGCGCGGAGGAGACGAGTCAGAAGACCTGCCTTGTGGCCGAGTACGAAGTTTCAACACGATTGACCCCTGCGGGACTACGGGGCGGGATCGGCGGCACACAGGGAGGCCGTATCTTTTCCGTTTCCGGCGCCGCGCCCACCACACCCATGAATCGCCCGTTTCCTCCCTTTTTGAGCCGTTCCGCCTTTTGGGCGACCTCCGTTTTGTGGCTGCTCGGCGGGTGCATGAAATACGGCCCCATCGAAGAAGAACGCTTCGATACGGCCGGCGGTCGGGGGCTGTTCGTCGTCAACGAAGGCAACTTCATGTACGGCAACGCCTCGCTCTCGTTCTACGACCCCGAAGCGAAACAGGTCGAAAACGAAATCTTCGCCCGCGCCAACGCCCAGAAATTGGGCGATGTGGCCCAGTCGATGGTCGTTCGCGGCTCCGTCGGCTGGATCGTCGTCAACAACTCCGGCGTAATCTTCGCCATCGACACCCGCACCTTTCGGGAGAAAGGGCGCATCACCGGGTTCGTTTCGCCCCGTTACATCCACTTTCTGAGCGACGACAAAGCCTACGTAACCCAGCTCTGGGACAACCGCATCTGCATCGTCGACCCCCGGAGTTTCCGGATCGCCGGTTACATCGAATGTCCGGAGATGACCCCCGAGAACGGATCGACCGAACAGATGGTCCAATGGGACCGTTACCTGTTCGTCAACTGCTGGAGCGGCCACGACCGGCTGTTGGTGGTCGACACCGAGACCGACCGGGTGTGCGACCGCATACCTGTCGGGTTTCAGCCCGCTTCGATCGCGATCGACTGCAACGATCGGCTGTGGGTGCTCACCGGCGGCGATCCGGCCGCAGGCGAACCCCCGGCCCTCACGCGGATCGACGCCGCGACGCGGCCG
>JAFLSI010000004.1:0-4318 GCA_022511025.1 Rikenella sp. | reverse complement strand
GATCGAACGGCGGTTCGATCTGCCGCCCGGCGAATCGCCCTCCGAACTGGCTCTCAACGGCACGCGCGACACCTTGTACTTTATCTGTTCCGACATCTGGCGGATGCCGGTCGAAGCCGACTGGCTGCCCGAACGGCCCTTCGTCGCGGCGGACGGGACGATCTACTACGGGCTGACGGTCGACCCGGAAACCTCCGAGGTCTATGTGGCCGATGCCGTCGACTACGTGCAGCCGGGCGTCGTCGTGCGCTACTCGCCGCAGGGCGAACCGGTCGACCGCTTCCGTACCGGAATCAATCCCGGCGCTTTCGGCTGGCGGTAACCCTTTTGCCATGAAAAACCCACCGCACACCATGAAACGCACGCTTGCCGGTTTCCTCCTGCTGTTCGGGACGCTCGCCGCCCTGCCGGTTCGGGCGCAGACCGACTCCGACTCCATCCGCCGGCAGTTGGAGGCACCGGCGGTGGTGGTCGTGGGTCGCCGGCCGATGAAGGCGATCGGCGAACAGCGGACCGAACTCGACACCGCCGCCCTGCGCGAGACGATCGCTGCCTCGCTGGCCGATGTCCTGTCGCAGCACACGACGCTGTTTATCAAACAGTACGGCCGGGGAACCCTCTCGACCGCCTCCTTCCGGGGGACCTCGCCCTCGCACACCCAAACGCTCTGGAACGGCATGCGGATCAACTCGCCGATGGTAGGGATGACCGATTTTTCGATGATTCCTGCCTACTTCGTCGACGAAGCCGGCCTGCTGCACGGCTCCTCGTCGCTCCGGGCGGTCGGCGGCGGCTTGGGCGGCGCCGTTCTGCTCGCCAACCGGCCGGCCCCTGCGGAAGGGCTGGGATTGCAGTACATACAAGGGGTCGGCTCGTTCAAAACGGCCGACGAATTTCTGCGCCTGACCTACGGCCGGGAGCGGTGGCAGATATCGACCCGCGTCGCCTATGCCTCGTCGCCGAACGACTTTCGGTACACGAACTACCACAAAAAGATCAACCGCTATGACGACGAAGGGAACCTGACCGATTCCTCCTATCCCACGGAGCGGAACCGGTCGGGCGACTACCACGACCTGCATCTTCTGCAAGAGGCCTATTGCCGGCTCGGAGCGGACGACCGGTTGAGCCTTTCGGCCTGGTATCTCGACTCCCGGCGGGGGGTGCCGATGCTCGACGTGGACTACAAGGAGGAGGCCGAGTTCAGCAACCGCCAGCATGAAAAGACCTTCCGGGGGGTGCTGGCATGGGACCGCACCCGGCAGAGCGGCCGGATCGGGGCCAAGGCCGGGTATGCGTGGACGCACCTCGCCTACGACTACACGCGCGATCTGGGCAACGGCAGCCGGGTGAGGATGATTCAGTCGCGCAGCGAGGCGACCACCTTTTTCGGGAAGCTGAACGGAGACTGGTACCTGAACGACCGCTGGATGTTCTCCGCCGACCTGTCGCTCCACACCTACTTCGTGGCGAGCCGGGACGAAAAGGCGGCGAGCCTGTCGGAGGAGTCGGCGACGGTCGGGTACGACCGGGTGCGGAGCGAACTGTCGGGCTATGTGTCGGTGCGGTGGCAGCCGACGGAACGGTTCGGGGTGGCGGCCTCGCTGCGCGAGGAGCTGTGCGGACTGACCTGGTCGCCGGTCGTTCCGGCCGGATTCGTCGATTACCGGCTCTCGCGGCGGGGGAGTGTGATGCTGAAGGCTTCGGTCTCGCGCAACTACCGCTTCCCGACCTTGAACGACCTCTATTTTCTGCCGGGTGGAAATCCGGAACTGAAGCCGGAGCGCGGTTTTACGTACGACGGCGGTCTCTCCGCTTCGGGAGGCAGGCCGGAGGGGTGGTCGTGGCGGGCGGAGGCGGTCTGGTTCGACTCCCGGATCGACGACTGGATCGTCTGGCTGCCGACTTTCAACGGCTTCTGGACACCGCGGAATGTCCGGCGGGTGCATGCCTACGGGACGGAGTTCAAGGCAGGGTTGGGGATTCTGCTCGCGCGGGAGTGGCGTTTGGAACTCGACGGGAATTTCGCCTGGACCCCTTCGGTCAACCTCGGCGACCCGGTCGACTGGGCCGACGAGGCGATCGGCAAACAGTTGGTCTATGTGCCGAAGTATTCGTCGGCGCTCACCGGCCGGCTGTCGTGGCGGAGCTGGAAGCTGACCTACGATTGGCGTTATTACAGCGAACGGTACACCACCTCGAGCAACGAAATGGCGACCCGGATCGGACGGGTTTTGCCCTATTTCATGAACAACCTCTCGATTGAAAAGAGCTTTGCGCCTTCGTGGGCCGACCTGTCGGTCAAGGTGCGGATCAACAACCTCTTCAACGAGGAGTACGAGTCGGTTCTCTCGCATCCGATGCCGAGGCTGAACGTCGAATTCTTCTTCGACATCCGGCCCCGGATCGGACGGAAAAACCGGGAGGGGCGCGACGCGGAGCGTAAAAAATAACACAGGATATTGCAGGTATGAAGATCGATGCGATCGTTTTTTCGCCGACCCGCACCGGGCGGCGGGTGGTCGAAAGGGTGGCGGCCGGCTTTGCGGCCGGCTCCGACCGGATAGAGTGGACCGATCTGACGCCTTGGTCGGCCGATACGACGACCGGGGAACGGGTCGTCGGCGGAGTGGCCGTGGTGGCGGTGCCGGTCTACGGCGGACGGGTGGCGGAGCGGGCGGTCGAACGGCTGGCCCGGATTCGGGCGGCCGAGCCGGGGCGGACACCGGCGATTTTGGTGGTGGTCTACGGCAATCGCGACTACGAGGATGCCTTGCTCGAATTGGGAGACTGGGCGGTGGGGCAGGGTTTCGTTCCGTTAGCGGGCGGGGCGTTCGTCGGCGAACATTCCTACAGCCGGCCGAAGGAGGGGATGCCGATCGCCGAGGGGCGGCCGGACGAGGCGGATTGTGCCGCAGCCGAGCGGTTCGGGGCGGAGGCGAGAGCCAAGTACGAACGGCTGAAAGCGGGGGCGGCTTCACCGGACGGCGGGTTGGTGCTCCCCGGCCGCCGGCCTTACAAAGTGAAGGGGGCGGCGACGCCGGCGACACCGACAACCGATCCGGAACGGTGTACCGGGTGCGGGGTGTGTGTCGGAAACTGTCCGACGGGGGCGATCGGACTGACGCCGGACGGGGTGGCGGCGAGCGGCGCGGAACGGTGCATCAAGTGTTGTGCCTGTCTGAAATTTTGTCCGGCCGGGGCGCGGAGTTTCGTTACGCCTTATACCGAACGGCTTTTCCGCAATTTCACTGTGCGGCGCGAACCGGAACTTTTCTTATGACCGGCCGTCCGGCCTGTTCTTTTGCTGCCGGCGAAGAAACCGACTGCGAAAGGGCGCAGCAGCAGACCGGCGACGCTGCCTAACAAAAGAAAAATCACATTCATCGTTTCCGGGGCCTTTTTCGGGCGATTCGGTACCGGCGTACGCCGTCGGTCGTGCGAATCGTCCACTCCATCGTGGCTTTCGCTTTGCTCAGTTCCGGGTCCGTTTCGACGGTACAGGGCCGTTCGGCCGATCCGGAGCCGCGCGACACCGTTCCGTTGTGTGTTTCGGCTTCGACCGCTGGGCCGATCCGGACTTTCACTAACGGATTGATCTTCTCTGCGCCCCAGTTGTTCCAGATCACGAGTGTCGTTCCGTCTGCTTTCTGTGTCAGCCGGGCGCTGGCGTTGAGCCGCTTCCACAGTCTCGAAACGGAATCCCGCTGTTCGACATGGCGATACAGACGGTGGACGGGTACGGCCGGCTGTGAGCAGCTGGGTCGGCCGCTTGCTGCGGAGGTCCCGATGACTGCGAGCAGAATGAGGGTCGGGATTCTGGGTATGGACATGGTGGGCTGTCTTGTTTTTGCTGTGAAAAGCGGATAAGTTATCATATATGATAACCTTTTTGCAAAGATAAAGAAAAATCTTTGTTATCAAATATGATAACAGGACGATGAACGAGATTTTGTACCGAATCGGACGGCGAATCGTGCAGCTGAGAACGGAACGGGGGATCAGCCAGCAGGATCTTGCGGCGCGGTGCAACTTCGAGAAGTCGAACATGAGCCGCATCGAGTACGGGCGGAGCAACGTAACGGTGGGAACGCTGCTGACGATCTGCCGGGCGTTGGGGGTCAGGCTGCGCGATTTGGTGGATGTCGAGGAGAGGTAGCGGCTCCGTTGGGGGTGTTCGGAGCAGTGGGGGTAGAGGCTGCCTATTGCCTACCGTGGGCGACGGCTTCACAGTTTGCTTTCGGTTCGCAGCCCGCGGAGCGGCCGATTGAGCGATGCGAAATTTCGGCCCTCCGCAGCGGGAGGGCTGCGGGCCGAC
>JAFLSI010000039.1 GCA_022511025.1 Rikenella sp. | reverse complement strand
GAACCCCTCTTCCAAGAATGAAAATCTTGTGTCCTAACCGATAGACGAAAGGGCCAAAACCATCCTTATTGCGAAGCAAAGGTAATACGCTTCCGGAACAATTCCAAATCCCCGTCCCATTATTTTTTCGGTCGATCCGTGCAGTAGATCGTCAGCCGCCCCGCATCCGTCAGCGCCTTATGCGAAATGAAACGGCCCCGGAAAGGTTTGCCGTCCAATTCGATCCGTTCGATATAGATATTTTCCGGCGTGCGGTCCACCGCCTCGATCACCAACTCCTTTTGCGCATAATAGTCCGGGTCGAGCCGAACGACCACCCGGTCGAACACCGGCGTGGTGATGACATACTCCGCCCGGGCCGGACAAACCGGATAAAGCCCCATCATCGACAGGTTCTGCCAAGCGCTCATCGTCCCTGCATCGTCGTTGCCCGGCAGCCCCCCCGGCCGGTTGCCGAAGTAGCGCTCCAGACACTGGTTCACGTAGTACTGCGTCTTCCACTCGCTCCCCCTGACATACGAGAAGTAGTACGGATACCCCATATCCGGTTCGTTCCCCATATCGAAATAGCCCCGGTCGAAACAAGCGCTCAGCGAATCGACGAACCGCCGCGGCGAACCGTACAGTTTGATCAACCCCGGAATGTCGTACGGAATACCGAACGAATAGTTCCACGAACTCCCCTCGTGAAATCCGTTCACCGGTTTGAAGTTTTCGCCCTCGCGCGGATCGAAGCCCGGCATGAACGTCCCGTCCGGCAGCACCGGCCGCAACAGGCCGTAGTCCGGGTCGAAATAGCGGCGATAGCCCATCGCGCGCGCATTCAGCATCTCGTAGTCGGCCCTCTTTCCGAGCGCACGGGCCATCTGCCCCAAGCTCCAGTCCGCCACATAGTATTCGATCGCCTGCGACACCGAGTTGTCGTACTGCGCCCGCAGCGGGATATAGTGATTCTCAGCATAGAAGCTCTGGTCGCCGCGCACCCGGTTCTCCTCCGCCGGCGCCGTTGCATTCTTGAGCATCGCCTGGTAGAGCGTTTCGGTGTCGATCCCCTTGGTCAGTCCGAGGAACCAGCAAGCCGTCATGTACGGCAGCGCAGCATCCCCCTCCATCACCCGGAACTCCTTGCCCGCAATCTCGAACTTCGGCAGATTGCCCGCCTCCCTGTACATCTGCATCATGCTCAGCGCCATATCGTTCTGCCGCTTCGGAAAGAAGAAAGCCCCCAGAAAAGGCGTAAGCCGGTAGACATCCCAGCCGCTGAACATCGTCAGCCGGTCCGCCCCCCGCGGCATGCGCCTCACCCGGCCGCTCTCCATCTCCGGATAGTCGCCGTTCGCATCCTGCAGTACGAACGGATGCACCCAGTTGTGATACAGCCCCGTATAGAACTGGACTTTCTGGTCTTCGGTTCCGCCGTCGAGCGACACCACCCCCAACACCTCGTTCCACGCCGCCACCGCCTCGGCATGCAGCGTCTCGAAACTCTTGCCCCGCTGCTCCCGGTCGAGGTTCTGCCGGGCATTTTCGATGCTCACGTACGAGACCCCCACCGAGACCTCGATCGGTTCGTCCGCTGCCGTGGAAAAGTTGAACGCCACGCCAATGTCATCCCCGGCGATAGGCTGCTTGAACTTTTCGTAGACTTTGTACCGGCCGCTGGTGCTGCTCCACTCCCGAATCGCGCTCTGCGCAAAGGCAGGCTGTTTTTTCCAGTAGTTCACGCTCTCGGCCGGCCGGCTCGTCCGCACCACGAAGTAGACCGGAATCACCGACTGCGGTTCGCCGTAGCAGAAATCGCCCATGATTTTGAACCCCTCGACCTCGGAGTCCGACACGATCCGGGCATAGCCCCCCGACTCGGTGGTCAGTCCCTGTCCGATGTTGAACAGGATGTGCGACTCTCCGGCCGGAAAGGTATAGCGGGAGCGCGACGTCCGCAGCGTCGTGGTCATCTCGGCCAGCACCCCGTAGGTCTCCACGCGGGCCGAGTAATAGCCGGCCCGTGCCGTCTGCTCCGCCAGCGGCGAGGCATACCGCTGAAAATCGACCTCCAACCGTCCGGTGGTGGGCATCAAGATGAGCGAGCCCAAGTCCGGGCAGCCCACTCCGCTGAGATTGACATTCGTGAAACCGATCGTCCACCGGTTGTCCCACACATACGGAGTCGAGCACCAGCCTCCGGTGTGGACGGCGTGTTCGGGATGCGGAATGGTGTTGAACGGAGAGATGCTGACCATCCCCTGCGGCACCACCGGCCCCGGCTGCGTGGTGCCGTAGTTCGAGGTGCCGATAAAGGGGTTCACATACTCGGCCGGGGTCTTTTGCGCCCGGAGCGGGCCGGCCACGCAGAGTGCGGCCACAGTGGCGGCAAACAGCTTTTTCATATCGGTTTTTCAGGTTGTAAGCATCAGTTTATCGAACAAATATACCTATTTTCGTACAAAATTTTCACTCTATGGAACAACCTTACGAATCGTTGCGGTGCGATGTGGCCGCAATCCGGGAACGCTCTCCTTTGGTACACAACATCACGAACTTCGTGGTGATGAACAACACGGCGAATGCGCTGTTGGCGGTGGGGGCATCGCCGGTGATGGCCCATGCGGAGGAGGAGGTGGAGGATATGGTGCGGTTGGCGGGGGCATTGGTCGTCAACGTGGGGACACTCTCTCCGGAGTGGGTGCGGGGTATGGAGCGGGCGATGCACGCAGCGCAGGAGGCGGGGGTGCCGATCGTCTACGACCCGGTGGGAGCAGGGGCGACGCCGTACCGAAACGCGGTCAACGACCGGCTGCTGAGAGGCGCGCGGCCGGCGATCATCCGGGGCAACGGGTCGGAGATTCTGGCGGTGGCGGCCGGCTTCGGGTTAGGCGCGGCGGCGCAGACGAAAGGGGTGGATTCGACGGCCCGTTCCGATGCAGCGGTAGCGGCGGCTTCGGCGCTGTCGGAACACTTGCAGTCGGTGGTGGTCATCAGCGGACCGACGGACTACATCGTGAACGGCAGCGAAATTCGGGAAAACGGACACGGTACGCCGATGATGGCGCGGGTAACGGGAATGGGGTGCACGGCGACGGCGGTCTGCGGAGCTTTCGCAGCGGTGAACGGCGATCCGGCCGCAGCGGCGCTGCATGCAATGACCCTCATGGGGCTGTGCGGAGAACAGGCCGCGATGCGGGCCGAGGGGCCGGGGAGTTTCCAAGCGGCCTTCTTGGATGCGCTGTACCGATTCGAGGTGTGAGCACTCTTTTCGCCCGCTCCAGTTTTTTTCGACTACGGTATCGAATTTTGCACGCTATTTGCAAGAATACTTCGCAAACGGAGCGAGCCGAATCGTTTATGTTGCACACCCGACCCGGAACCGCATCCGCATAACCCTTAAAATCAAACTATTATGAAAGCAAAGGAAAACCAAGCCGCGGTTCAGGAAACGCTGACCGAAGCGAAAAGCAAACTGAAAGATGCCGGACAGGCGGTGAAAGAGGCGGCGGCGCAGGCAGCGAACGCCGTGTCGATCAAAGCCGAAGAGATGACCGAAACGGCCAAAGAGAAAGCCGCGCAGGTCAAAGAAGCGCTCATCGAGAAAGCGGGCAAACTGAAAGAGACGGCCCAAGAGAAAACGGCAGCGATAAAAGAGCGGGCCGGCGAACTGGCCGAGACGGTGAAAGAGCGGGTCAACAGCGGCGTGGCGACTGCGGCATCGGCCGTTTCGTCGGCAGCGAAGAAAGTCAGCGCCAAGAGCGAGGAGATCAGCGAAAACGCCAAATCCAAATGCGGAAAGGGCTGCAAAAAGAGATAACAGCACGATACATTTCTCAAAGCACGGCTCCCGGCGACAACCGGGAGCCGTGCTTTGTAGAGCATCCCCGCCCGAACGGGCCGCCCGCCGACGAAGTCCACAGCGCTACCCGAACAACGCCTTGGCAATCCGTTCCACGTTATCGGCCTTGCCCATCGTGTAAAAATGGAGTGCGGGCACCCCTGCCGCCATCAACTCTCTCCCCTGCTGCACCGCCCACTCGACGCCCACCTCCCGCACCGCCTCGTTGTCCCGGCAGGCCTCCACCGCGTGCACCAGTTCGTCGGGCAGATTCACCCCGAAGGTTTGCGGCAGGAGCGACAACTGGGTCTTGGTCGTGAAGGGCTTGATGCCGGGCACGATCGGCACCTCGATCCCCGCGGCCCGGCACGCTTCGACATAGGCGAAATACCGGGCATTGTCGAAAAACATCTGAGTTACGACATAAGAGGCTCCGGCCTCGACTTTCTCTTTCAGGCGGGCGATGTCGGCCGCCAAGTTCGGCGCCTCGGCATGTTTCTCCGGATAACCGGCCACTCCGACGCAAAACGAGGTGGGTTTGGCATGTTCCAACTCCGAGTCGAGATACTCGCCGCGGTTCATCGCCACGATCTGGCGGACCAAATCCACAGCATGCGGGTGTCCGTTCTCTGCCGGCCGGAAGAGCCGCTCGCCCCGCACATTGTCGCCCCGCAGCGCCAGCACGTTGTCGATCCCCAGAAAGCCGAGGTCGATCAGGGCGTCTTCGACATCGAATTTGGAAAAACCGCCGCAAATCAGGTGCGGCACGACGTCGATCCCGTACCGGGCCATAACCGCTGCGGCGATCCCCACGGTTCCCGGCCGTTTGCGCACGACGCGCTGTTCGAGCAGCCCGTCCGCCCGTTCGATGAGCTTGACCTCCTCGCGGTGGTAGGTTACGTTGATGTAAGAGGGGTCGTACGGCGCCAATCTTGCGATCGTGTCGAATATGGTGTCGATGTTGTCGCCTTTGAGCGGCGGCAGCAACTCGAAGGCAAACAAGGTCTTGCCGGGGGTGAATTTGTCGATAACTTTCATCGTATCCGCACTTTTGAAACCGTCGGGTGAAAAGGGCTGCGGGCCGGCCGATTCCAACGGCCCGGGGCAAAAAACGGCAATCGGCTGTGAAGCAAACCTCTACTTCGGTGCATTTCGTTTGACAAAGCGCTTCGGCGCATGCCCCGTCCCGCCGTTGTTCAGTGTGCCACCGCCGTTTCGGTTTCCGCCTCCGCTGTTGCGCCGCCCCTTGACCGCAGAGGTGTCGATGCGCGTATGATCCAGCGTATCCGCATCCAAGGCGATCGCCCCGCGGGACATCTGGCGGATATCGGCGATCACCACCTCGTTCGAGGGAAACTCCCGGTTGTACTCGAACGATTTCTGTTTCATATACTTCGCTACATTCGCCGCCGCTTCGTCCCGTTCTTCGTTCCGGGGCTCTTTGGCCAGCGTCTCGATCATCCGTTTGACGTTGGCTCCGTACTGTTTCTGAGCGATATAGCTCTGCGAATAGGCCACCGGACGGGGATTCGGAGCAAACATATCCGGCGTCGGCTTCGGATAAGGGGCATCCACATCAAGATCGAAATCGGCAATCATAAAGAGGTGGTCCCACAGCATATGCTGAAACCCTTCGCTGTCTTTCTGGGCCGGATTGACGTTCCCCATCACGGCCACGACCACTTCGGCCTGCCGATTGCGCAACTCCCTGTCTTCGATGGTTTTAAGGTAGGCAACCATCGTCTGCACATTGCGTCCGTACTCGGAGAGCAGGAGCCTCGTTTTGTCTCGGTTCATCATGTCGGAGAGGTTTTGGCACCGGATTTGCAGCGTTTTCGCGAACCGAAAAAACGCCTGCAAAGCGTGAAATCAAAGCAAATATAGTGCTAACTTTGGAATCGGGAAAAACAATCGGACGAATTATGGCAAAAATATTGGTGATCGACGACGAACGAAGCATCCGGAACACGATCGGCGAGGTGCTGGAAATGGAAGGGCACACGGTGAAAAAGGCCGAAAACGGAGTGCAAGGTTACGAAATGATCGAGAGCGAGACGTTCGATCTGGTCATTTCGGACATCAAAATGCCGGAGATGGACGGCATCGAACTGCTCGACAAACTGATCGAGAACCGTCCGGATACGACGGTGGTGATGATTTCGGGCCACGGAAGCATCGACACAGCGGTGGAGTGCATCAAGAAAGGGGCGTTCGACTACATCGAAAAGCCGATCGACATGAACCGCATTTTGGTAACGGTCCGGAATGCGTTGGAGCGGGGTTCGTTGGTCAAGGAGACCAAAACGCTGCGGCGGAAAGTCGGCCACGTGGGTGAGATCGTCGGTCGGTCGCCGGCCATCGAACGGGTCAAAACGCTGATCGACAAGGTGGCGGCTACGGATGCCCGGGTGCTGATCACGGGATCGAACGGAACGGGCAAGGAGTTGGTGGCGCGCTGGCTCCACGAAAAGAGCGACCGAGCCTCCATGCCCTTCGTGGAGGTCAACTGTGCGGCGATTCCGTCGGAGCTGATCGAGAGCGAGTTGTTCGGCCACGAAAAGGGGGCGTTCACCTCGGCAATCAAGCAGCGCAAAGGGAAGTTCGAGCAGGCGGACGGCGGAACGCTGTTCCTCGACGAGATCGGGGACATGAGTTTAGCGGCGCAGGCCAAGGTGTTGCGGGCGTTGCAGGAGCGCAAAATCACCCGGGTGGGAAGCGACAAGGATATCACGGTGGATGCACGGGTGCTGGCGGCGACGAACAAGAACCTGACCGAGGAGATCGCAAAGGGGAATTTTCGCGAGGATTTGTACCACCGGCTGAGCGTCATTTTGATCCATGTGCCGAATTTGTCGGACCGGCGCGAGGATATTCCGCTCTTGGTGGACCATTTCATCCGGACGATCTGTGCGGACAAGGGCAAACCGGCGAATACGATTACGCCGGAGGCGGTCGAGGCGCTGTGCGGCATGCCGTGGACGGGAAACATCCGGGAGCTGCACAATGCGGTGGAACGGCTGCTGATCCTGAGCGGGCGGGAGATTACTTTGGAGGATGTCAAACTCTATGTAATGCAGGAGTAGACGGTTTTCGGGCCGGTCCCTGCCCGAACATTTGGGCAGGGACCGGCCCGAAAACCGCCCACGGCTGCGCACCCGCCGGCATCAAACCAACGCGCGGCCCGTCATCTCCTCCGGCTGCGGCAGCCCCATGATCTTGAGTACCGTCGGCGCCAAGTCGGCCAACACGCCGTTGTGCACCTCCCGAATCGTGTCCGACACCACGATCAGCGGCACCGGATTCAGCGAATGGGCCGTATTCGGCGTACCGTCTTCATTGATCGCATTGTCGGCATTTCCGTGGTCGGCGCAGATCAAGACCGTGTATCCCGCCTCCCGCGCCGCCGTTACGACCTCTTTGACACAGGCGTCCACCGCCTTGACCGCCTTTTCGATCGCATCGTAAACTCCCGTATGTCCGACCATGTCGCCATTGGCGAAGTTCAGACAGATGAAGTCCGGCGCCTCCGTCCGAATATCCTGCACCAAGGCCGACGCCACTTCATAGGCACTCATCTCCGGCTGCAAGTCGTAAGTCGCCACTTTCGGCGAATTGATCAGAATGCGTTTTTCGCCCTCGAACGGCTGTTCGCGGCCGCCGTTGAAGAAGAAGGTAACGTGTGCGAATTTTTCGGTCTCGGCGATGCGCAGCTGCGAAAGCCCCTGCTTCGAGATCCATTCGCCGAGCGTATTCTCCACATTCTCCTTGTCGAACAAGATGTGCAGCCCCTCGAACGACGAATCGTACGGGGTCATCGTGCAATAGTAGAGCGGCAGGGTGTGCATCCCGGCATCCGGCATGTCGCACTGGGTCAGCACTTGGGTCAACTCTTTGGCCCGGTCGTTGCGGTAGTTGAAGAAAATCACCATATCGTCCGCCTCGATCAAGCCGATCGGCGTCCCTTGCGCATCGGTCAGGGCGATCGGTTTGATGAACTCGTCCGTAACCCCCTCCGCATACGAAGCCTCCACTGCGGCGACCGCATCGGTCGCCTTTGTCCCGATCCCTTTGACAATCAAATCGTAGGCCTCTTTAATCCGCTCCCACCGTTTGTCGCGGTCCATGGCATAATACCGCCCCACCACGCTGGCGATCCGGCCGGTCGACTTCGCCATATGGGACTCCAACTCCCGCAAATAGCCCGCTCCGCTTTTCGGGTCGGTATCGCGGCCGTCCATAAAAGCATGCACGTAGGTCTCCGCAATCCCGTAATGCTTGGCGATGTCGCACAGCGTAAAGAGATGCTCCAGCGAGCTGTGCACCCCGCCGTCCGAAACCAACCCCATGAAGTGCACTTTCTTCCCGTTTTTCTTGGCATATTCGAATGCCGCCACGATTTCCGGATTCTGCCTAATCGATCCGTCTTTGGCCGCCCGGTTGATCTTCACCAGATCCTGGTAAATGATCCGGCCGGCACCGATATTCTGGTGGCCCACTTCGGAGTTCCCCATCTGGCCGTCGGGCAGTCCGACGTTCTCGCCGCAGGTCAGCAGTTCGGCATTCGGATATCGGGCCATCAGGGAGTCGATGTATTCCGGGTGGGCCGAAAAAATGGCATCCCGTTTCGTCCGGTCGCCCTTCCCCCAACCGTCGAGAATCATCAGCAACACTTTGTTCTTCATACTTTTATCTATTATTAATTGTTCTCATCAATCGTGTCCGCTCCCGTCTCGCGGCGGGCCCGGCGCCTTTCGTTCAAACAGGTCGGCGCCAGCGGAGGCGCAACCGGCGCGTCAACGAGGAGAGGTTGCGGCCCTCCGCCGGGGTGGCGTCGGCCCGCCCGGTTCGCCGAGCCGGAACTTTGTTTTGCACCGCAAGCACCGCTCACCTCACCACCCCGACCGGCGTATAAGTAACCGTCTCACCGAACGGCTCTCCCCGGATCACCCGGAGCAGCCGTTCGATCCCGCCCGACACCATCGCTTCGAAATCCTGCCGGATCGCCGCACCGTGCGGTATCTCCGCCACGAACTCCAGCAGCGCCTCCGAAGGATCGAAAAAGAGCACTCCCCCCTCCGCCTCGCGGCACAAGCTGTCCAACCGCGCAATCGCCCCCGGCCCATCGATCACCGAGACGCTCGACAGAAAGACCATCCCGTTAACCGGCCGCTGTGCCTGTTCCGTCAGGAAGGTCCCCACCTGCATCCGCAAGGCGGCCTCCGCCGCCCCATCTCCCCCCAATACGGCCGCCGTATCCGGCACCTCCTGCACCAAAGCCGCCAACCGAGCCTCCATCGCCGCATCCCCCGCCCAAGCCTCGACCACTCCGATCCCCTCCGCCGGCCGGCCGCCCGCCGCACACAACGCCCGCAGCGTCTCCGCCGCCAACCGACCCGCCGCCGTGTTGTCCGACCCGATGTAGAAACTCCGTCCGCTCAGCGGCGCATCCGAATCGAACGTCCCCACCGCAACACCCTTCGCCACCGCCCGGTCGATCGCCTCATTCAGTTCTGCATTCGAGGCATCGATGCAGTTGAGCAGCAAACCGTCCACCCCCGCCTCCACGAGTTTTCCGACCAATTCGGCCTGCGACTTCGCCGTCGCACTCCGCGACACGTCCCACCGCACAGCGATCCCGTACGCATCCCGTGCCGCCAACGCCGCAGCTTTGGCGGCCGCCACCGAGGCATCGTCCACCTTCGGCACCACGGCGATGGTCGTCCGTCGCGCCGGACTCCGGTCGCACGAGACCAGCCCGCTGCCGCCCAACAGCATGGCAACCGACAGAACTTTACACAGAGTGCCCGATTTCATCCCGTTACGCATTCAGTTTCGCCCGGATCGCCTCCATCGCCGCCTGCATCGCCGCTTCGATCCCCTCTGCATTCTTCCCCCCTGCGGTCGCATAGTGGGGCTGTCCGCCTCCCCCGCCCTGAATCGCCTTGGCCGCCTCGCGCACGATGTTCCCCGCATGCAGCCCCGCCGCCACCGCCGAGTCGCTCAGCACCACCGTCAACGACGGCTTCCCGCCGAACGTACTCCCGAAGACTGCCGCCATGTCGCCTAACCGCTCCCGCAGCTCGAACGCTACGTTCTTGACCGAATCCGGCACGATGTCCAACCGACGCAACAACACCTGAAAATCGCCCGCCGGCTCGGCAAGCCCCATCAATTTTTCCACCAAGAACCGGTCCCGTGCCTGCCGAATCTGCGTCATTTGCCGACCCATTTCAGCATTTTCGTCCATCATCTTTCTGAGCGCTGCCACCACCTGGTTCGTTTTGAGAACTGCCATCAGCTCCTTGATCATGTCGCTCTGCTCTTCGCCCAACTCTTCGGCCGCGCGTGCCGTTACCGCTTCGATCCGCCGAATCCCGGCCGAACTCGACTCCTCGGAGACGATCCGGAACTGTCCGATATTCCCCGTGGCCGGCACATGCAGCCCCCCGCACAACTCCACCGAGTCGCCGTACTTCACCACTCGCACCTCATCCCCATATTTCTCTCCGAAAAGCATCATCGCTCCCAAGGCCTTGGCCCGCTCCATCGAGCAGTGCCGATCCTCTTCCAAGGAGAAATTGGCCCGGATCGCTGCATTGACCCGCCGCTCCACCGCCCGCAACTCCTCGTCCGAGACCTTCTGGAAATGCGAGAAGTCGAACCGGAGGTAGTCCGGCGTTACCAACGACCCTTTCTGCTCTACGTGCGTCCCCAAAACCTCCCGCAGCGCCCGGTGCATCAAATGGGTCGCCGTATGGTTGGCCGCCGAGGCCATCCGCCGCTCGAGGTCCACCGAGGCTTCGAATTCGGCCTCCACATCGCCCGGCAAGGCATTCGTGATATGCACCGTCAGGTTATTCTCTTTCTGCGTATCGACTACGGCCGTCCGTTCGCCGGTCGCCGGATCGAGCAGACAGCCGGTATCGCCGACCTGCCCTCCCATATTCCCGTAAAACGGCGTCCGGTCGAGTACGATCTGGTAGTGGCTCTTCCCTTTGGCCGTAACGCGCCGGTAGCGCGCAATCCGCACGCCTTGGCAAGAGGCGTGGTCGTAACCGACAAATTCGGTCTGTTCGACCGGAAAGACTTCGACCCAGTCGTCCGTCTCCACGGCCGACGCATTCCGCGAGCGGTTTTTCTGCGCCTCCAACTCCTGTTCGAACCCGGCCAGATCGACCGCAACGTCCTGTTCCGAGGCGATGAGCTGCGTCAGGTCGATCGGGAACCCGTAGGTGTCATACAGCGTGAAGGCATCGCTCCCGCTGATGATCCGCCCGCTGCCCGACGCCGGCAGTTTCCTGACGATCGAGTCGAGCAGGTTGATCCCGGTGGCCAAGGTCCGCAAAAACGAGCTTTCCTCCTCGGCAATGACTTTTTCGATCAAGGCCTGCTGCGCTTCGAGTTCCGGGAACTGCCGCCCCATCTGTGCCACCAAGGTGGGCACCAACCGGCAGACAAAAGGTTCGGTAAAGCCCAGATAGGTGTACCCGTACCTCACGGCGCGCCGCAGAATCCGCCGAATGACATACCCGGCCTTGACATTGCCCGGCAGCTGCCCGTCGGCGATCGAAAAGGCGATGGCCCGCAGGTGGTCGGCAATCACGCGCATCGCAATATCTTTCTTCTCCTCCCTGCCGTAGACCACGCCGGCCATTCCGGCCAGCTCCTGCAACAGGGGCTGGAAAACATCGGTGTCGTAGTTCGACTGTTTCCCTTGGATCACCATGCAGAGCCGTTCGAATCCCATCCCGGTATCGACATGTTTGGCCGGCAGCGGCTCCAAGGAGCCGTTCGCTTTGCGGTTGAACTGCATGAAGACGAGGTTCCATATCTCGATCACTTGCGGATGATCCCGGTTGACCAAGGTCGCTCCGTCCACTGCTGCCCGCTCTGCCTCGCTGCGCAGGTCGAAATGGATCTCCGAGCACGGCCCGCACGGACCGGTGTCGCCCATCTCCCAAAAGTTGTCTTTCTTGTTCCCTTTCAGAATATGCGAAGCGGGCAGCCGTTCCGCCCAGAAGTCATAGGCTTCCTGGTCGAACGGCACGCCTTCGTCCGGCGATCCCTCGAAAACCGTGGCATAGAGCCGGTCGGTCGGCAATTTATACCGTTCTGTCAACAATTCCCAGGCCCATGCAATGGCCTCTTTCTTGAAGTAGTCTCCGAAACTCCAGTTCCCCAGCATCTCGAACATGGTATGGTGGTAGGTGTCGTGCCCCACCTCTTCGAGGTCGTTGTGTTTCCCGCTGACGCGCAGGCACTTCTGCGTATCGGCCACTCGTGCCACGGATGCCGGCTGGTTGCCGAGAAAAATATCTTTGAACTGGTTCATCCCGGCGTTGGTGAACATCAAGGTGGGGTCGTTCTTGACGACCATCGGGGCCGAGGGTACGATCTGGTGCTGCTTTTCGCGAAAAAAGTCGAGAAAGACTTGACGGATTTCGTTGGAGTTCATATCTGTTTTTTACTCTTTTGTCGAATGGATGCGGTCGGAATGGACAAATTTACGATATTTTTCGGTTCGGCGGTCTCTTGCCTGGAATTCGCATGATTCGCCCGGCGGGGATCCGATTTTGTCGATCGGTAGGTCTGGGTGAGTGGTCCTGCAGTCTGCGGGCGCACTCGTTGGGTGGTTTGTTGGCCGCCTCTACCCCAAATGGCCATCGAAAGTGCGGGCCGGAGCCGGCGGAGACTGCTTGCAGGCCTCCGCAGCCGGGGGCTTCGGCCTGCCCACTCCTGCGGAGTGGAGGCACAGCGTCTCTTGCTGGCAGCCTTTACCCTTATTCGGCCTCGCGCCCCCCCCGAGCGGCTTCGCCGCTGGGCGCGGAGGCCGGCGACTCGTTGAGTCGCAGTTCTCGACGCTTTTGATTGCAACCTCCGGGTCGGGCGGGCGGCGCCACCCCCTGCGCCGCACCCTTCGGGTGTTTTATTGGCAGCCTCTACCCTAATTCAGTCTTGCATTACTCTTTGCGACCGCAGGTCGCT
>JAFLSI010000038.1 GCA_022511025.1 Rikenella sp. | reverse complement strand
TTTTCTTCAGAAAAAGAACGGTTCCATACCCGACACAAAGAATAAGCAGCAAAAAACGAATAATATAGAGTTTAAGGATTTATGGAGTTGATAGACGGGAAAGAGGTATCTGCCGCCCTCAAACGGAAGATGGCAGAAGAAGTAGCTCTTATGGAGCGGAAGCCAGCCTTGGTAGCTATTCTCGTGGGGCATGACGGTGCGAGCGAGACCTATGTCGGTCATAAGGAGAGAGCTTGTCGGGAGATCGGGTTTCGGTCCACCGTATTGCGGTTCGAGGACGATATTTCCGAAGCGGCCTTGTTGGCCGAGATCAGGAGGCTCAATGCCGATCCTCAGGTCGACGGTTTCATCGTCCAGATGCCCTTGCCGCGTCATATTTCGGAGCAGAAAGTGATCGAAGCGATCGACCCCCGGAAAGACGTCGACGGTTTTCATCCCGTCAATGTAGGCCGGATGATACTCGGTTTGCCCGCCTACATTTCCGCAACCCCCGAAGGGATTTGCGAACTGTTGCGGTACTACCGGATTCCGACAGCCGGGAAACACTGTGTCGTAGTCGGTCGGAGCAATATCGTCGGTCGTCCGATGGCCAATCTATTGTCCGGCAAAGAGTTCAACTGTACGGTAACCCTGTGCCACAGCCGGACGGAGCATTTGAAAGAGGTGTGTGCCGGAGCCGATATTTTGGTCGCCGCCTTGGGAAAAGCCGAGTTCGTTACAGCCGACATGGTGAAGCCCGGCGCCGTGGTGATCGACGTAGGGATTACGCGCGTGCCGAGCGACAAGACCAAAAACGGCTGGAAATTGTTAGGCGATGTGAAATTCGACGAAGTGGCCCCGAAGTGCAGCTACATCACACCCGTTCCGGGCGGCGTCGGTCCGATGACGATCGTGAGTTTGATGAAGAATACACTGTTGGCAGCCCAAGGGGCGATTTACGGGAAGTAGCGGGTCGGTAGGCGGAGGCTCGTCGTGCAGCGAGCCGAGGCCGGCAGGCGCAGCCCCTTTTTTGATATGCGACGTATGAAACAGGAACAGCGAGGCGCATTCAGCAGCCACTTCGGCACCATGATGGCCATTGTCGGTTCAGCCGTTGGATTGGGCAATATCTGGCGGTTTCCCTATCTGGCCGGGATGAACGGCGGAGCCGCTTTTCTGCTGCTCTACTTGGGATTGATCCTGCTGGTGGGTCTGCCGATGATTCTGAGCGAATTTATTCTGGGCCGGGCGACCCACCGCGGCGCAGTCGGTTCGTTCAAACAGCTCGCCCCGCGCAGCCGGTGGTATCTGGTCGGTTATATGGGAGTGGCCGCCGGGTTCTGCATTCTGGGATTTTACAGCGTCATTGCCGGATGGAGCGTACGGTTTCTGTACGATGCCGTGGTGAACGCCCATGCCGGACTGAGTCAGGAAGAGATTACGGCCGGGTTCAACGCCTTCAAGAACAGCGGCTGGCAGCCGATTCTGCTTTCGACCGGCTTTCTCGGCCTCACCGCGTTGGTCGTGTTCAAAGGAGTGGAAAAAGGCGTCGAACGGTGGAACAAGATTCTGATGCCGCTTTTGATCGGAATCTTGCTCGTGCTCTGCGTCAACTCCTTGACCCTCGAAGGTTTTCGGGAAGGGATGACCTTTCTGTTCCGTCCCGATTTCTCGAAGATCACAGCCAACACCGTGTTGGACGCCCTCGGGCAAGTCTTTTTTACGCTGAGTCTGGGGATGGGCGTGATGATCACCTACAGTTCGTATGTGGTCAAGTCCGAAAATATGCTGCGGTCGAAAGGGATCGTCGTCCTGATCGACACCTCGATCGCCATTATCGCCGGGATTGCGATTTTTCCCGCCGTCTTTACCTTTCAGATCAATCCGACCGAGGGGCCCGACCTGATCTTTCTGACCCTGCCGAACATTTTCGCCCGGATGGCCGGCGGACAGTATGTCGGGATTCTCTTTTTCCTGTTGATTACGATTGCCGCCCTGACCTCGATCGTTTCGATTTTCGAGATGATGACCAACTACCTGATGGAAGAGCTGAAGATGACCCGGCGGCGGGCGGTGTGGTGGCTTTTCGGCACGCTGAGCGTCTTGTCGGCCCTTTGTGCGCAGTCTCAGGTCGAAGGGTCGGGGTTGCGGATCGGAAACCTCAATGTATTCGACCTGCTCGACCTCCTTTCGGCCAATTACCTGATGACCGTGGGCGGACTCTTGATCGTGCTCTTCGTCGGGTGGCACATCTCGGAAAAGCGGCTCCGGCGGGTGTTTACCTCCAACGGTCGGTACAACAACCGGCTTTTCCCCGTTTTCCGGTTCGTCGTCCGGTACCTTTCGCCGGTGGCCGTGGCCGTTATTTTTTTGAGCAAAATCGGGTTGATTCGGGGGTGAGAGAGCGATCATCCCTGCGCGGGTCGCCATCTTTTTGCAGGCTGTCCGTCTCCGCAGAACAGCAGCCCGCAGAGTCGCCGGCGAGAGCCGCTTTTTCGCTTTATATATCGACTTTTAGGCGTATCTTTGTCAGACAGCGAACCCCGCAGCGATACCGAGAAAGTATATGGAGAACAAAGCGAGTCAGACCCCGGAGTCCGGCAAGTCGTATGCCCTGACCCCGTTGATGAAGCAATACTACGCCATCAAGGCGCAGCATCCCGATGCCATTCTGTTGTTCCGCGCCGGCGACTTTTACGAGACCTTCGGTCCCGACGCCGTTACCGCCAGCGGGATTTTGGGGATTACCCTCACCAAGCGCGCCAACGGGTCGGCCGCCAGCGTCGAATTGGCCGGATTTCCCTACCATGCGTTGGATGTCTACCTGCCCAAGTTGGTCCGGGCCGGTCAGCGCGTCGCCGTGTGCGAACAGCTCGAAGACCCCAAACAGGCCAAAGGGATCGTGAAACGCGGCGTAACGGAGTTGGTAACGCCCGGGATCACTTTCGACGACAACATTCTGGACCACAAGGAGAACACCTATTTGGCCGCCGTTTCGTTCGACCGGAAAGGGCGGGCCGGAGTGGCCTTTATCGACATCTCGACCGGCGAGTTTTATGCCGCCGAGGGAGGGTTGGATTATATCGACAAGCTGCTGGCCAACTTGATGCCCAAAGAGGTAGTGTTTCGCAAAGGCGAGGAGAGCGAGTTCCGTCAGGCCTTCGGCGACCGGTATTACACCTACAAGCTGGACGAATGGGCCTTCAACTACGAAAGTAACCGCGAGAAGCTGCTCAAACAGTTCGACACGACCTCCCTCAAAGGGTTCGGGATCGACCTGCTGCCCTTGGCCGTGAGTGCCGCCGGGGCGGTGATCTACTACCTCGAATATACCGAACATAAAGATTTGAGCCATGTGCGGGGGATCGCCCGGTTGGATCAGGACCGGTACGTTTGGATCGACCGTTTCTCGATCCGGAACCTCGAACTGTTCCACTCGCTGAGCGAGAACGGAACCTCGCTGACCGACGTGGTCGACCAGACCCTCTCGCCGATGGGGGCGCGGCTTTTGCGGCGGTGGATTTCGCTGCCGCTCAAGGAGAAAGCTGCCATCGACGCCCGGTTGGAGGTGGTGGGGCACCTGATGCGGGACGTGAAGCTGCGCGATGCGTTGATGGCCGAGTTGGAGGCCATCGGCGACTTGGAGCGGATCGTTTCGAAGATCGCCGTCGGGCGGGTCAATCCGCGGGAGTTGGTTCAGTTGGCCAAAGGGCTGGCCGCAGCGGAGCGGATCCGCACGTTGTGCGCCGAGAGTCCGAACGCCGAGCTGCGGCGGTTTGCCGAGCGGTTTGCCGACTGCACGGCGGCCCGGGAGGCGGTGGAGCGGACGATCCTCTCCGAACCGGCGCTGATACCGGGCCGGGGGCCGGTCATTGCCTACGGAGTGAACGAAGAGCTGGACCAGCTGCGCGACATCGCGACGGGAGGGAAAGACTATCTGTTGGCCCTGCAGCAGCGCGAGAGCGAGACGATCGGGATTCCGCTCAAGATCAGTTACAACAACGTTTTCGGCTATTACATCGAAGTGCGGAACGCCCACCGGGACAAGGTGCCGGAGACGTGGATCCGGAAGCAGACCTTGGTCAACGCCGAACGCTACATTACCGAGGAGCTGAAGGAGTATGAGGAGAAGATTCTGGGGGCCGAGGACCGGATCAATGCGATCGAGGTGCGGCTCTACACGGAGTTGGTGAACGCCTTGCAGCCGTCGGTGTCGGGGATTCAGGGCAATGCGATGGCGGTGGCGGAACTGGACTGTTTGCAGTCGTTCGCCCACTTGGCCATCGAGCACAACTACTGCCGGCCGGAGATTACGGAGGACGATGTGCTGGAGATCAAGGACGGCCGGCATCCGGTGATCGAGCAGCGGCTGCCCATCGGCGAGCCTTACATTCCGAACGACCTCTATTTGGACTCCTCCACCCAGCAGATCATTATTATCACCGGGCCGAACATGGCGGGGAAATCGGCGCTGCTCAGACAAACGGCACTGATCGTCCTGTTGGCTCAGATCGGGTGTTTCGTGCCGGCCTCGTCGGCCCGGATCGGGTTGGTGGACCGGATTTTTACGCGGGTCGGGGCTTCGGACAACATTTCGCAGGGCGAGTCGACCTTTATGGTCGAGATGTTGGAGTCGGCCAATATCCTGAACAACATTTCGGGGCGCAGTTTGGTGCTGTTGGACGAGATCGGGCGCGGGACGAGCACTTACGACGGAATTTCGATCGCGTGGGCGATGGTGGAGTACCTCCACGAGCATCCGGGCGGGCGGGCCAAGACGCTCTTTGCGACCCACTACCACGAGTTGAACGAGATGGAGGCGCGGTTCGGGCGGATCAAGAACTTCAACGTGCAGGTGCGGGAGGTGGACAAGCGGGTGATTTTCCTGCGGAAATTAGTGCCGGGCGGGACGGAGCATTCGTTCGGGATCCACGTGGCGAAGATGGCGGGGATGCCGCCGCGGGTGGTCGACCGGGCGAAAGCCGTGTTGGAGGATTTGGAGCGGCAGCGGCGCAACAATAGCGGGGGCGGGAGTTCTCCGGATTTGTCGGGAGTGTCGTCGCCGGATGCGGGGAGCGCTTCGCCGGTTCCCAAGGAGGGGAGCGGCGATTCGATGCAGTTGAGTTTCTTTCAGTTGGACGATCCGGTGCTCAAGGAGATCCGGGAGCAGATCAAGGGGTTGGACATCGACTCGCTGACCCCGATCGAGGCGCTGAACAAGTTGAACGAGATCAAGAAATTGTCGGGGTTGTAGGTTTTTCGGGGGCAGCGTACCCGTTGGATGTTTTGCTGGCCGCTTTTATCCCAGCTGCGCCGCCCCGGCTGGTCCGCCCCCTCTGTTCTTAATCAGGGGTAGATTCGTCGGATAGCACACCCGTTACGAAAGTTTCGCCACCCGCATAGCCCGACCCATTCGCCTCCGGCGAGACCACCGAATCTAATTTCACCGGCACGATCCGGTTGACCTGTTCGCGCCGGTAGGGAGCCATGACCCGGATGTAGTTGTCCGTGAACCCCGTCATTTGCCCCCCCCGCACCGTCGACTCGAACAGCACCGGCCGCACCTCGCCCGTAAACCGCGAGCAGAACGCCTCGTGCAGCCGGGCGGAGAGCGCTCCCAGCTTCGCCACCCGTTCCGCCGCCACCTCCGGCGCCACCCGGTCGGGCAGCTCCGCCGCCGGCGTTCCCGGCCTCACCGAATAGGGGAACAGGTGGAGATAGGCCGGCCGGATCTCCTCCGCCAAGAAACGGAAAGTCTCGTTGAAATCCCCCTCCGTTTCACCCGGAAACCCCACGATCACATCGATTCCGATGAAGACGTCCGGCCTCGCCTCCCGGACCCGGCCGATCCGCTCCGCAAACCGCGCCGTATCGTACCGCCTCCGCATCCGCCGCAGCACCCCGTCGTTTCCCGCCTGAAGCGGGATGTGGAAATGGGGCATGAACTTCGCCGATCCCGCACAGAAGTCGATGATGCTGTCCGTCAGCAAATTCGGCTCGATCGACGAGATCCGGTACCGCTCGATCCCCTCCACCCTCTCCAGCGCCCGGATCAAGTCGAAAAACGACTCTCCCGTGGTGCGTCCGAAATCGCCGATGTTGACCCCCGTCAGCACCACTTCCCGTACCCCCCTCGCCGCAATCTGCTCCGCCTCGCTTACGATCTCCGCCACCGGCAGGTTCCGGCTCCCCCCCCGCGCATCCGGAATCGTGCAGTAGGCGCAGCGGTAGTCGCATCCGTCCTGCACCTTGAGGAATGCCCGCGTGCGGTCGCCCGTCGAGAAGGCCGCGAAAAACGACCGGATCTCCTCCGTCGCACAGGTATGCACCTCGATCTGCCGGTCGCCCTGCGTCAGCATGCGGACCACCTGTTCGTAGAGCGTCCCCTTCTCCTGGTTCCCGATCACCAAGTCCACCCCCTCGATCTCCGCCAATTCCTGCGGCCGGAGCTGGGCGTAACACCCCGTAACCGCCACGAAGGCCCCCGGATTCTCCCGCACGGCCCGGCGAACCGTGTGGCGGCACTTTTTGTCCGCATGGTCCGTAACCGAACAGGTGTTGATGATGCAGATGTCGGCCCGTTCGCCCCGTGCAGCCCGCACGAAACCGCCCTCGTCGAACCGGCGGGCGAGGGTGGCGGTTTCCGAGAAGTTGAGTTTGCAGCCCAAGGTGTAGAAAGCGACTTTTCGCGGTTCGGTTTTCATCGGAGTTCGGAGTAAGCGTTCGGATTCGGGCAAAAATAGTGTAATTTTGCGAAGCGTCGGGCCTTGTGGCGCCCGCTTTTTCGTTACGACCATGATTTTCAGACCGCAAACCTGCCGCCTGCCGGATCGTCCGGGCGAATCGTTTATCGACGAGGAGGAGATCGAGAGCCTGCTGGCCGAACAGGCCGGGGCTTCGGCCGCCGAAGTCGACCGCGTGATCGGCTGGGCGATGCGCCGCGAACGGCTTTCGTTGGCTCAGACAGCGGTTTTGTTAGGAGCGCCGGGAGAAGTGCGAGGGCGGGTTATAGAGGCGGCCGAACGGTTGAAACGCGAAGTCTACGGCAACCGGATCGTGCTGTTTGCGCCGCTCTATGTCGGGAACCGGTGTACGAACCGGTGCGCCTATTGCAGTTTCCGGGCCGACAATGCGGAGACCGTACGCAAAACCTTGTCCCGCAGCGAGATCGTGCGCGAAGTCGAAGCCTTGGAGCGGGCGGGGCACAAACGGCTGATATTGGTCTACGGCGAGCATCCGGCCTACAGTCCGGCCTATATTGCCGATACGGTCCGGACGACTTACGGCGTGCGGACAGAGCCGGGAGGCGAGATTCGGCGGGTGAACATCAACGCGGCGCCGTTGACCGTCGAAGGGTTCCGCACGGTGCGCGAAGCGGGGATCGGGACCTACCAGATTTTTCAGGAGACCTACCATCGCGGCGCCTACCGCCACTATCATCCGGGCGGCCGGAAGGCAGACTACGACTGGCGGCTGACGGCGCTCGACCGGGCGATGGAGGCCGGGATCGACGACGTGGGGTTGGGGGCGCTGCTCGGCCTGCACGACTGGCGGTTCGAGGTGATGGGGCTGGTTCGGCACACGAACCATTTGGAGGCCTGTTTCGGCGTCGGGCCGCACACGATCTCGTTTCCGCGGATCAAGGAGTCGTCGGCGTCGCTGCCGGCCGCTTCGCCGGTCGGCGACGAAGATTTCACCTATGCGATAGCCGTGCTTCGGTTGGCGGTGCCTTATGCAGGGCTGATCCTCACGGCGCGCGAACCCGCCGAGGTGCGCGATGCGGCGATTCGCTGCGGCGTGTCGCAGATCGACGGCGGAACCCGGCTCGAGATCGGCAGTTACGCAGCCTCTCCGGACACGGAGGCCGAGCGGTTGGGATCGAGGCAGTTCGCGATCAACGACTCCCGGTCGTTGGACGAGATTGTCGGCCGGCTCACGGCGGACGGCTATCTGCCCTCGTTTTGTACGGCGTGCTATCGCCGCGGGCGGACGGGCGAACACTTCATGGAGTTTTCGGTGCCGGGTTTCATCAAGCGGTTTTGCGGGCCGAACGCGATTCTGACCTTAGCGGAGTACCTTGCAGACTACGCCTCGCCGGCGGTGGCGGCACAGGGGTGGGCGGCGGTCGAACGGGCACTGGCGGAGCTTCCGCCGGAGGCGGCGGCACAGACGCGCGAGCGCTTGGAGCGCATTCGCTCCGGCCAGCGGGATCTCTATTTTTGAGTCCCGTTTTCGAGCCTCCTTTCCTGTCGACGTCCGGCGCGACCGGGCATAGCGAGCAATACCCGCCTGCGGGCACTCTGTGAATAAGGAAATAGTATTACATTTGTGAAAAGCGGCAGTCCCGGTCGGATGCAGACAGACCGGGCGCCGTCCCTCCTGTAGAAAACGGTCCGTGAACTCCCGAAACAGACAGACGATGCCAGACACCCGGCCGGCGGCGACCCGAAAAGTCATCCGGTGGATCGCTCTGTTTCTCTCTTCGGGGATCGTTGTCGCGATCGCCCTGCCCATTCTCGCCGGTTTGTTGTTGCAGATCGGCGCCGTTCAGAACTATGCCGTCCGGCGGTTGACCGGGTGGCTCACCGAACGGACCGGAACCGCAGTGTCGGTCGAACGCGTCGATATAGGCTTTTTCAACCGCGCGATCTTGGAGGGCGTGTACGTGCAGGATCCGGTGTCGGAGCAGGACACCCTGTTGTATGTCGGCCGGTTGAGCGTCGGAGTCGACGGATTCGATCTGTTGGGCGGCCGCCTCGCCTTGGGGGCCGTATCGCTGTCGGACGGCGTGCTGCATATCGCCCGGGATTCCGTCGGGACGACCAACCTCAAGCGGGTGATCGACCGGTTGAGGCCCGATCCGCCCCGGCCGATCTCCCTGCACTTCACCGCACGGGAGCTGAATCTCATCGACATGCGGCTGACCCTCCGCCGTTTCGCCCCGGTCGAGCGCGAACACGGCGTGAACTTTCAGCATCTCGACCTGAGGCATATCCATTTTCAAGCCCGCCGGATTTTCGTGGACGGCGACTCGGTCTCCTGCCGGATCGGGCGCCTCGCCTTGCGTGAACGGAGCGGATTTCAGTTGCAGCACCTCGCTGCCGAGACGGTGGCCGTGGGGGGGAGCGGCGTGCATCTCGGCGCGCTGCGGATCGAGACCCCGCAGTCGATGCTTCAGTTCGACCGGGTCGGGCTGTCGTATGCCGACTGGTCGGACTTTCGCGACTTCAGCCATCGCGTGCACGTAGATGCCCGGCTCGGCCCCTCGTCGCTCTCGTATCGCACCGTCGCCGCCTTTTTGGACCGTCCGGCAGCAAGTCGGACAGCCGTCGGAGTCGAAGCGGCGTCGGTACAGGGTACCGTGGCCGACCTCCGAGGCACCCTTCGGAATGTTCGCACCGGGACGGGCACCGAAATGGATGCGGCGTTCGCTGTCGAAGGGCTGCCCGACTTGGCGCAGGCCCGGTTTCGGGTGCAGGTGGAGCGGTTGGCGACCGATGCGCAGGATGTGCTGACCACTTATGCCGATCTCTCCGACGGCCGGTCGTTGGACGACCTGTGGCCGATGCTCGAACGGGCCGGCCGGATCGGCTTCGCCGGGACATTCGACGGCCGGCTGAACGACTTCACGGCCACCGGCCGGTTGACCGTGGCGCAGGGAGAGGTCGCCGGCCGGCTCCGCTTCATGCCCGCCGGCCGGCGTCCGGCAGCCGAAGCGATCCGTTTTCGGGGCGAGGTGCAGACCGACGGCTTCGAGTTGGGCGACCTGCTGGGGGTGGCGAAGATGGGCGCCGTGTCGCTGACCGCTGGCGTCGATGCGACGGCCCGGCCGGGGATGCCGCTGAGGTTGACGACCGATGCCGTCGTCCAACGCCTCGACTTCGGCGGATACGCTTATCGCGACATCCGGATGGAGGGCCGTTTCGCCGGCCGGATGTTCGAGGGCCGGATCGGACTGTCCGACCCGAATCTGAACTTGACGACCGACGGGCGGTTCGATCTGAGCGGCCCCGTTCCGGCTTACGATTTCGAGATGGACTTGCGGCGGGCCGACCTCGCGGCGTTGGGGCTGAACCGGCGGGATTCGGTGTCGCAGCTGGCGATGCGGTTCCGGGCGCATGCCGCGGGAAGCACCCTCGACGACATCCGCGGCGAGGCCGTGATCGACAGTTTGAGCTATGTGAACCATATCGATACGGTGCACGCCGGGACGATCCGTTTCGAGGCCCAGAACTCCGCACGAAGCAAGCGGATCGCCATGCAGTCGAACTTCGCCGACGCCGAGTTGAGAGCGAGCGACAGCTACAGCCGCATTTTCCGGTACGTCGGCCGGTCGCTGAAGCGCTACCTGCCCTCGATCTCCTCCGAGGGGGAAGAGGCGGCGGCGGTCCGCTCCGCCGGCGATACGACGGAAACCGCAGCGGCGATGGAGACGAACGGCAGCGGATACTATTTCGCTCAGGTGCATGTCAAGCGGGCCAACAATGTGGCGGCGATTTTCCTCCCCAGTCTGGAGATTGCCGAGGGGACGTCGCTCTCGTTCCTCGTCAATCCGGGCCGCGACGAATTCAGCCTGAGTCTGAAGTCGGACTACCTTTTCCGGCGGAACCTCTATGTGGGCAATTTGATGGTGGAGTGCCGCAACCAGTCCGATTCGGTTTCGATTTATGCGGCGGCCGACCAGTTCGGCGTGGGGGTGGTGGACCTGCCCAACCTGTCGGTGGTGGGGGGGATCCGGGACAACCGGATCGCGCTGGCCACCCGCTTCCGCAATCCGGAGAACGGGTCGAATGCCTTGATCAGCACCACGACGACCGTCGGACGTTCGGCGGCGGGCGGATGGCAGGTCGATGCGGAGTTGCATCCGACCGCTTTCACCGTGGGGGGGCAGCACTGGTACATCGGGCCGGGCCATGTGGTGCTGGATTCGGCCGGGTTTGGGGTGCGCGGCTTCCGGCTGTGGGGCGAGGGGCAGGAGTTTGCGGTGGACGGGCGGGCGTCGGCTTCGGAGCGGGATACGCTGCGGGTGCGGATGCGGAATTTCGACATGTCGCCGCTGACGCAGCTCGTGGCGCGTCAAGGCTACCGCGTGGCGGGGCGTATGGGGGGCGAGGCGACGGTAGTGGCCCCGTTCGGGGCGTTGCAGTTCGGGGCCGACCTGCGGATGGACTCGCTGGCGCTCAACGACTACGGACTGGGGAGCGTGGATTTCCGGAGCGAATGGGATCCGCCGAGACGGTGGGTGCGTTTCGAGGTCGCTACGCCGCAGGGCGAACGGCCCGTTACGGGGGTGTACGACAGCGAGGGGAGGCGCTATCGGGTCGATTTCGACTTCCCGCGGTTCGATATGTATCTGTTGCAGCCCCTCTTGCAGGGCATTCTGACGCAGACGGCGGGCACGGCGCGTACGAAGTTGGTGATGACGGGGGGACCGCAGGGGGGGCCGGTGCTGAACGGGACGGTCGATGTCGAGGCGTACGAGGCGACGGTGGCTTATACGCAGGCGAGGTACCGGTTTGCGGGTCCGGTGTCGGTGCGCAACAACCGGTTCGAGCTGCCGGCGGTGCCGGTCTCGGACGGAAACGGCGGAACGGGGACGATCGCGGCGTGGTTGGACAGCGAGTATTTCCGCCATTTGCGGTTCGGGGTTCGGGTCGATTTTCAGGAGATGCTGTGTCTGAACACGACGGCGGAGCATAATGCGGATTTTTACGGAAAAATGTACGGGACGGGGAGTTTCGCGGTGTCGGGCGACGATGTCCGGACGCTGTTGGAGGTGCGGGCCGAGACGGCGCGAAATTCGACGTTCGTTCTGCCGTTGTCGGGGGTCTCGACGATCTCGGAGGCGGATTTCGTTTCGTTTGCCCGGCCCACTGAACCGCTGCGCCCGGTCGACCGGGTGCAGGCCTTTCGTCGCCGGCTCCGGAATCCGAACCGGATCCGGACGAAAAGCGAACTGAATGTCTCCCTGAACCTGTCGGTGCTGCCCAATACGGAGGCGCAGATCGTGATGGATCCCCGGTTGGGGGATGTGATCCGCGGACGGGGAACGGGGCGTTTCCGGATCGGTGTGGTGCCGAACCGGGATGTTTTCACGATGGACGGCCAGTTCGAGATTTCGGAGGGGACCTATCTTTATACGCTGTACGGGGTGCTGGCCAACAAGTATTTCGTGATTCAGCCGGGCGGTTCGATCCAGTGGACGGGCGATCCGGCCGATCCGTTGGTGGACATCGACGCGGTCTACCGGGTGCGGACGTCGCTCAAGCCTTTGCTGGGGAACACCTCGGGGGGCGGGACGGGAAACGGCAATGTGAATGTGAATTGCGGCATCCGTCTGACGGATCATCTCTTCAACCCGACGGTGCAGTTGTCGATCACGGCGCCGGGGGCGGATCCGGAGACGAAAAACCTGCTCCGGAATCTGCTCAACACGGAGGAGGCGACGACGATGCAGTTCGCTTACCTGATGCTGTCGAACAGTTTCATGCCGGACGACCAGACGAATGCGATCGGGACGATGAGCGGTTCGCTGGCGGGGATTGCGGGGATGGAGTTCCTTTCGAACCAGATCAGCAATTTGATTTCGGGGTCGAACTACAACATCCGGTTCGGCTACCGTCCGCAGAGCGACTTGACGTCGGAGGAGGTTACGTTCGATGTGGGGGCGGACATCATTGCGAACAAACTGTCGGTGGAGGTGGGGGGAAATTACGATGTGGGGCAGCGGGGGGCCTATCGGGTTACGAATAATCCGTTGTCGGTGGACGGCTATCTGACGTGGGTGCTGAACAAGTCGGGTTCGCTGAAGGTCAAGGGGTTTACGCGGACGATTGACCGATTCGACGAGTCGCAGGGGCTGCAGGACAACGGGGTGGGGGTCTACTATCGGCAGGAGTTCCAGAGTTTTCGGGATCTGAAGGAGCGGTATCGTCGCTGGCGGGAGGCGGTGATGCTCCGGCGGGCGGAGCGTCAGGAGCGCCGGGCGGAAAAAAGAATGGAAAAACGGGCGGAGGTGCAGTAGAGAGACGGGTTTTTGGTATGTGCGGACTCCGTTGTGGGGCTTTTGTTGGCTTCGGGGTAGAGGCTGCCCGTTGCCCACCGCGGGCACGCGGGGCCTGCCCGGCCCGAGGGCGGTT
>JAFLSI010000037.1 GCA_022511025.1 Rikenella sp. | reverse complement strand
GTTTTTCTGGTTCTCTTTGTTCACAAAGAGAACAGTACCCTCCCGTCGCCAAAGACAAAACAGCAAAAACGAAAGGAATAGGGATTGACCTATGGCAAATTTGGATGAAATAATCACCCCCGTCAGAGACGATTTTCAGGCATTTCAGGAGCAGCTTTGCGAAGCCACCCATTCCGAGCAGCCCTTTCTGCGTCCGATTACACGAGACATATTGAAAAGCGGCGGGAAGCAGATGCGGCCCCTGTTGTCCCTGTTGATTGCGGCCTTGCATGGTCGGGGCAGTGATCCGAGAGTGCGCGCCGGCGCCGTACTGATCGAGATGATTCATTGGTCGACCTTGGTTCACGACGACGTGATCGACGAAGCCTACGTCCGGCGCGGGCAGTGGACCCCCGGCACCTTGTTGCGGTCGAAATCCGCCGTATTGGTCGGCGACTACCTCTTCTCCAAAGGGTTGGCACAGGCTGCCCGAGCCGGGAGTTTCGGCGCCATCCGGTCGGCCACACAGGCAATCGAACAGATCGTAGACGGCGAGTTGAAACAAATGGAATACGCCCGTCGGACAGAGAATACCGAAGCGATTTACACCGAAATCATCCGCGGCAAGACAGCCGCCTTGATCGCTTCGGCCGCCGAATGCGGTGCACTGCCCGCATTCGGCGACGACCGGACGGCACAGCCGGTGCAGGACATGTACCGGTTCGGCGAGTTGATAGGGATCGCCTTTCAGATCAAAGACGACCTGTTGGACTTCGGTTTTTCCGACGAGGGCCGCGGGTCGAAGACCGGAAAAGTGTTGTGCAACGACCTGCGTGAAGGGAAGATGACCCTGCCGTTGATTCGGGCTGTCGAGTGCGTTTCGCCGGCCGAACGGCGCGAAGTGCAGAAACATCTGCGGCGGGCGGCAGACTCTCCCGAATCGGTGCGGTGGTTGCGCGACTTCGTGAGGCGGAGCGACGGAGTAGCCTATGCCGTTCAGGCTATGGATCGCTATCTCGGCGAGGCGCAGACGCTGCTTGCCCCCTATCCGGACTCGCCGGTGCGCCGTGCGATAGAGGCCTATGCGAATTTCGTCGTCGGACGCACCCTTTGATCCCCGCCTTTCCCCGGTCGGCCGCAAGCGAGAAATAGTTATATTTGGCTGTTCATATATCGTTCGCAATGAAAAAATTACTCTTTCTCTTCGTCGCGTTTGCCTCGACGGGAGGATGCGTTCTCCCGTTTCGGGCTGTCGGAGCAGCGCTTCCGGCCGCATTCCGGGGCAACTGGATCGATACCGCAACCAATCTGTGGGCGCTGAGCCTTTGGGACGACTTTGCGGTGCTCGACGCCTCGTTCTGGGAGTACGGCAAGTGGAACAGCCGCGAAAAAAACGCCTCGGCCCTGCTGACCCGTAGCGACGGCAGCCGGCGCAAAGTAACTTTGGAACTGCTGAACGACACCACCTTGGTTTTGCAGGAGGGAAAGAAACGCCGGTTTTTGTTACACGAAAGCCCGACCGTCGCGCTGCGTCCTTTCACCGCGCCGCCGGATACCGTTCCTTTCCGTTCCGTCCCGTGGGTCGACGACAGCATCCGGGTCGAAGGATTCATCGTGGGCTACAAGCCGGGCGATCCGGTTTACCACTACTGGTTGTCGGATATTTTCGGCTTCGACAGACCGAACACCCCGATGAACACCGATTCGTTAGGCCGTTTCCGGGTCTCCATACCCGCCACGCACGACCAGCTCTATACCATCGGGACCACCGTAGTCGCCGGACCGGGGACAAGGCTGTTCATCGCCTACAGCAGCGAAGGGGAACGCCACCTGTTCATGGGCGACAATGCCCGCGTCAACCAGGAACTCAATACCTACCCTCTTGCTTCGACAGTTCGGCAGTTTCTGCCGCAGTCCGATCCGAACGAACAGATCGCCGAAGTCATGAGCTGGCGGTTCGCCCGCCTCACCCTGCGGGAGATGGCCCTCCAATCGATCGACGACTACTGCCGGGAGCACAACCTCTCCCGAAAAACGCAACAGGCTTTCCGGTCGTCGATAAAATACCTGATTACCAGCGAAATCGTTACGATTCAGAACAGACTGCAGTACGTCATTTTTCCGTATGCCTACTATCTTCCGGATCGATGGATCGATTACGCCGATCCGGAACTGTTCTTTTTCTTCAAGAACGATATCCTGTACTATCCATTCAGTCATCTGTTCTCCGAATACGGACCTTTCTACCTCGCCGACCGGGGCGGATTCCAAGGGAAAGATCGGGAGACTTTTCTGAATCCCGCCTATTTCCGTCAGTCCGATCCGGAACGGTTTCAGGAGTTCGTGAGCCGCAACCGCTCCGTGCTGGACTCGCTGAATGCCCCGATCCCCGACAGCATCCGGATCCGGTGGATGCTTCCCGTAGCGGAGATGCTGGTTCCGGCAGGCGGGATGTCCCGCGACATCGCTTTCGCACAGGGGGTCGCCGTGCATCGGTCGTTCGTCGAAGAACCGCTCTCCGACGAGACATCGGCCTGGATAGACAGCATCTTGTGCGAGTCTCCGTTCCTGCGCGATACGCTCCGCAGAATGAACGATCGCTACCGGATGCTGGCCGAACGGAACGCGACGGAGCTGCTGCCGTGGGAGCCGGTCGATCCCGCTCTGTCGCAGCCCGATTCCCTGCTCGCCGCGATCGTAGCGCCTCATGCCGGAAAAGTGGTTTGCCTGCTCTACGAGGAGGAGAATCCGCTGCTCCGGAAAGAGTTGCGCCACCTGCCTGCTGTGCGGGAGCGGCTGAAAGAGCATCCGGTCGATTTCGTTATCCTGTCGGTCGGAAACTACCCGCAAAAATGGCGCAATGTCATTGCCGAATACGGTCTTGCCGGCCGAAATACGACCCGGTGCGGATTGACACCGGTCCAACTCCAGATGCTGTTGCAGAAATACAAAACCTACAACGGATTGCTCCTCCTGATCGATCCGGCGGGCCGGGTCGTGGTGGGGCCGGTACCGAAGCTGTCGGAACCGGACAGATTGGTCGGAAGAATCGACGAATTACTCGGCCGTTGAGCCGTTTTCGACCGCCTCGGCCGGCTGTTCGCCGGCCCGGCGGGCTAAATAGCCGGTCAGCACCCGCGCCCGCTGCGGACCGATCAACTCCGCCAGCTCCGCCTCCGGCGTGCGCGCCATGCGGGCCAGTGTCCGGTACTTTTTGAGCAGCCGGTCGATCGACGTCCGGCCCAACCCCGGCACCTCCTCCAACTCCGACTTCAGAAAATGGATCGACCGCTTCTGGCGGTGGAACGTGATCCCGAAACGGTGCGCCTCGTCGCGGATGTGCATCAGGATGCGCAGCGACTCGCCCGTTTTGTCCAAATAGTGCGGATAGGGATCGCCCGGATAGTAGACCTCCTCCATCCGCTTGGCCAGTCCGACGACCGACACCCGGCCCCGCAGACCCAACTTTTCCAAGGCAGTCAGGGCGAACGAAAGCTGACCCTTTCCCCCGTCGATCACGATCAGATCCGGCAGCGGCCTCCCCTCCTCCAACAACCGCCCGTAGCGCCGCCCCAGCACCTCCTCCATCGAGGCGAAGTCGTTGGCTCCGACCACCGTTTTGATGTTGAAGCGGCGATACTCCTTCTTGCTCGGCCGCCCGTCGCGGAACACCACGCACGAGGCCACCGGATTCGTCCCCTGCATGTTCGAGTTGTCGAAACATTCGATGTACCGCGGCTCGACCGGCAGGTTCAGGTCTTTCTGCATTTTGGCCATAATCCGGTCGGTGTGCCGGTCGGGGTCGGTCCGTTCGATCTGTTTGAACTTTTCGAGCCGCGCCAACTTGCAGTTCTTTTCGGCCAGCCGCAACAGCTCCAGTTTGTCGCCCCGTTGCGGAACGGTGAAACGAATCGTCGGAAAAAGTTCGCTGTCGGGCTGCATCGGTACGATCACTTCGCGCGGCAGCAGGTTCCCCTCGTCCCTCACGGCGGCGAAAATCTGCCCCAAGGCGAATGCCAGCAGCTCGTCGGGCGACTCGTCCAACCGGTTCCGCATCTCGAAGGTGTAGGAGTGCACCACGGCGCCGCGCACGATCCGCATGTGGTTGCAAAAGGCCGTCCCTTCGTCGTGGAGCACGAAAACGACGTCGAGGTCGGTCAAGGTCGCACTGACGATGACCGAACGGCTGCTGTAGTCGGTCAGCCGTTCGAGCTTCTCTTTGGCCCGGGCTGCCTGCTCGAAATGGAGCCCTTCGGCCTGGCGCTGCATCTCGGCGGTGAAATATTCCTGAGCGGGGCGCAAATCGCCGCGCAGGATGTGTTTGGCGCCGGCAATGTTTTCGGCGTATTCCGCTTCGCTCTGCGCCCCGATGCAAGGCCCTTGACAGTTCCCGATGTGGTATTCCAAGCAGACGGAGTAGGTGCCGCGGGCAATCGCCTGCGGGCTGAGGTTGAGTTTGCAGGTGCGCAGCGGATACAGGCCGTGGATCAACTCCAGCACGGCACGCTGCATGGTTACGGAGGAGTAGGGACCGAAATAGGTGGAGCCGTCTTTGACGAATTTCCGGGTCGAGTGGATCCGCGGAAAGGGTTCGTTCCGGACGACGATCCACGGGTAGCTCTTGCTGTCCTTGAGCAGGATGTTGTACCGGGGCTGAAGCTCTTTGATGAGGTTGTTCTCCAAGAGCAGGGCGTCGGCTTCGCTCCCGACGACGATGTGCCGCAGGTCGGCGATCTGGCGCACCATCACCTGCACTTTGCGGGTGTGGTCGGCGCGCGATACGAAATAGGAACTGACGCGCCGTTTGAGGTTCTTGGCTTTCCCGACGTATATGACGACTCCTTCGGCGTTCAGAAACTGGTAAACGCCGGGGCTGTCGGGCAGCAGGGCCACTTTCTCGCGTACGCGACTCTCCTCGCTCATGCTGAACTGTTTATACGGGTTTTCGGGGTTGCGGTCTCCGCCGGGAGTGGCGTCGGCCCGCCGTGCCTGACGGCGCGCAAAAGCCGCTGAACCGAGCCTTCGTTATTTATGGGTCCGGACTTTGTAGTTGACTCCGACCGTGATCGCCATCTGATCGGCCGGCGAACGGAACGGATTGCCTTCGTATTTCGTAACCCCCTTGAGCACATCGGACAGCCCGATATTGTAGCGGAACTCCGCCGAAACCGAGAAACGGCGGATCGCGAAAAGGATCCCCGCTCCGAAGGTAATTCCGTAACCCCAACGGTTGTCCCTCACCGGATCGTATTCGTATTTCCCCTTGCCGTAGACTTCGCCCGTGGCTGCGTTGTACTCCCGGTACTCCGAGTCGAACGCATAGCTGAAGTAGGGCCCTGCGCTCAGGAAAAACCGGGTTCCGCCCCGGCTCAGCGGCAGATAGGGCTGCCAGAGGATCGGCACTTCGATCGTATGCCACGTGCGTTCGTACATCTCGTCCGACTCGAACGACCGGTGCATCCGGTACCCCTGCTGCGACCAGTTCACATCGGCTTCGATGCACCCCACATACTTTTGCGCCGGCACGTCGAATTTATAGACCAGTCCGCCCACCAGTAATCCCAGTTTCAGTTCTGTCTGCCGGGTCGGTTCGAAACGGGCGTTGCCCATCGCATACCCTCCCCGGATCCCGATGAAATGATCCACTTTGACCGGTGCCCACGCGGCACTCAGCGTCTCGGAGGGCACTCCCCGCTCCTGCGCCCGCCCCGCTCCCGCGAGACAAATCCAAATCACCCCCAGCAGACTGCCCCGCAAATAGGAAATCCTGTATGACGTCATGGTGTGTAGCTCTTTCCGTAAGGTTGATAGCGGCCCGGTTGGTTCCGGCCGGATTCGGCCGTCGTCGGTTCAGTCTACGGCTGGCTGAACAGTTCGTTTAAGTCGACCGGGACCGCCACATCCCAATTCTCCCTGGCCTGTATGTTGCGTCCCGTGGCCGGATGCGTCCAGAAGCGGATCCGTTCCGGCTGCCGGCGTTGCACCAGCGATCCCGTGTCCCACTCGCCGTTCCGGTTGCGGTCCTCCGTGATGCGCAGCCGGTAGGTCGCCGTCGGCAGGTAGCGCAGCGTGTACCGCTCGCCCGGCAAGGCATGACGGACCCGTTGCACCGTCTTCCCCTCGCGCGTCTGAAGTTCGAGGATGTACTCCGCATCCGGCAGCACCGAACCCCCGGACACGGGTTGCAGGTCGAGGATCACCGTGCCGAACTTGCTCGAATCGGCCACCTTGAACGTCGACTGCAACGTGTCGTTCGCCTGAAAGGCGATGTTTCGGAATACGCTGTCCGGAATAAGCAGCCGGTATTCGTCATCGGCCCCCCACTCGGCCCGGATCGTCAGCAGCCGGCGGGTCGTGTCGAGTTCGACGGTGAACGGTTCGGGAGTTTCGACCCTTTGGGCCGAATCGGGCTGTGTCGTCTGCCGGTCGCGGCTCGGCCGGGCGGACTGCCCCTCCGACAGCTTCGTCAGCTGGATCCGGGAGTCGTCCACCGACCGGAGCGGATAGGCGAACCGCAGCCGGATGTGGTTCTCCGGGTTCAGCGGATTGGAGGCCATCACCTCGAATCCGAACGGATTTCGGACCGGCAGCTCGTCGGTTCGGCGAGGTTTCTCGACCTGTGTCGTGTCTACGCTGACCTGCTCGAACAGGGTGCTGTCGGCCAGCAGTTCGGCATCGCTTCGCTTCGGGTCGCCCCGGCGCCGGCTGATCTGGCGGGCCGCTTTGATCCACCTCTTTTGCAGTCTTGCCGCCCGTTTGGCTTTTTGCCGTGCCTCTTTGGCCTGTTTGACGCTGTCGGCATAGGCGGTCGTCGGACGTCTCGTCCGGCTGTTCGGATCGACGATCCGGTGCACGAAGGTCAGCTCTTCGGCCTTGAGCCGGTCGTTCCACAGGCTGTCTTGCGAGACATAGGCGATCTGTGCCCGGATCGTGTCCGGCAGTGCGGCGGCGGCCTCTGCGGTCGGCGGAGCGATCCAGTACCAGACGGTGTCCCCCTTAATCCCGTTCTCGCGGACGAACCACGTGGAGTCGATCCCCTCCGCCGTGAACGAGACGATCCCGGCCGGGCGGATGGCGTTGAAAACGATCTCCAATTTCTGCCGTTCGGGCCGGCTGCTGCCGAGGATGGTCTGCCGGCGGACGGGCTCTTCGAGGAAGAGGTCGAAGTAGATTTGGGGCGGTTCGATCTGCCGCCGCGGGCCGCGCCGGCCGAAAGCGGGTTCGATCCACATGTCGAAGTCGGGCATGCGGGTCGGGTTGCAGGCGGTGTCGAGCATCGCGACGTAGTCCGTTCCCGATTCGTACCGCTGGTTGCCATTCTTGTCGAGAATCGCGTAGATGCGGTATGCTTTGTCTTTCAGTATGTCGGCCAGAAAGTAGCCGGAACTGTCGCTCCGGAAGATGGCGTCGGGGCGGGCGTTGAACAGGGTGGAGTCGTAGGCGGCCACCGAGTCGGCTGCGGCGTCGAAAAAGAAAACCATCGCTCCGATCACGGAATCCCGGCTCAGGGCGTCCCGTGTCAGCCCGCTCATCATCAGGGTGTCGAGCCGGGGTCCGGTGGAGAAGATGAAGGCGGAGTTTCCCAACCGGTTTCCTTCGTTGTTGTCGGCGATGGCGTTCCCGAAGTCGAGCCGGTAGGTGGTGTTGCTGTCGAGGGGTTCCGGGAAGTCGACTTGCACGGAGCGACCTTTGACGGTCAGGGTGGGTTTGCTGCCGTTGGGAGCGGGCGGCGAAAGGAGAAACTCTTTCTGCTGGTCGCGCAGGGTAACGTATTCGTTGAAATCCAGCACGATCCGCCGGTCCTGAAACCCGACGCTGCGCTGGGCGGGGGTGGTCCCGACCACGAGCGGGGGCAGCGAGTCGCGCGGTCCGCCCTGGGGCTGGGCGATCGAGGCGCACTGCACGAAAAGCGAAGCGATGGCGGCGGCGAAAAGTGCCTGTCGTATGCGGATAGCGGACATCATGTATCGTGTGATCTCTGTTTTTCGCTGTGTTTGTTCCCGGGCTGCGGGTGGACGATCCGAAACCGGGGCTGCAAGCTGCGCCCAGTACGATTCGCACGAGTACGGCTCCTTGGAGTCGTGCGCTCGCCGCCCCCCTGCGGAGGCGCTTCTCGCTTGGCTCGAATGGCCCTCCACCGGCGCCGGTCGTTGGAGGTAAAGGCGACCCCGAAAAACCTCAACGGGGCTGCCCCGTGAGTTGCCGGTCGATCAGGATCCCCCGGAAAAAACGTTCGGCCACCAACAATCCCTCCGGCTTCGACCGGGGATAAGCCACCATGAAATACCACACCGTGTGCCCGTACTGCGCCATCAGCGCCCGGAACTCGAAAGCCTCGGGTCCCAACAGGTAGCTCCCCGACAGGCTCCGTGCCTGGATGTTGGGGATCGAATAGTCGTTCCGGAAAAACTCGAACCCTTGCAGTCCGTTCTCTTGCAGCATGCTTTGCAGAATCTGCCGGGTCGCTATCTCCCGGTCGACTCCGAAGTCGGGCTGGTAATCGATCCGGCTGGCCGTTACGTTCACGGTCCCCGGCTCGGCCCACCGCCGGCTGACCGCTCCCAATACCACTTGCCGCTGCAACGAGTCGGCCGTCAGCCGGTCGTTCTCCCGTTGCAGCGAGTCGGCCGAAAATGCGGCCTCCGTTTCGAGCGGGAACGGAAACTTGAGTGTCGCTCCCAAGTCTTCGTAATAGGCGACCGGCCACGCCCGGTTCAACAGGGCTTCGATCGCTCCGCTGCGGCTGTAGCGGTTCCACGTCCAGTATCCGGCCAGCCCGAATACCGTGGCTGCCACGGCGATCCCCAAGGCAATGAGTCCCCGTCGGGCAATCCGTCCGCGGCCGATCGCCCGCCCGATCCGCCGTTGGTCGCGCACCCCTTCGAGGGCGGTGCCGCTCACGGCGCATTCGTCGAGATAGGTCGCGAAACCGCCCTCCGGATGCCGCTTGCTCCACTCGGCGAAGCTGTTGTCCAACTTCCGCCGGCACGCGGGGCAGAAAACCATGTACTGCGACTTGATCTCGACCAACCGGCCGCAATGGTTGCATGGGATGTAATGTTGCATACCGGAACAGTCGTTCAGTTAAACAGCACATGGCGCGTGCTGCGCTTGACCACGAAATCCTTGAGGTAGAACGGTTCGAAGTAGGCCGTATCGACGAAGTCTCCCGCCTGAAAAGCCGCTTCGGCCAGCGAAACGATCCCCCGCGCCGACGACGCGATCCGGGCGAACCGCGCCTGCGGCAGCAGGGCCGCACATTTTTGCGCTCCGTTGCCGAAGACCAGCAGTTCGCGTCCCGCCGCAAAAACCTCTGCGAAACTCTCCTCCGTCAGGATATGGGCACAGGTCTCGCCCTGCGGAACAAGCGCCGTGTCGAAGAGCCGCGTGTAGACCTCCATCCGCCGGGCGTCGATCATCGGGGCCAGCAGCACTTTCTGCGGATCGTCGAGGTCGATAATGCCGGCCTCGTACTCCTCCATCGCGATGCGGGCCAGCGCCTGCAGCGAATCCACCGCAATCAGCGGCCGCCCCAGCGCATAACAGATCCCCTTGGCGGTCGAGACGCCGATCCGCAAACCGGTGTAGGAGCCCGGCCCGCTCCCTACCGCCACTGCATCCAACTCGTCGGCATCCATGCCGTTCTCGCGCAGCACTTCGTCGATGAAAAGTCCCAATTGATTGGCGTGGGCCCGGCCTTCGGCTCCGCTTTCGCGCAGCGAAACGAGTTCGCCGTCTTCCGCTAAGGCGACGGAACAGACTTCGGTGCCGGTCTCGATGGATAAGATTCGTGCCATGTGGGTAGTCGTTCTCAGGATTTGGATGAATGGCCGGCCGTTTGCCGCACTTTCCGGGCCATGGCGGATGCGAAGACAAACTCCTCCAACTCTTTGTTGTCGCTCGTCAGGATCTCCTCTTTGCTCCCCTCCCACCACTTTTTCCCTTGGTAGATGAAGAGGATCGTGTCGCCGATCTCCATCACGGAGTTCATGTCGTGGGTGTTGACGATCGTGGTGATGCCGTACTCCTGCGTGATCTCCTGAATGAGGTTGTCGATTACGACCGAGGTCTTCGGGTCCAGCCCCGAGTTGGGTTCGTCGCAGAACAGGTACTGCGGGTTCATCACGATCGCCCGGGCAATGGCCACCCGTTTGATCATCCCGCCGCTGAGTTCCGAGGGATAGAGCCGGTTGGCGTTGGTGAGGTTGACGCGCTGGAGGCAGAAGTTGGCCCGGTCCTCTTTTTCGCTCCGCGACAGGTTCGTGAAGAGGTCGAGCGGGAACATGACGTTTTCCAGCACGGTGGAGGAGTCGAGCAAGGCCCCTCCCTGAAAAATCATCCCCAATTTCTGCCGGATCTCCCGTTTCACTTCGAGCGGCGCGCCGTTGAAACAGAGGTCGTCGTACAGCACCTGCCCGCTGTCTATTTCGTGTAGCCCCACCAACGATTTGAGCAGCACGGTCTTTCCCGATCCGCTCTGGCCGATGATCAGGTTGGTTTTGCCGGGCAGAAAGGTGGCGGTGATGTGGTCGAGCACCCGGCGCCCGTCTTCGAAGGATTTGCAAACGTCTATGGCTCGTATCATCAGTGGATCAGCATGATTTGGGTGAGTATCAGGTCGAGCAGCAGGATGACGATGCTGCTGACCACCACGGCGCGGGTACTGGCCCTCCCGACTTCGAGCGAGTTGCCTTTGGCGTAGTAGCCGTAGTAGGCGGAGATGGTCGAAATCATCACGCCGAATACGCAGGCTTTGATAATGGAGTAGGTGATGTAGAAGGTGTTGACGGCATACCGAAGTCCGGAGACGTACTCGAACGGGGGGAATATCTGGGTGATCTGCACGACGGCATAGCCGCCGATCACGCCGATGACCATGCTCATTATGGTGAGTAGCGGAAAGAATACGGCGGCGGCGATCACTTTCGGCAGAATCAGGTAGTTGGCGGAGTTGACTCCCATGATCTCCAAGGCGTCGATCTGTTCGGTGATCCGCATGGTGCCGATCTCGGAGGCGATGTTGGAACCTACCTTCCCGGCCAGAATCAGGGCGACGATCGTGGAGCTGAATTCCAGCACGAGCGATTCGCGGGTGGCGTATCCGATCATCATCTTCGGAATGAACGGACTTTCGAGGTTGTTGGCCATCTGGATCACGACGACGGCGCCCATGAATACGGAGATGATGGCGACGATCCCGATGGAGTTCAGCCCGATGGCTTCCATCTCGAAAAAGGTGCGGCGGCGGTAGATCGAGTGCTGTCCGGGCCGGACGAACACTTTCTTCATCAGCATCAGGTACTGGCCTGTCTCTCTGAATAGGCTCATATATACTGTCTCCTTTTTCTGGTTTGCGGTTCGGGGCCGGGTCGCAGCCTGCGGGGAGCGCAACGGGGAGTTGCGGGCCTCCGCGGGGGGGAGGCTGCGGCCCGCCCGACTCTTCGAGTCGGATGCGCTGCGTTTTTTGCGTCCTGAATTACAACCGAAAGGGCGGTTCGGCACCGTCGCTGTTTGCCGTTACGCCTCCTCCGGCTGCCGTTTCGCCGTTTCGATGCCGAGTTCCTCCAACTGGGCCGGCGCCAAAGCCGACGGAGATTCGATCATCGTATCGCGTCCGCTGTTGTTTTTCGGGAAAGCGATGAAGTCCCGGATCGAGTCCGATCCGCCGAACAGCGAACACATCCGGTCGAATCCGAAGGCGATCCCTCCGTGCGGCGGCGCCCCGTATTTGAACGCCCCTAAGAGGAATCCGAACTGGGCCTGCGCCTCCTCCGGCGTAAAGCCCAGCACCTCGAACATCCGGCTCTGCACCCGGCCGTCGTGGATCCGAATCGATCCGCCGCCCACTTCGACTCCGTTCACCACGAAGTCGTACGCCTCGGCCCGCACCTCGCCCAATGCCCGGAGGTCGCCCGAGAAGAACCGTTCCATATCGTCCGCTTTCGGCGAGGTGAACGGATGGTGCATCGCGTAATACCTCCCGGTCTCTTCGTCCCACTCCAAAAGCGGGAAGTCGACTACCCACAGCGGTGCGAAGGTGTCGTGCGGACGGAATCCCAACCGATCTCCCATCTCCAACCGCAGGGTGCAGAGGGCCGACAGCGTCTGCCGTTTCGGTCCTGCGAGGATAAGCAGCAGGTCTCCCGCCTTCATCCCGGTCGCCTCGCCCCAGCGGGCCAGCTCCTCCGGACCGTAGAACTTGTCCACGCTCGATTTGTACGACCCGTCCGCCTCGCGCCGAACATAGACCAATCCTTTCGCCCCCACCTGCGGCCGCCGGACGAACTCTGTCAAGCCGTCCAGCTGTTTCCGCGTGTAGTCGCCGCACCCCGGCACACAGATTCCTCCCACGTATTCCGCGCTGTCGAACACGGCGAACCCGTGTCCCTGCACCGAAGCGGTCAGGTCGTTGAATGTCATGCCGAACCGGATGTCCGGCTTGTCGCTCCCGTAGCGTTCCATCGCTTCGGCCCAGGTCAGACGCGGAAACGGTGTCTCTGCAAACCGGACGCCGATCGTCTTGTCGAACATCGTCCGCATCATCCCTTCGAAGAGGGTCAGCACATCTTCCCGTTCGACGAAGGCCATTTCGCAGTCCACCTGTGTGAACTCCGGCTGCCGGTCGGCCCGGAGGTCTTCGTCCCGAAAGCATCGCACGATCTGAAAGTACCGGTCGTAACCGCTCACCATCAAGAGCTGCTTGAATGTCTGCGGCGACTGCGGCAGAGCATAAAATTCGCCGGGGTTCATCCGGCTAGGCACCACGAAGTCCCGCGCCCCTTCCGGGGTGGATTTGATGAGGTAGGGGGTCTCGATTTCCAAAAAGCCTTGGCCGTCGAGGTATCTCCGCACCTCCTGCGCCAACCGGTGGCGGAGTATCATCGCGCGCTGCAACGGGACCCGCCGCAAATCCAAGTAACGGTACTTCATCCGCAGGTCGTCTCCGCCGTCGGACTGCTCTTCGATCGTGAACGGGGGCACTTCGCTGGCGTTCAACACCCGAATCTCCGTGGCGATGACTTCGATCTCGCCGGTCGGGAGTTTGGGGTTCTTGGAGGTGCGCTCGGCAACCCGCCCGACGGCCTGGATCACGTATTCCCGTCCCAACTGCTCGGCTGCGGCTCGCAGCCCGGCGGGGGCGTGCTCGTCCACGGTGATCTGGGTAATGCCGTACCGGTCGCGCAGATCGATGAATACCATCGCTCCCAGATTCCGAACTTTCTGCACCCATCCGGCCAATGTTACGGCCTTGTCTGCGTCGGCGAGCCGCAACTCGCCGCAGGTCGCTGTCCTGTACATCGATTTATGTTTTGAAAACTCAAAGATACTATAATTCCGTTTGTTTTCTGCGACCCCGTCCCGAGGAGGGGTTCGTCCGTTCGCGCGCCGTGAGGCGCGGCGGGCCGACGCCACCCCCGGCGGAGGGCCGCAACCTCTCCTCGCTG
>JAFLSI010000036.1 GCA_022511025.1 Rikenella sp. | reverse complement strand
GGTTCTCTTTGTTCACAAAGAGAACAGTACCCTCCCATCACCAAAGAACAAAACAGCAAAAAACGAGCGATTAGTTTTTCGGCCAGTATGTTTTGAGGATCGACTCTTTGATCGCCACCTCGTTCGGCGAGAAATACTTGGCAAACAGCCGCCACGCCGTATTCAGCATCTGTTCGATGTCGATATTGATATCGATCGCCAAGAGTTCCTCCGAATACTCCTTGGCAAAGGCCAGCGTTCTCCGGTCGTAGTCCGAGAGGTCGAATCCGTTTTCAAGTTTCGTGCGTGCGTTGGCCGCATCCGAATACAAGCGCACCGCCGCATTCATCACCTGAGGATGATCCTCGCGGGTTTTCTTGCCGATCACCAGTTGTTTGAGTCGCGACAGCGACCGGAACGGGTCGACGATCACCTTTCCGATCTCGGCATCGTTCCGCAGGAAGAGCTGTCCCTCCGTAATGTACCCCGTGTTGTCCGGAATGGCATGCGTGATGTCCCCGTCGTTCAAAGTCGTAACGGCCAGAATCGTAATCGACCCGCCGTTCGGCAGCTGCACCGCCTTTTCGTAAATTTTGGCCAAGTCCGAGTAGAGCGACCCCGGCATACTGTCTTTCGACGGAATCTGGTCCATCCGGTTCGAGACGATCGCCAGCGCATCGGCATAGAGGGTCATATCCGTCAGCAGCACCAAGACCTTTTCCCCTTTGTCCACCGCAAAGTATTCGGCCGCCGTCAAAGCCATATCCGGCACCAACAGCCGTTCGACCGGCGGGTTGTCGGTGGTATTGACGAACGAGACGATCCGGTCCAGAACCCCCGCATTGTCGAACACCGTCTTGTAGTACAGGTAGTCGTCGTTCGTCAGCCCCATCCCCCCCAGAATGATCTTGTCCACCTGCGCGCGCAAGGCCACCATCGCCATCACTTGGTTGTACGGCTGGTTCGGGTCGGCGAAGAACGGGATCTTCTGCCCCGACACCAAGGTATTGTTCAGGTCGATCCCGGCAATCCCCGTGGCAATGAGTTCGCTGGGCTGTTTCCGTCGGTAGGGATTGACCGTCGGCCCGCCGATCTCCCGTTCTTCGCCCTCGATGGGCGCCCCGTCCAACGGCTCCCCGTAGGCATTGAAGAAGCGACCGGCCAACTGATCGCCCACTTTGAGCACCGGCGGATGGTGCAAAAACACGACCTCCGCATCGGTCGGAATCCCTTCCGTCCCGGCAAAAACCTGCAACGTTACCGAATCTCCCGCCACCTTAACCACCTGAGCGAGCCGTCCGGCCACCGTGGCCAGTTCGTCGTTCGCAGCCCCCTCTGCCCGAAGCGTAACCGTCGCTTTCGTAATCGCCGTCAACTGCGTGTATATCTTCTGAAATCCTTGTGTTTCCATGTCGTATCGCCGTTACTTTTGTTCGTTAAGAATATCTTCCACTGCTTTCTGGTGCCGCTGGAAATCCTCGCCCCGGAAAGCGGAGAAGTTCATCTGCCGCAGCTCGTTGATCAACCGTTTGTAGTAGGCCACGCACTCTTCGAAGTCGGCAAACCGGAATGTCCGTCCGCAGATGTCCATCACCAGCGAGAACATGTAGACCTGCCGCTCCATCGGACAGTTGGCGTCCGTGGCGTCGAACGAGTCCTGCTGCAAAATGATGAAGTCCAGCAGTTCCGATTTCCAGTACCGGTCGTGGTACTCCACCGGCACCCCATCGTCCCCCAAGATATTGATCTGCTCGAACGCCTCTTTCCCGCGCTGGACCATCGCTTTCGAGGCCAGCACCTTGGCCACCCAGTCCCCGCCGTAGTGTTCGTCCAAGTAGCTGACAATTTCCGGGTATTCCAAGTATTTGGAGTAGCTTTCCAAGGGGTCGATCGCCGGATAGCGTTTGGAATCGGCCCGCGCCTGCGACAGGGCATAAAAGCACCTCGCCGCCTTCTTCGTCGATTCCGTAACCGGTTCCTTGAGGTTCCCCCCGGCCGGCGACACGGTCCCGATGAAGGTAACCGACCCGGTCTCGCCGTTATTGAGATAGACGAATCCGGCCCGGGCATAAAAGTTCGAGATAATCGCCGACAGGTCCACCGGGAAAGCATCCTGTCCCGGCAGCTCTTCGAGCCGGTTGCTCATCTCCCGGAGCGCCTGTGCCCACCGCGAGGTGGAGTCGGCGAGCAGCAGGACTTTCAGCCCCATCGCCCGGTAGTATTCCCCCAGTGTCATGGCCGTGTACACCGAAGCCTCCCGGGCCGACACCGGCATGTTGGAGGTATTGGCGATGATCGTCGTCCGCTCCATCAGTTTCCGCCCGGTCCGCGGGTCGTCCAACTCCGGAAATTCGACGAATGTCTCCACCACTTCATTGGCGCGCTCGCCGCAGGCGGCGATAATAATGACATCGGCATCGGCCTGCTTCGAAATCCCGTGCTGCAAGACGGTCTTCCCTGCCCCGAACGGTCCGGGGATAAACCCGGTCCCGCCTTCGGCAATCGGATTGAAGGTGTCGATCGCCCGGAATCCGGTCTCCATCGTCCGGAAAGGCCGGGGCTTGTCCTTAAAGGCCGTGATCGGCACTTTCACCGGCCAACGCTGCATCATCGAGAGACCGTGTTCCACGCCGTTCTCGTCGACCACCGTGGCCACCGGTTCGGTGATCTTATATTTTCCGGCCGGTGCGATCCATTTCAGCCGGTAGGTCCCTTCCATCTTGAAAGGCACCATGATCTTGTGCTGCAACCACCCTTCGGGCACCCATCCGAGCCAGTCTCCGGCCCGAACTTCCTGATTCTCCGCTGCGACCAAGGGGGTGAAGTCCCACTCGGATTCGAAATCGAGGGGGTTGTTGTACTCCCCGCGTTTGAGGAAAACGCCTTCCATCGCTTTCAGGTCGTTCTGCAAGCCGTCGTAAATGCGGGTCAGAATCCCCGGACCCAAGGTCGCCTCCAGCATATGCCCTTCAAACTCGACGGGGGTACCGCCTTTCAGTCCCCGCGTACTCTCGAAAACCTGAACATAGGCCCGGTCGCCGATCACTTTGATGACTTCGGCCATCAGTCGAACGCCGCCGTCCATCTGGATGTAGCAGATCTCGTTCTGCGAAACAGGACCGGAGGTCTTGACTGTAACTAAGTTGGCAATGATGCCGATCACTTCGCCCGTTGTTTTCATGTATGGTCGTTTTTACTTTTATATTTCCCGTTTTCTTCGTTCCCTGCACGGCTTGCCGGCGGCTACGGACCGCTCGGCGCGAGGCAGCGCCGGATACCGGGCAGAGGCGCCTGTAAAAGCCCCCCCTGAATCCCTGAATCCAATCACTCCGCCCCCTTGTCCAAATCGGTCAAGGCCGACACCAACTCCCGAAAATCTTCCCGTCCCCGCTCCTTGTCCAACGCCGCCCAACGGTACAAGATATTGAGCCGTATCAAATAATTCAGGATCCGCCCGATCCCGAAATAGTCATGCTCGGCCAAATCGTCCGCCACCCGGACCCGCAGCGCATCCATCTTCCGCTCCCGCTCCACGAAATCGGCCGTCTCCAGCACCTGAAGCAGTTCGTCCATATACGGGAACCGGTCTTTCATCCCGAAGTCCGCCGCCTGCCCGTTCAGCAAAGCCTCTTTCACCTCCCCGTCGGACTCCACGATCATCCCCTCTTTCAACTCCTCCGGCCACCCCAACTGCCGCGCCTTGTAGGCCGCCACGATATTCCGCATCGTCCGGTCATACCCTGCCCATCGTCTCAAATATTCCGGCACACGCCCCCCTCCACAAACACAAACCCCCTCCGCCTCGCAAATCCGGTAAAAACTCTCCAACAGCTCCCGTTCCAAATCATCCGCCGACAGCGGCCGCCTCCCCTCCTCATCCTCTCCCGTCTGCTCCACCCGTCCGGCGAACCGGTCCAGCGCCAGCCGCACCGTCCCCGGCACCGCCAACCGTTCCAACCGTTCGGCCAACTCCTCCGGCAAGAGCGTTTCGCTCCCGCCCTCCTCGATCTTTCCGTCCGCCAACAGCGCCACCCCGTCCCGCGACAGGTTCCCCAACGCGTTGAAAGGCAGCTTCGTCCCCCGCACATACCCCATGATATTTTCAATATCATAATAGGTATAGAGCAACTCCACCGCCCGGCGATCCCCGGCCGTCAGTTCGGACATAATCTGCTCCTTGATCTGCGGCACATCTACCCGGCTGCCGCTGCTCCCTCCCCCCTCCGCCGCCGCATGCTCGATGTCGAACGGATACTCCGTCAGCCCCGCAATCAGATAATAATATTGCATACGCCTCGTTTTTCTCGTTAGTTATCCCCGCACAACAACCCGGCCTCCCCTTACTCTATTCCTGCTGCCCGCCGTTCGCTGTGCCGCCGAACAAAAATTCCGCCACTTTCGGCCGCAAATACGAACTGAACAGCGCCTCGAAATCGGCATCCGAGAAGCTCACATAGTAGCCTCCCTCTTTCACCGCGATCCGGAACGGCACGCGCACCTTCGCATCCATCATCACCTCCGCTCCCTGTTCCGACCCGAACCGTTCGGCCAAGGCCTGTTTCACCGCCCCGACCAACTCTTCACCGCGGTTTTCCGGCAGCACCACGCACAAATCCCCTCCCTGCCGGTGTCCGATCGCCTCCACAGCGGTCGCCGCCAACTCCTTGATGAAGGTATTGTCCCGCCACGCCTGAGCCACCTGCGGCGCCACCACCTCCATCTGCACCATCCGTTCGATCTGCTGCCGCAGCGCGCTCCGCAGCTGGGTGGCCGCCAGCCGCACTTCGTTTTCGGTATTGGTTTTGAGTTGCGCCGCCGATTTTTCGGCAGCTGCCACGATGGACTCTCCTTTCTCCGTCGCTTCAGCGACAATGCGTTCGGCCTCTTTTTGCGCCTGAATCCGCAAAGCCTCGGCTTCGGCACGCCCTTTCGCCAGACCTTCGTTATACAGTTTTTCGGTCAGTTGTTGCAGTTTGTTTTCCATGGTTTTATGCTACGTTTTTACTATTTCTCCGTTCCGGCAGGAGAGGAGCTGCTACTGGTGCTGCTCTCTCAGCAAATCCACCACTGTCTTGACCGGCGCGAATGTCGAAATCGGCACCTCCACGAACACCGTGTTCCAGTCCGCCATCGCCCCGTTCCACAAACCGGGCAGTTCCAATGCCTTCAAGCTGCGCCCATCCTTGCTCTTCTCCGAAATGAATCCCGTCTGCGGGTCGACAAACCGGGTCAGATCGAACTTCCGCCCTTTGAAATCGCGCACCGCACACACCAAATCGACCGGATTGAAGTGCGTTCCTCCTCCCATCAGTTCCCGCCGCCGCTCCGGGTCGATCTGCGACGATTCGGCGATCTGAAGCGACAAAGCCCCCGCGATCCCCAACGAGGTCTGCGCCCAGAAAGGTCCTCCGCCCGGCTCCCCTTCGTTGCGCACCATGCCGCACACCCGAAGCGGCCGGTCCAGCACCCGGCGCAAATCCGCCAACGTCGGCTGCCCCTCTTCCCCCGCCGGGAAACGGTAGCACAGCCGCTCCTCGACGAACCGCCGCACCTCCGCCGCATCGACCGTCGTTCCCGGCGAGTCGATCGCCTTGAGGTAGGAAAATATCTGTTGCTGCAACTCCAACGCCACCGCCCCCAAAGCCTTCTTGTACAGCACCGTATCCCCTTTCAAGCGGTCCGGCACCACATTGTCCACCGTCTTGACGAATATCAAATCCGCATCGATCCGGTCGAGGTTTTCGATCAATGCCCCGTGTCCTCCCGGCCGGAGCAGGATCGTCCCCGAGTCCGTATAAAACAGCCGGTTGTCCAAATCGACCGCCAAGGTATCCGTCGAAGCCTCCTGCACCGAGTACGAGACCTCGTACTCCACCCCGTACTTCGCCGAAAAGAGCGCCAAACGTTCACGCTCCAACCGGCGGAAATCGTCCATATGCTCCGGCGAGACCGTAAAATGGATCCGCGCCGGCGCCCCGCCGTACAACGCCACCTCGGCCAAATGCTCCTCCATCGCCGTCCGTCCTCCCTCCGGCGCCGGATAGCGGTGAAATTTGATCAGCCCTTTCGGCCGCCGCCCCAGCCCCAAGCCCGCATCCTCTCCGACAATCGCCCCGACCACCGCCCGCGCATCGCTCCTGTCGACCCCCAGCGCACACAAATCTTCATAAAACGCAAACCGTTCCAATCCCGACACCACCTTTTCCACCGCCGGCGTCGCCTTTCCGTCCGCCACGAACTCGTACAACTCCTTGAACATCCTCGACGCCGCCCCCGATGCCGGCACGAACTTCACCACCGACAGCCCCTCCGCCACCGCACGCCCGTACAGCCCCGCCAGCATCTCCGCCTTTTCCGGTTCGAGCCGGACGATCCCGTCCCCGACCACCGCCGCCCGGTCGATCGACAGGTACGGGAACCCCGTGCGAAAAGCCCTCAGCTGCGCCTCCGCCCGCTCCGGAGCCACACCTTGCGCGGCTAACTGCGCCAAATCTTTCTGGGTAAACATGTGCGCCTTGCAGTCTGTTGATTACGGCTTAAAGTTAGGCGTTATTTTTTAATTTTGCAACACATTAACCGTACCGAAGCGACAAAATGACCTCTTTTTCCGACCACTATCCCCTCCGCGACCGCAACACGTTCGGCCTCGCCGCCACGGCCCGCCACTGGGCCGAATTCCGTACGACCGGCCAGTTGCGCGAAATTCTGCTGACCTGTCGCGAGCGGCAGCTGCCGTGGTATGTGCTCAGCGGGGGCAGCAACACGATCCTGACGGGCGATTTTCCGGGGGTCGTCATCCACCCGGCCGCCACGGGGATCGGGCTGCCGGAGCCGACCTTGGTGCGGGCCGAAGCGGCGGTCGTCTGGGACGACTTGGTGGCGTGGACGGTGGAACGGGGGTTGGGCGGATTGGAGAACCTGTCGCACATTCCGGGCTTGGTCGGAGCGGCGCCGGTGCAAAACATCGGAGCCTACGGCGCGGAGGCCAAGGATACGATCGAAACGGTGGAATATTTCGACACGGAACGGCTCGAAACGGTACGAATCTCCGGCTCGGAGTGTTCGTTCGGCTACCGGGACTCGGTGTTCAAGGGGATCCTGCGGGGCAGAGCGGTGGTAACGGCGGTCGAATTCCGGCTGACTCCGGAGGGACCGGACTACTCTTATCATATGGATTACGGCGATCTGAACGACCGGGTGCGGGCGCTCGGCGGGCCGTCGGTTGCGAACATCCGGCGGGCGGTGATCGCCATTCGCCGCGAGAAGCTGCCGGATCCGGCGGTTACGGGCAATGCGGGGAGTTTTTTCAAGAATCCGGTCATCCCGGCCGAAGAGGCTGAACGGCTCCGGGCGACCTATCCGGACCTGCCGGGCTATCGGTCGGCGGACGGCGAGACGGTCAAGGTGCCGGCGGGGTGGCTGATCGACCGGGCGGGCTGGAAGGGTTTCCGGGAGGGAACGGTGGGGGTCCATCCGCGGCAGGCGCTGGTGCTGATCAACCTCGGCGGAGCGACGGCGCAGGAGGTGCTGCACTTGGCCCGGCGCATCATCGAAGATGTGGAACGAAAATTCGGAATCCGTCTCGCCATGGAGGTCAATGTGCTGTAATGACGAGCGGTGAACCGGCCGGGGCGGCTCCAAAACGAACGGCCAACCACTGCGACTCGACAGAGTCGTGCGGGCCGCAGCCTCCCTCAACGGCACTCCGTCCGCACCACTCCGACCACCGCCCGGCAAAGCGTTCGCAGGTCGTCATCGCCGATCACATACGGGGGCATCACGTAAACCAGCCGCCCGAACGGCCGCACCCAAACCCCCGCTTCGACGAACGCCCGCTGGATCGAGGCCATCTCGACCGGCCGCTGCACCTCGACCACGCCGATCGCCCCTAAAACCCGCACATCGCGCACCACGCCCGCCGGAACCGACTCCCGCAAAACGGAGAGCTCCTCCCGCAAAACCGCTTCGATTCGTGCGACGCGTGCCGGCACCTCTCCCTCCGCCAGCATCGCCAAGGATTCGCACGCTACGGCGCAAGCCAGCGGATTCCCCATAAAGGTCGGCCCGTGCATGAACGGCCCGTCGATCCCCCGCGCCACCCGCCTTGCGGCCACAACGGCCGCCAAAGTCATGTACCCCCCGGTCAACGCCTTGCCCACGCACAGAATATCAGGCACCACACCGGCCCACTCGCAGGCGAACATCCGCCCCGTACGGCCGAATCCCGTGGCGATTTCGTCGGCCACCAACAGCACGCCGTACTCCCGGCACAACTCCGCTGCGCCCCGCAAATAGTCGGGATGATAGAACCACATGCCGCCCGCCCCCTGCACGATCGGTTCCAAGATCAAGGCGGCCAGGGTCCGGTGGTGCTCCCCGAACGCCCGGCGCAACGGCTCCAGCGCCTCCGGATCCCACGACCGGCCGAACGCGGCGGCCGGCCGTGGAACGAAATGCTGCACGGCCAACCGCCCCTGCCACAGGCTGTGCATCCCGCCCTCAGGATCGCAAACGCTCATGGCGTTCCATGTATCTCCGTGATACCCGCCGCCGATGGTCAGAAATTCGTTCCTCTCCGGATGTCCTTGCGAGCGCTGCCACTGCATGGCCATCTTCATCGCGACCTCGACGGCGACGGAACCCGAATCGGCGAAAAATACATACTCCGGCCGATTCGGATCCCCTGCGGGCAGCTCGGCTCCGGGGACCGCAGCCAGCAACCGCTGTCCCAACTCCACGGCCGGCCGGTGGGTCAGACCGCCGAACATCACGTGGGCCATCGCTTTCAACTGCCGCTCGACCGCTGCGTTGAGCCGCGGGTGGTTGTAACCGTGCACGGCGCACCACCACGACGACATGCCGTCGATCAGCTGCCGACCGTCTTCCAACTCGATCCGCACGCCGGAGGCCCGACGAACGGGGTAGACCGGCAGGGGGTCGACTGCGGATGTATAGGGGTGCCACAAATGATCGCGGTCCCAGTTCCGGAGTCTTTCCGTCTCTTCGGTGGAGTATTTGTCCATTGTTTTCAGTTTCAATGTTTTCTGGCGGCAAACTATATCCCAGCCCGCTCCGCTGGCGGCGGAGACCATAACAAAAGAGGCAACACCTCCCGAAGCCAGCGGAGCAAGCAGCGAGCATCGGCGAGTTGCGCCCCTCCGCGCGGGGTGGCTTCGGGGCGCGCGGTGCCCAAAGGCACCGCAAAACCTCAAGTGGCAAAACCGGACCAAACAGGGTGTCGAAAAAATTCCCCTCCGGCACCACAAGCGCCAGAGGGGAAAACCGTCTTGCCACTCCGCCTCAACCCGGAATACCGAACCGGGGAGAATCCGAACCAACTACGCCGCCCCGTGGCAGTTTTTGTACTTCTTCCCCGACCCGCACGGACAGGGATCGTTCCGCCCCACCCGTTTCTCGGCCTGCACCGGCATCGGCCGACCTCCGCCCGAAGCGGCCCCCGAAGCCGAAACGCCCGGCGGAACCGGCCCCGCATTCCGCGACATCTGCATCCGGCTCATATCCGGCCGGTTCCGCGCCGGCACTCCCTGCCGTCCATTCACCCCCTGAGGCATCGCCTGTCCTCCCCCGCCGTTCGCCGACGGGTCCGACGAAGCCGGAGCCACCGGCAAATAGACCTTGAGCAACATCGCCAGCACCTCGCGGTTGATCTTTTCGATCATCCGGCGGAACAGCTCGAACGACTCGAACTTGTAGATCAACAGCGGATCTTTCTGTTCATACGCCGCATTCTGCACCGACTGTTTCAGGTCGTCCATATCCCGCAGATGCTCTTTCCAATCGTCGTCGATCGTGATGAGCATCATCACCCGGCTGAAGGCCTTGTGGATCTCCAACCCCTTCGATTCGATCGCCCGCTTGAAATTGACCGGCACATTCAATCCCCGCTTCCCGTCCGTCAGCGGCACCGAGACGTTCTCGAACTTGTCTCCCTGCTCCCTGTACACCGCCTCCAAAACCGGGAATGCCTGTTGTGCAATCTGCGCCGCCCGCCGTTTGAGCGCACTCCGCATATCCCCCAAGAGCAGCTCCGCCAACAACTGGTCTTTCAAGTCATTGTACTCCTCCTCGGTGAACGACGGCTCGATCGAAATCTGCCGAATCAATTCGACTTTGAACTCGTCGAAAGGCAGCCCCCGGTAGTTTTCGATGAACGTTTCGGCGAAATCCGTCATCATGTTGTTGATGTCCACCTCGATCCGCTCGCCGAAGACCGCATGGTGCCGCCGCGTGTAAATGACCTCCCGCTGCGAGTTCATCACGTCGTCGTACTCCAAGAGCCGTTTCCGGATCCCGAAGTTGTTCTCCTCGACCTTTTTCTGGGCCCGTTCGATGGCACGGCTCATCATCCCCGCCTGAATCACCTCGCCCTCCTTGATCCCCATCGTATCCATCAGCCGCGCGATCCGCTCCGATCCGAACAGCCGCATGAGGTCGTCTTCCAACGAGACGAAGAACTGCGAACTCCCCGGATCCCCCTGCCGTCCCGAACGCCCCCGCAACTGCCTGTCCACACGCCGGCTCTCGTGCCGCTCCGTCCCGATAATGGCCAGCCCGCCGGCCTCCTTGACCTCCTGCGTGAGTTTGATGTCCGTACCCCGGCCCGCCATGTTCGTGGCGATCGTAACCTGTCCGGCCCGGCCCGCCTCCGCCACGATCTGCGCCTCCTGCTGGTGCTGCTTGGCATTCAGCACATTGTGCTTGATCCCCCGCAGTTTCAGCATGCGGGAGAGCAGTTCCGAGATCTCGACCGAGGTGGTCCCCACCAACACCGGACGCCCCTCTCCGACAAGCCGCACGATCTCTTCGATCACCGCCGCATATTTTTCGCGTTTCGTCTTGTAAATGAGGTCTTGATAGTCTTTGCGGATCACCGGCCGGTTGGTTGGAATGACGATCACATCCAATTTGTAGATATTCCACAATTCGGACGCCTCCGTCTCCGCTGTCCCGGTCATCCCGCTGAGTTTGTGGTACATCCGGAAGTAGTTCTGGAGCGTAATCGTCGCAAAGGTCTGGGTCGCCGCCTCCACCTTGACCCGCTCCTTCGCCTCGATCGCCTGGTGCAGGCCGTCCGAATAGCGCCGCCCGTCCAAAATACGCCCCGTCTGTTCGTCCACGATCTTCACCTTGTTGTCCATCACCACATATTCCGTATCCTTCTCGAACAGCGAATAGGCTTTCAGCAGCTGGTGCACCGTGTGAACCCGCTCCGATTTCAGCGCGTATTCGTTCAGCAGCTTATCCTTGGCCTCCATCCGCTCTTCGACCGTCTTGTCGCTCCGTTCCAGAGCGGCGATCTCGCTGCCGATGTCCGGCAGGATGAAGAACCGCTTGTCGTTGATGTTTCCCGACAGCGCATCATGCCCCTTGTCGGTCAGTTCGACGCTGTGGAGCTTTTCGTCGATAATGAAGTAGAGGTCGTCCGTAACCTCGTGCATCCGTTTGCTGTTGTCCTGCATGTAGAAGTTTTCGGTCTTCTGCATCAGGGCTTTCATCCCCGGTTCCGACAGGAACTTGATCAGCGGTTTGTACTTGGGCAGCCCTTTGTGTACGCACAACAGGAGTTTCCCACCCCGCTCCTCGTCCCCCTCGGCGATCACCTTGCGCGCTTCGGCCAGCAGCGAGGTGCAGAGGTTCCGCTGCAAGTTGTACAGCGACTCGACCTGCCCCCGGTACTCCTCGAAAAGTTGATCTTCGCCCCGCGGCACCGGTCCGGAGATGATGAGCGGTGTCCGCGCGTCGTCGATCAGGACCGAGTCCACCTCGTCGACGATCGCATAGTGGTGCTCCCGCTGCACCAGATCGCCCGGTTCGATCGCCATGTTGTCCCGCAGGTAGTCGAACCCGAACTCGTTATTGGTCCCGAAGGTAATATCGCAGTTATAGGCAGCCCGCCGGGCATCGCTGTTCGGCTGGTGCTTGTCGATGCAGTCCACCGTCAGCCCGTGGAATTCGTAGATCGGCCCCATCCACTCCGAGTCGCGCCGGGCCAAGTAGTCGTTGACCGTAACGACATGCACCCCTTTGCCTGCCAAGGCATTGAGAAACACCGGCAGGGTCGCCACCAGGGTCTTCCCCTCGCCGGTCGCCATTTCGGCCACATTCCCCTTGTGCAACGCCACCCCGCCGAAAAGCTGCACGTCGTAATGCACCATATCCCACGTTATCTCGTTCCCTCCGGCTTTCCACCGGTTGCGATAGACCGCCTTGTCTCCTTCGATCGACACGAAGTCCCGTCCCCGGGCGGCCAGCTCCCGGTCGGCCTCCGTGGCGGAGACGACGATCGTCCCCTCCGGTGCCGTGGCGAACCGCCGGGCGGTGTCTTTCACGATGGCGAAAACTTCGGGCAAAATCTCGTCCAACACCTCTTCGATGGTCTCGTTGACGTGCTTCCGAAGCCGGTCGATCTCGGTTCCGATCTGCTCTTTCTCCGCAATCTCGACGTCGGCCTCTTCCATCCGCTCTTTCAACTGGGCGATGCGCGCTTCGTCGACGCCGATCCGTTCGCGAATCGTGGTTCTGAACGAGGAGACCCGTTCGCGCAATTCGTCGTCGGTGAGACGTTCGATCTCCGGACCGACGGCCAGAATCCGATCTACATAAGGCTGAATCGCTTTCCGGTCTTTGTCTGCCTTGCTGCCGAAAAACAGCTTCAACAAACTGGCTGTAATACTCATACGATTAGGATAGTTGGCTTGATGGATTCGGTTTGCGACTCCGATGCAACCCGAATGCGGCCAAAGATAACAATAATTATGCTTTCCTGCACCGAACCGGTGCGGGAAAGTTGCGCAGCGGGGCGGAATCGCCTATCTTTGCAGCACGGAAAAACCCGAAAAGAAAGATGGAACGCAAAAAAACAGGATTTACGGCGGGCGTACTTTCCACGCCTTACGGCAAGCCCGATCCGCACGGGGCGCTGAATGTGCCGGTGTACCAGACAGCGGCTTACGAATTTCCGACGGCCGAAGCGATGGAGCTGGCTTTCACGGGACGCACGGCGGACCACGCCTATTCGCGGATCACGAACCCGACGGTGGAACACTTCGAGCAGGGGGTACGGCAGGCGACGGGGGCGCTGAGCGTTACGGCGTTCAATTCGGGGATGGCGGCGATCGCCAACCTGTTCATGACGCTGGCCCATGCGGGGTGCAATGTGGTTACGTCGCCGCACCTGTTCGGAAACACCTACTCGCTGCTGAAATCGACGCTGGGAGAGTTCGGCGTGGAGACACGGTTTGCGGACATGACCGATCCGGAGGCGGTGGCGGCGGCGATCGACGGAAATACGCGGGCGGTCTTCTTGGAGATCATCACCAATCCGCAGATGGAGGTGGCCGATTTGTCGGCGCTGTCGAGGGTGTGCCGGGCAGCGGGGGTGCCGCTGGTGGCGGACACGACGATCATTCCGTTCCATGTGTTCCGGGCGGCGGAGTTCGGGGTCGATCTCGAAATCGTTTCGAGCACGAAGTATCTGTCGGGGGGGGCGACGAGTCTGGGGGGGCTGCTGCTCGACTACGGGAGGTTCGACTGGAGCGGAAACCCGAAACTGGCCCGGGCG
>JAFLSI010000035.1 GCA_022511025.1 Rikenella sp. | reverse complement strand
GGTTCGGCCGCTTTCGAGCGGCCGAACCCTGTCTTGTATGCAACACCGGCCGGCATTCGACCGGAACCAAGCTCTGCAAAAACCCAACGGGAAAGGTCAGACCAACCCTAACCGCTGCGAAATGTCGAGCATCCGGCGGATCGCCCCCTCGGCCCGCACCCGCACCTCCTCCGGAACCACGATCTGCGGCTCCATCCGCTCTAACGCGTCGGCCATCTTTTGCAGCGTAACCAATTTCATGTAGTTGCAATTGTTGCAGCCGCACGTCGAATCCGTCGGGGGTGCCGGAATGAACCGTTTTCCCGGAGCCGCCTTTTTCATCTGGTGCAAGACCCCCGGCTCCGTAACGACGATGTAGGTGTCCGCCGACCGGTCTTCCGCTGCGAACTTCAGCAGCCCCGCCGTCGACCCGACGTAGTCCGAGACCAGCACGATCGGGCGTTTGCACTCCGGGTGGGTCAGGATTTTGGCCTCGGGATGCTCCGCCTTGAGCGCCAGAATCTTTTCGAGCGAGAACTCCTCGTGGACATGGCACGCCCCGTCCCAGATCAGCATGTTCTCCCGGCCCGTAACGTTTTTGATGTAATTGCCCAGATTCCGGTCCGGACCGAAAATGATCGGTTCGCCAGCCGGCAGCGACTCCACGATCTGGATCGCATTGCTGCTCGTGCAGACGATATCCGTCAGCGCCTTGACCTCCGCTGTCGTGTTGACGTAGGAGATGACCGTATGGTCCGGATGGGCGGCCACGAAGGCTCCGAACTCCTCGGCCCGGCACGAGTCGGCTAACGAGCAGCCTGCCGCCATGTCCGGCATCAGCACCGTCTTCTCCGGCGAGAGAATCTTGGCCGTCTCCCCCATGAAATGCACTCCGGCGAACAGGATCGTATCGGCCTCCGTCGTCGCCGCCCGCTGGGCGAGCGCTAAACTGTCGCCCACGAAATCGGCCGCATCCTGCACCTCGCTTTCGGTGTAGTAGTGGGCCAGGATGACCGCATTGCGCTGCTGTTTGAGTTGTTCGATTTTCTCTTTCAGTGTCATTGTCCCCAACGTGCTATAAGGTTGAAACCCCGTTTCTGCGTATCGTTCCGAACGCATAGCCTCCCGCCCGGTGGACCGGCCGCCCGTCGAGAGCGCGGGTCAGCACCGAATCCCGACCGATCAGCCTCCGGTCGGTCAGGACCACGCCGCAGGCCACCGAATCCAGCGCCTGAGGCGACGGCAGCACCCGGACCGGCCGTCCTAAATAGACATCGACATTCTCCACCCGCCGGATCCCGTAGGTGTAGAATGCCTCGATTCCCTCCGCCTCACCCGTCGTTTTCGCCGCCCGGCAGACCTCGCCCAGTCCGATGTAGCCGTTGAAGCGCGGCAAGGCGAACGAGGCCGTAAATACAGCCGCCAGCAATCCCCCCGCCAGCATCCCGATCGCCGGGTAGAACCTCCCCCTTGCCAACCGGACGATGCACCCCGCCGAAGCCAAAGAGAGCACCGCCGCCCCCGCCGGTACGAACACCGAGCCGAGCAGCGGCACCTCCGGTACGAACCGGGCCGCCGCGAATACCCCCGGCAGCGCCAGCATCAGCACCCCCGCCGGAATCCCCACCATCCATTTCATCCAGCGCCGCACCCCCGCCCGTTCGATCCACAGCACGGCGATGTAGATAAAGAACGGAAAAGCCGGCAGCAGGTAGATTTGAATCTTGGAACTCACCACCGACAGCATCGCCAAGGTCGAGAGTGCCGTCGCCAAAAAGAGGCGTTCGAGTTCGCCGGCCGTCTGCCGGAACTTTTTGCAGCACAGCCCCCGGACCAGCACCCCGATCGCGAGCAGCGACCACGGCGCTAACGAATACCAGACCGACACCCCGTAGTACCACCACGGCGCCTTGTGGTGGAAAGCATCCACCGCCCGTCCGGCCGTCTGTTTGACTAACAGGTTGTCCAAATAGTCCGTCCCCCCTTCGAGGTACACCGCTCCGAACCACACGAGACACAGCCCGGCCAGAATCCCCCACGTCCGTCCCCCCCAGCAGAGGCCGATGCTGCGCCAGTCGCGTTGCAGCGCGAGAAAAACAACCGTCGAGACCAACGGGACCAGAATCCCCACCGGTCCTTTGGTGAACACGGCCAGGAAGAGGTAGAGCGGGAACAGCCACCGGTCGCCTTTGCGGACCTCTTCGCCCGTGTACATGCGCCAGAATGTCCGTAAGGCGAGTACGATGAACAGGCACATCAGCATGTCCATCCGTAGCACCGCCGCGGCCCCGAGGAAGTAGGCGCTGGTGGCGAGCATTCCTTGCGCCGCCCGCCGTGCGTCCGGGTTGCCGACCAGCGGACGGACCCAGCGGTCCATCGTCCGCAGAATCATCCAGGCCGACACGACCGAAAAGAGACCCATCCAGACCATCAGCCCGGCCAAGTGGTTCCCGAAGATCATCCGGCCGAGCATGACGAACCACAGGTAGAGCGGCGGCTTGTCGGCATAGGCTGCGCCGTGGTTGCAGAAGGCGAAGAGATGCCCGTCGCGCAGGGCTTCGTCGGCGATGCTGAGGTAGCGCAGTTCGTTGTCGGGGGTCAAATCCCGCAGCAGGAACAGCGGCAGCAGGGCCGCAAAGAACCACAGGCAGCCTCCCCGGCCGAGTATGTCTATCGTTTTTCGCATGGCGTGTCGTTTCCGGTCTGTGGTCGGCCGATCGGTTCCGGGCTATGTTCCCGTTTGTGTATCAAAATGTTGCGTGTGTAGACGAACGCCCCGGTTGCATGCCCCAAAATCAACGGATACATGTCGCCCCGGATCAGCGCATAGGTCATGATGATCGCCGATCCCGTCAGGCTGATGATCCAGAAGCCGAGCGGCAGCACCGATTCTCTCCGTTTGTGCGAGTACCACCACTGGTAGACGAACCGAAGGGTAAAAATGACCTGTCCGGCGCTCCCCAGCGCAATGAGCCATCCCGCCACGTCGCTTTCGGTGAACAGATGGGCCAGAAAGTCGTTCCAGTTCAGTCCGATCCACCCGATGCCGGCCAACGGAATCGCACCGATGATCCAGCGAAAGGGCATCCATAAACTTTTCCACGCCCCTTTGGAGTCGAGGTTCCAGATATAGATGTAGTAGGTAATGAACTGGCCGAGGATGATCGAGAAGTCGTTCCGCAGCCAGCCGTAGAGGCAGAAGAGGCAGGAGGCGACTAAGCTGATTTTCCAGAAGCTGGTCGGCGAAAGGACACGCCGGGCGCGCTCGCTCTGGATCCACTGAACGAAAAATCGGGCCGAGAAGAGCAGTTGAGCCGTGTAGCCTAAGCTGTCGATAGCGAGGGGGTGCATGGAGGATCGGCAGGGCTAAAGGTTGGAGTCGGCGATCCGGCAGTCGATGTACCGTTTGCGCATCCACCGGTAGGCGAAGCAGTCCATAAACGGCCCGGCCAGCCGGTTCCACAGGTGGTATTTCGAGCGGCCGGCCACGCGCGGAAAGTGTCTCACCGGCACCTGTTTTACCCGGGCGCCCTGCAGCTGGATCAGTGCGGGCAGAAAACGGTGCATCCCGGTGAAGAAGGGGATCCGCCGGGCCTGTTCCGTCCGGATCACTTTGAGCGGACAGCCCGTGTCTTCGATTCCGTCGCGGGTCATCATCCGCCGGAAACCGTTGGCGATCCGCGACGACAGGTTCTTGACGAACGAGTCTTTCCGGCCGGTCCGTATCCCCATCGCCATCTCGTATTCGGTCATATGGGGCAGCAGCAGGTCGAAGTCTTCGGGTGCGGTTTGCAGGTCGGCGTCCATGTATCCGACATACTCCGAAAAGGAGGCGTCGATTCCGGCTTTCATGGCGGCGCTGAGTCCGCTGTTCTTGGCCAGACGGAGCCAGTAGAAGTGTTCGTTCCGTCCGCAGATCTCCCGCAGCCGTTCGGCCGATGCGTCGGTCGAACCGTCGTCGACGAACAGGACGCAGGCGGGCTGCCCGGCCGCGCAGGCCGAGGGCAGATAGGCTTTCAGACGCTCTTCCAGCGCATAGATGTTGTCTTCTTCGTTGTAGACGGGAACGATGATGGTGAATCGGTAATCGGCGGTTTTGTTCATAGTTTTTTCCGTGCGGGGATGGGTATCGGGTTTGCGGCCGGGGCCGTTCGGGAACGGACCGGGCGGGTGTCAGATCACGGGGGTGAACTGGCGCAAAAAGCGCAGGTCGTTTTCAAAATAGAGGCGCAGGTCTTTGACTCCGTATTTGAGCATGGCGATCCGTTCGACGCCCATCCCGAAAGCGAAGCCGGAATAGCGTTTGCTGTCGATGCCGCAGGCCTCCAAGACGTTCGGATCGACCATTCCGGCCCCCATGATTTCGAGCCAGCCGGTGTATTTGCAGACGGGGCACCCTTTCCCGCCGCACAGGTTGCAGGAGACGTCCACTTCGGTCGACGGCTCGGTGAAGGGAAAGTAGGAGGGGCGCATCCGGATCTCCGACTTCTCGCCGAACATCTCTTTGGCGAAGTGGAGAATGGTCTGCTTCAGGTCTGCGAACGAGACGTTCTCGTCGATGTACAGCCCCTCGACTTGGTGGAAAATGCAGTGGGCGCGGTAGGATATGGCTTCGTTCCGGAAGACGCGGCCGGGGCAGATCACGCGGATCGGCGGCTGCTGGCTCTGCATCACCCGCACCTGTATGGAGGAGGTGTGGGTCCGCAGCAGGATGTCGGGATCTTTCTCGATGAAAAAGGTGTCCTGCATATCCCGTGCGGGGTGTTCCGGGGGGAAGTTCAGGGCGGTGAAGACATGCCAGTCGTCTTCGATCTCCGGCCCTTCGGCGGGCACGAAGCCGATCCGTCCGAAGATCTCCAGAATCCGGTTCCGTACCAGCGATATGGGGTGTCTCGATCCGACCCGGTCGGCTCCGGCCGGACGGGTCATGTCCAAGGCGGCCGCCGATGCCTCCGCCGAACTGAGGGCCAACTCCTCCAAGCGGGCTTTCAGCTCGTTGATCTTCTCCACCGTTGCGCTCTTCAGCCGGTTCATGGCCTGACCCAAGGTGCGCTTCTGCTCGGCCGGAGCGGCCTTGAATTGGTCGAACAGGGCGGTAACGGCCCCTTTCTTGCCCAACATCCGGATCCGGAATGCCTCCACTTCGTCCCATGTTTTCGGGGCAAAGGCTGCCACTTCGTTCAACAGGGTCTCTATCTTTTCTGTCATGGTTTATTGTTCGGTTGTGCTTGGTTCGTGTCGTTTCGCGGGTTGGGGCTCCGGGTCTTCGCGGGGCGAAGCTCCGGCCCGCAGCACCGGCAAGGCCGGTCAATGGCGTTTCCGCTCCTTGACTAACTTGAGTTTGACTGTCTTGATGTAGATATCCTCCTTTTTCGGCCGGTCCTGAAAATCGGTCGGCTGTTCCGAGATCCGCTTCACCGTCCTCATCCCCGAAACCACCTCGCCGAAAATCGTGTAGCTGCCGTCCAAATGCGGCGTCCCGCCCCGTTTGCGGTAGACCTTTTCGCGTTCCGGCGTAATTCGCGCCCCGGCCGGATCCGCCGCTCCGGCTGCTATCTTTTCGCGCGCCGCCGTCAGCGTGCTGTCATTCTGCTCTCTCCCCACCACGATGTAGAACTGCGAACCCGACGACCGCCGCTCCGGATTGGCCTCGTCTCCCTCTCTGGCGGCCGCCACCGCTCCCCGTTTGTGGAAATGGTGCGGAACGATCTCCGACTCCAATTTGTACCCCGCATCCGCCCCTCCGTAGACCTTCACCTGCGACGCCTCGATGCTCTCCGGATCCCCCGTCTGGATCATGAAATCGCGAATCACCCGGTGGAACAGCAGGTTGTTGTAAAACCCCTTTTCCGCCAAGGAGACGAAGTTGTCCCGGTGGCGCGGCGTATCGTTGAACAGGCGGAACTTGACCCGCCCCATCGAAGTCCGCATCACCACCATGTACTGCCCCCCGCTGCTCACTGTCCGCGTTTTCGCCGCCCGTCCCGGCGTCGTCAGCAGGCACCCTGCCGCCACCGCGATCAGCAGACTCGTTTTTTTTATTAATTTTACAGTCGTTTCCATCTCGGTCGGAATGGTATGGTTTTCAGAGAGCAAATTTACTAAAAATCCCGGCAAAACAGAGGGTGCCATGAAACGAATTCTCATCCTGCTATCGATCCTGCTGTTCGCCGGCAGCGCCCGGGGCCAGCGCGTAGGCCTCGTTCTGAGCGGCGGCGGAGCCAAGGGGCTGTACCACGTCGGCATACTCAAAGCATTGGAGGAGAACAACATCCCCATCGATTGCGTCTCCGGCGCCTCGATGGGAGCCATCGTGGCCGGGATGTACGCCGCCGGCTACTCGCCCGACGAGATGATCCGCTTCTTCATCACCGACACCGTTCAAACCTGGCTCTCGGCCAAACAGGCGGACTTGGACAACAACTACTACTTCAAAAAGTTCGAACCGACCCCGGCGATGATCTCCGTCCGGATCGATCCCAAGGCGCCCAAAACCGCTGCGATTCAGCTCCCGACCAACATCGTGTCGCCCTACCAGCTCGATATCGCCTTCATGCGGATGCTCTACCCGGCTTCGGCCGCAGCCGGAAACGACTTCGACAGCCTGATGGTGCCCTTCCGGTGCAACGCTTCGGATGTCTACAACAAGGAGACGGTCGTATTCGACCGGGGGAGTCTGCCGTTCGCGATTCGGGCCTCGATGACCATTCCGTTGGTTTTCAAACCGGTGGCTCAGGATACCGTGGTGCTGTTCGACGGCGGGCTTTACAACAACTATCCGTGGCAGCCGCTCGACTCGGCGTGCCATCCCGATATCCTGATCGGGGGAATCTGCGCCGCGAACTACGAAAACCCCTCGCCGGACAATATCGTCCAGCAGGTCAGCGTGATGGCCACGAGCAATACGGACTATTCGCTGCCCGACAGCCTCGATATCGAGATCCGGCGGCGGTTCCGGGAGGTGGGGGTGCTGGACTACGACCGGGCCAGCTACATCATCGCCAAGGGCTATGAGGATGCGATGCGGCAGATGCCGCTCATTCGGGAGCGGATCGCGCGCCGGGTCTCCGAGGGCGAGATCCGGGCGAAGCGGGCGGCCTTCCGGGCGAAGATCAAACCGCTGATTTTCGAGCAGATCGACATCGAGGGGCTGACTCCGAAGCAGACCGAATATGTCTACCGCCAGTTGGGAATCCGGCCGCAGCAGCGGTTCGAGGCGGACTATTTCACGCGGAAATACTTGCAGGTGCTGGCCGGCGGGGTCTTCACCGGCGACTTCCCGGAGGCGACCTACAATCCGGAAACGGGCTTCTTCCGACTGAAACTGACGCTCCACACGCAGGCGAGTCTGCTCTTTTCGCTCGGCGGGAACATCTCCTCCACGGCGCTGAACATGGGCTATGCTTCGATCAGCCACCGGTCGGTGGGGAGCAATGTCTCGACCTATGCGTTGCAGGGCTTTTTCGGCACGTTCTACAACTCGCTGAAGGTGGGCGGACGACACGACATCTACACCCGCTTCCCGTTCTACATCGACTACAACTATACGTACGACAGCTACGACTACGGGGCCAACCACATGAACCGCTACTACCGGAGCACGGCGTGGCGCTACCGGACGCAGAACGAAAATTCGTTCAGTTCGTCGATTGCGATTCCGGTGCTGGAGAATGCGGCTTTCCGGGGGCGGCTGACGCTGGGGATTGCGGACGGATACTATTTCCTCAATGCGTTTACCAATGTGGACAAGCCGGACCGGAGCCGGTTCGAGTATGCGAACCTGACGCTCGAGGTGCAGAAACGGTCGCTGAACTATACGCTCTATCCGACGGAGGGAACGGAACATATCCTCCAGCTGAAGTTTACGGAGGGGTTGGAGGGGTATCGGCCGGGGACGCTGCCGGGGGAGTCGGAGGCGTTCGGGCGGCGGAACCGGAACTGGGCCGAGGCGCGTTACCGCTACGAACATTACCTGCCGGCGGCGCGGTGGTTTACGTTCGGCTTCTTGGGCGAGGCGACGGTGTCGAACCATCCGGACTTCGACAATCCGTTGATTACGGCGATGTCGCTGCCGGCGTTCCAGCCGATTCCGCTGATGCGGACGATGTTCATGCCGGAGTTCCGGTCGAGGTCGTATGCGGCGTTGGGGGCGATCCCGGTGTTCCATATTGTCAATAACCTCTACATCAAGTCGTATGCCTATGCTTTCGTGCCGCAGGAGGTGGTCTACGACCACGGCTGGAAGGGGGATTTCTGGAACCGGCTGCGCCGGCGGACGCTGTTCGTCTTCGGGGGGTCGTTGGTCTACCAGACTTTCATCGGTCCGGCGTCGCTGACGCTCAACAAGTACAGTACGAGCCGGTCGGACTGGCAGTTGGTCTTCAATTTCGGATACACGCTTTTCTCTTCGCGGCGGTTTTAGGGGGACTATTGGCTGTCCGGGCTGCACCCGTTGGGTGTTTTTTGGGGGGCAGCCTCTACCCTAATTCGGCCTCATTACTCTTTGCGACCCTCCGGGTCGCGCGCCCGACGCCGCCCCCACGCGGAGGGCACCACTCGCCCAGCTCGTGGCTTCTCCGCCGGCGTCAAGCGCTGTAAAGGCGGCCTGTAAAAGACGCAACGCGTCCGATTCGTCAGAGTCGGACGGGCCGCAGCCCTCCCGCTGCGGAGGGCCGAAATTTCGCATCGCTCAATCGGCCACTCCGCGGGCTGCGAGCCGGCACAATACTTGAGTCCCCAGTCGCTCGGGCCAGCTGCCGCCCGACGGGGCTTTTGCAAAAAGAGAGGAACGACTATCTTTGCAAGATACAACCATACAAAACAGATAAACAACGAAATAACCATGTTCAGACACACACTTTACAGCGTGATCGGTATTGGGCTGCTGGCCGGAGCAGCCGTTTCCTGCACGAGCCGTTCCGCCGGCATCAGGGAGTTCGATCCGGTCCGGTACGTCGACCCCACGATCGGGTCCGACGGACACGGCCATGTTTTTGTCGGAGCCAATGTGCCGTTCGGCGGCGTGCAGTTGGGGCCGTCGAACCTGACACAAGGGTGGGACTGGTGTTCCGGCTACCATGCCAGCGACACCACCGTCGTCGGTTTTGCACACACCCACTTGAGCGGAACCGGAATCGGCGACAAAGGCGATATCCTCTTGATGCCGCTGACCGGAACCCTTGCCCGTCCCGTTCAGGCGAAACAGTACCTCTCGACCTATTCGCATGCGAACGAAGAGGCCCGGGCCGGGTATTACAAAACCTTTTTGGACCGTTACGGGATCGGAGTCGAACTGACCGCCACCCGGCGGACCGGTTTTCACCGCTACACCTTCCCCGCGACCGATTCGGCACAGGTGCTCGTCAACCTCTACAACGGGATCGGCTGGGACGCACCGTACCGGTTGCAGATGACCGCCGTGAACGATTCGACCGTCGAAGGCTTCCGCCTTTCGAAAGGGTGGGCGCCGGACGACCGGGTCTATTTCGTCGCCGAGTTTTCCAAACCGTTCAGAAGTTTGACCGTTTATGGCGATACGACAGTGATTCCCGCCCGCGGAGGGCGTCCGGAACGGAGTTTCGTGATGCCGGATGCTTACGGAGTGCTCGACTTCGGTCCGATGCCGCAGGGCGGGCAGCTCGAAGTTCGCGTGGCGATCTCCGGCGTGAGTACGGAGGGGGCCCGGGCCAACCTCTTGGCCGAGGCGTCGGGGCGGTCGTTCGACGACACCCGTGCAGCGGCCCGACAGGCGTGGAACGATCTGCTGGGCCACATGACCGTCGAGACGGACGACTCGGCCCGGCTGCGGACATTCTACACGGCAGTTTACCACGCCTCATTCTTCCCGGCAGTCTTCAACGACGTTACGGGCCGGTACCGCGGCGCGGACGGAGAACTGCACGAAGATACGACCGACATCTATACGATCTGTTCGCTGTGGGACACCTACCGGGCGGCCCATCCGCTCTACACGATCACCGCGCCGGAAAAGGTGGGGGGATTCGTCAACAGTTTCATCCGCATCTTCGAACAGCAGGGCAAGGTGCCGGTGTGGCATTTGGCCGGAAACGAGACCGACTGCATGGTCGGCTTTCCGTCGGTGCAGGTCATTGCCGACGCCATTCTGAAAGAGATTCCGGGTTTTGACGTCGAAAAGGCCTACGAGGCGATCAAAAGTTATGCGCAGTTGGACGAACGCGGTCTCAAAGCGGTGCGCGAACGGGGCTATATCCCGGCCGACGAGGAGGGGGAATCGGTGGCCAAAGCGTTGGAGTACTGCATCAGCGACTGGAGTATTGCGCAGGTGGCCAAAAAGTTGGGGCGGCAGGAGGATTACGACTATTTTATCGAACGCTCCCGGAACTACCGGCACTATTTCGATCCGGCCGACGGCTTCATGAAAGGGCGGTTGGCGGACGGCAGCCGGCGGACGCCGTTCAATCCGCTCTACTCGACCCACCGGGGAGACGACTACTGCGAGGGGAACGCTTGGCAGTACATGTGGTTGGTTCCGCACGATTTCGAGGGGCTGTTCGCACTGTTCCCCGATCCGGCGGCCGCCGAGGCCAAGTTGGACAGCACGTTCACCGTGCCGTACGACGGCGGGCCGGACGCTTCGCCGGATATTTCGGGGCTGATCGGACAGTATGCCCAGGGCAACGAGCCGAACCATTCGACGATCTATGCGTATGCCTATTTGGGCAGGCAGTGGAAGACGGCCCGGCTGGCGCGGCAGATCATGGACGACTTCTTTACGGACCGGCCGGACGGGCTGTGCGGCAACGAAGATTGCGGCCAGATGTCGGCTTGGTATGTCTTCAACGCGCTGGGGTTCTATCCGGCGAATCCGGCGAACGGAGCGTTCGTATTGGGCAGTCCGGTCTTCGACCGGGTTACCTTCCCGGTGTCGGACGGCAAGGTGTTTACGGTGGTGGCGGAGAATAACGGACCGGAGAATATCTACATCCAGTCGGCCGAACTGAACGGACGGCCTTATACGAAGGCTTATATCACCTACCGCGACATCATGTCGGGGGGCGAACTGAAATTGGTGATGGGGCCGCAGCCGAACGAGTCGTTCGGGGCGGCGCCGGAAGACCGGCCGCGGTCGGAGATGCTGTAAGATACGGGGCGACGGCGCGCGACTGTCTTACAGTCCGAAACCCATCGACACCGTCCACCCGTCGGCGATTCCGTTCCGGCGGAACCAGTCGCGGCGCCAGGAGCCTTGTACGAAGATCGTCCGGTCGTTTCCGACCCGGCAGTCGATCCGCATCCGGAGATGCAGCCGGGTGAAGTCGTCCGTCAGCCGGTCGTAGTTTTGCTGCAGGGTGCGGATGCGCGACAGGCCGAAGTCGGCGCCCGGCAGCGACAACTCCCCCTTTATCTTTCCCGAACGGGCCAAGGCGGCCTCCGTGCGGAGCATCCACCGCTTCCATGCGCGTATTGCTCCGCTCTCGACCGCCGCGTGCCACCGCGAAAAAGCGAGCCGCCGCAACGTCGGGTCGTAAGCAGCCTGAAAGTCGAAGCAGGATACCGCCGGCTGCACCCACCAGACGATCCGGGCCGTCGGCGAACTGCCGGCGAATCCCGACAGTTTGCCGGAAATGCTCCGGTCGGCGTATCCGTCCGCCGTGCCGATCTCCGGGTAGATGTTGCCGGCCGGTTCTCCGAAAATGTGTTCCTCTCCCCGGCGTTTGCGGAAACTCCCTTCGGCCGAAACGCCCCACTTCAGCGGGCCGGCCGATTCGCTGTAGGCCAGAAGCCCGCGGGCGGTATGGTCGGTCAGCGAAACCAAAGGCAGGTTGTTCAGACCGGTCATTTGCTTGCGGAAAGCGAAGCGGTCGTACTGCACCGAAACCGAAAACCCGCTCCGCGAGGCCGGAAACAGATCCACCGATCCGCCGACGCCCGAACCGGCGTAGTAGGTGTCGGTATAGAGTCCGGCGAACCGGACGTAATCCATCCCTAAACCGGTCAGGTGATAGACGGTGGCCTGATACATCGGGTTGTAGAAAGCGATGTCGCCCCGCTGACCGTATTTGCGGCCCCGCACGGCGAGCGACAGCCGATACGCCGGGCCGATGCTCCGCGCTGCGGCTAACGATCCTTGCAGGTCCGAAACGACGTTCCGCGGCCGGGGGTCTTTCTCGCGGTATTCGAGTTGCGCCCGATAGTCCAAGCTGGCGGCCCATGTCCAGAGGCCGGTCCGGTGGGCGTAACCGCCCGAGAAACGGTAACGCTCCGAGGTGAGGTCTCCGCCCGCGGAGTCGGCGGTTACGTAGGGATAGAGCAGGGCGAAGTCGGCGGTCTCGCTCCACTGAACAGCCTGCCGGCTTCCGTAACTGTATCCTGCACGGCCGAAAGCACGGCCGTCCGCGCTGGTCGGCACGAACGAGCGGGCTTCGAATCCGAATCCGCTGTACCCGCTTCCCTCCTGTGCGATTGAGGTCTCGCCGTGCCGGTCGTCGTCATATCCGATGGACAGCCCGGTGAGCGGGAATGGCTGCTTGTACCACATGGCGGCGGGATTGCGCAAAATGCCGGCCGGCAAAGCCTCTGCGGGCGAGGCGTCGTACATCGTCCGACGGAAAACGGACAAACTGTCTGCGCCGCCTGCTGAAACCGGCAACGATCCCAAACTCCCAATAATCAACAATATATCACGACAAATTCTCATTCTGTTCCCTCGTGCTGTTTTTGTGTGTCTGTTTCTTTTGGGCCGGCCGGGACTATGTTCGTCCGGTTGCGCGCCTCACGGCGCGACGGGCCGACGCCACCCCCGGCGGAGGGCCGCAACCTTTCTTCGCTGACGCGACGGTTGGGCCTCCGCTGGCGCCGGCCCAAAGAAACAGGCCGTGGATTTATTGCATGGAGGGTATGACGTTTCGGTCGAAATCTTCCGTCGAATTGTTCGTGTCCCGGTAGATCGGCAGTCCGGATTCCGTGGCCGAGACCACCTTGCGGCGTATGGCCCGTCCGTATTCGATCGAACCGGCGTTCAGATCGCCGCAGTAGGTGTATCCGATGTCGAACGACGGATCGAACACCGGCCAGGCGAACTCGTAGCGGCAGCCCCGCAACTCGACGGCATCTACCACCCATTCGTTCGGGATTTTGTAGTACGTGCGCGGTGTCGTGGGCTTGCCCAATATATTGGTGTAGTAGGCTTCGTAGGTGTACCGGTTGAGGTAGCTCTCTTTGGTCATGCCTTCGGGCATGCGGACGAGGGCATAGGCTTTGGTCCCCTGCTTGTTCATGACGAAGATTGTCGCCGTGTAACAGTAGTAGATCTCCAAGTTCGGTACGTCCGGGTTGTCGATGTCGGGGTAGCTGGACGACGTGGAATGGGTAAACCACTCGAAGTCGGCTTTGCTCAGGTCCATGAAGGATTCGTCGGCCTCCTTGTGGTTCTGGGCGTTGTCGCAGAGCACGATCGACTCGCCCGGCTGGACCGGATAGTCGCGGCCGGAACCCGGAATGACGAATATCGCGTCTGCTGTGATCGCTTCGTCGCGGATCATCGGGGTGTAGTCCTGTTTCGTGGAGGTCAGAAATTCCGATTCGACGAAGGCCAAACCGTCAGCATAGAGTACCGAGTCCGAATTGTTGGTGATTTTTACATAGGCGTCGCCGTTGTACTGCTGCTGTTTCCCGCTGGCGTCGGGAGCGTAGGCCGAACCGACGTAATACAGTTCGGAAATCACAAATCCCTGGCCCGGCTCCGGAACGACGGAGAGGCTCAATGCCAAGGAAAAGGTTCCGGCTGAGGTTACGGTTACGTTGTTCGCTACGCCTTGCAGGGTGGCTGTGATCTGCTCGGTCGCGGCTGCTGCGGGGTTCTTGGTCTGGCTCAAACTGACTTCCAAAACTCCTTCGCCGCTGAATGTTACATTGTACAGCCCTTCGCTCAACCGGGTGCCGGCGGGAACCGGGTAGGAAAGGGCGGTTTCAACGCCGGTCGTGATGTTGGAGAAGGTGAATGTCCCGCGGCTCAGGGTCATCGACAGTGCGTTCGCGGGGGCGGACAGGGTGATCGATTCGTTGAGAATCTCAACGCTTTTCGGGGTGTTGTCCGAACAGGCGGCTGCCAAAATCGCCGCGCCGCACAAAAAAAACAATCGTTTCATATTTTGCTGTTGTTTAATCGCTCGTTTTTGCTGTTTTGTTCTTTAGTGTCGGGAGGGTACTGTTCTCTTTGTGAACAAAGAGAACCAGAAAAACTTTAGGCGATACTTGCGTATCGCTATGGCCGCCTCGGATGTATGTTTGTCTTTGTGTTGGGTTGGGGTAAGGGAGCGCTTAGGGAGAAAAACCAC
>JAFLSI010000034.1 GCA_022511025.1 Rikenella sp. | reverse complement strand
TTCACAAAGAGAACAGTACCCTCCCGACACCAAAAAACAAAACAACAAAAAAACGAATAAGCATTATAATTTTAGAGAGTAAGATGGTACATATTTTCGATGCCCTGTCCGGAGTTAGGATCAGCGGTCCTCAGCGGCCCAGCATACGGAACATACAATTCAATTCGCGGAAAGTAGAGTCCGGCGACCTGTTTGTTGCCGTGCGCGGCACCCAAGTCGACGGCCACGACTATATAGCCGACGCCATAGCGCAAGGCGCTGCAGCCGTCGTTTGCGAGAGTTTGCCCGCCGGAGACTTAGAACCGGAAGTCAGTTACCTGTTAGTAGAAGACAGCGCCGAAGCCCTGGCCCGTTTGGCAGCGGCCTATTACGGTCATCCGAGCGAAAAGTTGCAGTTGGTAGGCGTTACCGGGACCAACGGCAAGACCACCATAGCCACCCTGTTATACGATCTTTTCACCGCATTGGGACATCGGTGCGGATTGATTTCGACCGTTGTCTACCGCGTGGCCGGGGAGCGGATCGAATCGACCCACACCACGCCCGACCCGCTGACACTCAACCGATTGCTGGCCGAGATGGTCGACGCCGGATGCGATTACTGTTTTATGGAGGTCAGTTCGCACAGCATCGTGCAGCAGCGGATCCAAGGGTTGAAATTCCGAGGCGGCATTTTCACCAACCTCACGCACGACCACCTCGATTACCACAAGACCTTCGCAGAATACCTCCGGGCCAAACAGTCCTTTTTCAGCATCCTCCCGGAAACAGCTTTCGCCCTGACCAACACAGACGACCGGAACGGCGAGATCATGCTCCAGAACACCGCCGCCCGGCGACGGGCAAGCTACTCGCTGCGCAACGTGGCAGACTACCACGGCCGGATCGTCGAAGAACATTTGGACGGCATGGAGATCGAGATGAACCGGCAGGCGCTGTGGGTGCAGTTCATCGGCCGGTTCAACGCCTACAACCTGACAGCGATTTACGGGGCAGCGATGGAGTTGGGGCAGGATTCGGCCGAAGTGTTGCGCATCTTGAGCACGCTGCGTCCGGTGAGCGGCCGTTTCGAGCAAATCCGGGCCGCAGACGGACGGTTGGGAATCGTGGACTACGCCCATACGCCGGATGCGTTGCAGAATGTCATCGACACGATCAACGAACTGCGGAAGGCGGAGTCCGGTTTGATTACGGTGGTCGGGTGCGGCGGAAACCGGGATGCGACGAAACGTCCGGTGATGGCACGGGTGGCGGCCGAGGGTTCGTCGCGGGTGATTCTGACGTCGGACAATCCGCGGTTCGAGGACCCGCAGGCGATCTTGGACGAGATGCGGACAGGGCTCGATGCGGATCAACTCGCCCGGACGCTGACCATCGCCGACCGGCGGGAGGCGATTCGCACGGCAGCGGCACTGGCACGTCCGGGCGACATCATCTTGGTGGCGGGAAAAGGACACGAGCCGTACCAGGAGGTGGCGGGTATCCGCCACCATTTCGACGACCGGGAGGAGGTTGCAGCAGCGTTCGCCTAATACCACCACGGCAGGGCGGGACATATACAAAAGAGAAGCGGTTCGCAAAGAAATCTTTGCGAACCGCTTTTATCCTCCTCGTAGCGGGGGGAGGACTCGAACCTCCGACCTTTGGGTTATGAGCCCAACGAGCTGCCAACTGCTCCACCCCGCGATCATATTACGGATACAAAGGTATGACTTTTTTCTGAAACTCCAAATGCTCCGTCATTTTTTGAGTCGAGACCTGTTCCATGCCCAACCGGGTCGCAGCCTGCGTTTGGGGTAGAAGCGGCCGGCAAGAGAAGCCGTGCGTCCCTCCGTGATGGGAGAGGCAACCGGCAGAACTCCCCCGACCCTCAGACGACAGCAACCGCCCCACCCTTATAATACATCACCGCCCCGCCTCGCAATCCAGCGCATGCAAGGCAAAAGCATACGCTCCGATACTGATCGCCTTGCTGGTTCCGATGCGCGAGAAACCAATCCCCACCCGGGGCATCGAATCATACGTTACCCGTTCCTGCGTATGCGGCACCTGCACCTGCTTCACCTCCCCTTGGAGGAATCCGGCCATCTGCGCCTCGTCCTCCAAGTAGAACGCCCGCTGCGCCAACCGCGGGAACTCCGCTCCCGAAGCCCCCGTAAAGCGGCTCCCGATCTCCTCCATCATCGCCGGCACGAAGAGCGACTTCGCCCCCGCAACCCCGCCGCCGATCACCGCAATGCCGTCCACAATCGTCAGGACATTGCACAACGCATCCCCCAGCGCCTGCCCCATCCGCCGGAACGCCTCCCGGGCCGCCGCCGGGTCGCCCTCCTGCTGTCCGATCCCGATTTCGTAAATATCTTTCGGATTCGGCCACTTGTCCTCCGGCGTCCCCGTCAGTTCGCCATACACCCGGCGCACCGCCCGGATGCTGATCGACTCCTCGATGTTTCGCACCTCGCTGTAGCGCTGGCTGAGCAGCCAGACCTCCGCCGCCGCCGAATTGTCGCCCAAGAACAGTTCGCCGTTCCGTACGATCCCGCCGCCGAAGCCTGTCCCCAAGGTAAAGCCGACCAGATTGCGATACCGTTTCGGACTCCCCGCCTTTTCGAGCTGCTCGTTGACCCACGGCAGATAGCCGCTGATCGCCTCGCCGTAGGCATACAAATCGCCGTCGTTGTTAATGAAAACCGGGATACCGAACTCCGCCGCCAGCATCGGCCCGACCGCCACTCCGCCCTTGTAGGCCGGCAGGTTGCCGATGTTCCAGATGATGCCGTTCGGATAGTCCGCCGGACCCGGGAATGCAAAACTGATCGCCACCGGCGCCTCCTTCAGGCGCGACCGCACGGCATGGAAACCGTTGATCAAATTGGCCAAACTCAACTCCAAGTTGTTCGCCGCCGAAGGCAGATGGATCGGTTCGACCACCTCTTCGCATCCGCGAATGGCCCCGAACACGAAATTGGTACCGCCCGCATCCAGCGTCATCACGGTACGCCGATCGTTATTGTAACTCATCGTTTATCGATTTTTGTGGGTTCGTTCGGTAAATGTAGTCAATTTGTCCCGATTTTCCGCATCGCGGCGGACGATTTATTCGTCCGGTCCGCCGCCGAAGCGGCTCGGCGCGATCGGCCGCATGTTGTAGTTCGAGGCCATGATTCTCCCGTAGGCCCCCGTCGAACGGATCGACAGCAGATCCCCCCGCCTCGTCTCCGGAAAGGGAATATCCCGGGCAAAAACATCCGACGACTCGCAAATCGGCCCTGCGATCGAATAGACCCCCATCGGCCGCCCCGCTGCCGTCAGGTTTTCGATTTTGTGGTGCGCCTTGTAGAGCGCCGGCCGGATCAGCTCCGTCATCCCTGCATCCACGATCGCGAAGCGCGCTCCTCCGGCCGTCGTCTTCGTGTACAGGACCCGCGTCAGCAGCTCGCCGCACTGCGCCACGATCGACCGCCCCAGCTCGAAATGCACCGTCTGCCCCGCCCCGACCTGCAAACGGTCGTGGAACGTCCGGAAATATCCCTCGAAATCCGGCACCGGCTCCGCATCCGGATCATCGTAGTCGATCCCCAGACCGCCCCCCATATTCAAGTGGGCGATCTCCACCCCTCTCTCTGCAAACCACGCCGCAATTCCGTTCACCCGCTCCGCCAACTCCGCGAACGAGGCCAAGTTCCGGATCTGCGACCCGATGTGGAAATGGAGTCCGACGATCCGGATATGGCTCAACCGGTGCAACCGGGCCAACGCCCGGTCGATCTCGGCGTACGAAATGCCGAACTTGCTTTCGGCCTGCCCCGTGGCGATGTATTCGTGGGTATCGGGCCGCACATCCGGATTGATCCGCAGCGCCACATCGACCCTCCGCCCCGCACGGCCCGCCAGCGCGTCGATCACCTCCAACTCCTCCAACGACTCGCAGTTGAATGCGAAAATCCCCGCCTCGACCGCCTGTTCGATTTCGCGGTCGCTCTTCCCCACCCCGGCAAAGACGATCCGCTCCGGCGCAAAACCGTTCTCCACGGCGCACGCCACCTCGTAGCCGCTCACACAGTCCGCCCCCAACCCCGCCCGCTGAATTTCGCGCAGAATCTGCGGTTCCACATTGGCTTTCAAGGCATAGTGAATCCGGTAGCCGTACCGCCCCGCCGCCGCAACCGCCGCCGCCAACGTCCGCCGCAACAGGTCGAGGTCGTAGTAATAGAACGGTGTCGGCGGCACTCCTGCGGATGAACCGGCTGTCGGCAAAATATATCGCGCCATACCGTCGTGTGTCGTAGTTTTATCCCAATTTTTCGACCGTAACCGTGAGCGGCAGGTCGTCGATTTCGATCGCCGACCGCTGCCGACCGGCGGCCACCGACACCCCTCCTTCGGCCAAAGTCTGTGCCGCGATGTAATCCGCAAACCGCTGCACCGCTTCGTCCGTCGCCGGGTTCGACTCGACCGCGACCCGAATCTTGTCGGTAACCTCGAATCCCTGCTCCTTGCGCAGGTTCTGAATCCGGTTGACCAATTCGCGCGCGATCCCCTCGGCCCGCAGCTCCGGCGTGATCTCGATGTCCAATGCAATGGTCAGCGCCCCTTCGGTCGCCACTAACCACCCGGGCATGTCTTCCGAAGCGATCTCGAAATCGGCCCGTTCCACCGGCAGCACCTCGCCCCCCTCGATCCGGAGGTCGTACACCGCCCCGCTGCCCTCCGTCCCCAAGGCTTCGACCGCGGCAATATCCTCCTGCGAGAATGCCGCCACCGCCGCTGCAATCGCTTTCATCTGCTTGCCGTACTTCGGCCCCAGGGTCTTGAAGTTGGGTTTGATCCGCTTGGTAATGATCCCCGTCGTCTCGTGCAGGTATTCGACCTCCTTGACATTGACTTCGCTCAGGACCAGCGCCTCGACCGCCTCCAACCGCCGCTGCACCGCCGCATCCAACACCGGAATCATCATCTTCCGCAGCGGTTGCCGCACTTTGATATTGACCTTCCGCCGCAGCGCGAGCACCATCGACGAGGCCCGCTGAGCCAGCTCCATCCGCCGCTCCAGCTCCTCGTCGACCTGCGCCGCGTCATACACCGGGAAATCCGCCAAATGCACAGAGCCTGCCTCTTGGAAAGTGAGGTCCCGGAAGATGCGGTCCGAAATAAACGGGGCGAACGGTGCCGCCAGCAGCGAAACGGTCTTCAGGCAGGTGTACAAGGTCTGGAACGCCGCCATTTTGTCCTGCGTCATTCCCCCGCCCCAGAACCGTTTCCGGTTCAGACGGACATACCAGTTGGAGAGGTTTTCGTCCACGAACTCCGCAATCGCCCGCGCCGCCGGGGTCGGATCGTAATTTTCGAGGGCGTCGGTTACGGTCTTCACCAAGGTGTTGAGCAGCGAGACGATCCAGCGGTCGATCTCGGGCCGCTCCGCGAGCGGCACCTCCGGTTCCGTTCCGGTGAAGCCGTCCACATTGGCATAGAGTGCAAAGAAACTGTAGGTGTTGTAGAGCGTCCCGAAGAATTTGCGCCGCACTTCGTCCACTCCGTCCACGTCGAACTTGAGGTTGTCCCACGGCTGCGAGTTCGAGATCATGTACCACCGCACGGCATCGGCCCCGTACCGGTCCATCACTTCGAACGGATCGACGGCATTCCCCAGCCGCTTCGACATCTTGTTCCCGTTCTTGTCCAAGACCAGCCCGTTGGAGACGATGTGGCGGAATGCCACGCTGTCGAAGAGCATGACCGCCAGCGCATGCAAGGTAAAGAACCAGCCCCGCGTCTGGTCGACCCCCTCGGCGATGAAGTCGGCCGGATAGATCTTTCCGCAGAAATCCTCCTTCGAGACCTCGAACGGGTAGTGCACCTGGGCATAGGGCATCGCTCCGCTGTCGAACCAGACGTCGATCAGGTCGGGTTCCCGCCGCATGGGCCGGCCGTCCGACGCCGCCAGAACGATCTGATCCACATAGGGCCGGTGCAGGTCGAACGATTCGTAATTCTCTTTCGAGAAATCCCCCTCTTTGAACGAGGAGAGCGGATTTTCGGTCATAAGCCCCGCCGCAACCGACCGTTCGATCTCCGCTTTCAGTTCGGCCACGGAACCGATACACTTGAGTTCGCTGTAGTCTTCGGTCGCCCAAATCGGCAGCGGCGTCCCCCAGTACCTCGACCGGCTCAGGTTCCAGTCCACCAAGTTTTCGAGCCACTTCCCGAAACGCCCCTCGCCGGTCGAAGCCGGTTTCCAGTCGATCGTGCGGTTCAGCTCGATCAGGCGATCCTTGACCGCTGTGGTCCGGATGAACCACGAGTCCAACGGGTAGTAGAGCACCGGTTTGTCCGTCCGCCAGCAGTGCGGATAGTTGTGGGTGTGCTTCTCGATCCGGAAAACTCCGTTCCGCGCCTTGAGCATCATGCAAATCTCGACATCCAAGGTCTCGTCCTTGTCCGTTTTGTCCGGATCGTAGGCATTCTTCACGAACTTGCCCGCAAACTCGCCGTACGACGGGTCCACGTACTTCGCGGCGAACGCCGGGTCGAGGTCGTCGACAAGAAAGAACTTCCCGGTCCGGTCCACCATCGGCTGCCACTTCCCCCCTTTGTCCAACAGCAGCATCGGCGCTATGCCGTTCTGCTTCGACACCCGGTCGTCGTCGGCCCCGAAAGTCGCCGCGATGTGCACGATCCCCGTCCCGTCCTCGACCGTTACATAGTCGGCCGCGATCACCCGGAAAGCATCGCCCCCCAACTCCGCCAAGGCCGGCCGGATCCACGGAACGAGCTGTTCGTACCTCACCCCGGCCAAATCCGATCCCCGGTACTCCCGCACCACGGCATAGTCCGTTATCTTGGCCCCCGCCATCGTCCGTTCGAGCAGCTCCTTGGCCAGGACGACCGTTTGTTCGACCCCCGTATAGGGATTGGTGCAGACCACCTGCACATAGGCGATATTCGGCCCCACCGCCAATGCCATGTTGCTGGGCAACGTCCACGGCGTCGTGGTCCACGCCAAAAAATACAGATCTCCCTGCACCGCCGGCCGGTCGCCGTCCGCCGCGAACAGAAATTCGCTCTCCGCGTTGCGGACAATCCGGAACTGCGCCGTGCAGGTCGTGTCTTTCACATCCCGGTAGCACCCCGGCTGGTTCAGTTCGTGGTTGCTAAGCCCGGTCCCCGCCGCCGGCGAATAGGGCTGGATGGTATAACCCTTGTACAGCAGCCCTTTCTCGTAAAGCTGCTTCAGCATCCACCACAGCGTCTCGATGTACTTGTTGTCGTAGGTGATATACGGGTTCTCCATATCCACCCAGTAGCCCATCTGCCGGGTGAGCCGGTTCCACAGTCCGGTATATTCCATCACGGCCTCGCGGCAGGCCCGGTTGTAGTCTTCAATCGAAATCTTCCGCCCGATATCCTCTTTCGTAATGCCGAGCCGCTTCTCGACGCCCAGCTCCACCGGCAGCCCGTGGGTGTCCCACCCGGCTTTCCGGTGCACCAAAAAACCGCGCTGGGTCTTGTAACGGCAAAAGACATCCTTGATCGTCCGCGCCATCACGTGGTGGATTCCGGGAACGCCGTTCGCCGAGGGCGGCCCCTCATAAAAAACGAATGTGGGATGCCCCTCCCGGGTTTCGATGCTCTTTCGGAACGTATCCTCCGCGTCCCATCCGGCCAGCACGCCGGCCGCTGTCTCGGACAAGTCAAGTCCTTTATACTCTGTGAATTTCTTGCTCATGAATCGTTCGTTTCTGCAACGGGCAAAGATACGATAAAAATGGGTTCGCCCCTCGGGCGGAGAGGCTTTTCTGCTTTTTTCGGCCCGCGCCCCCTCACAGCGAACGCCGGAGCAGCTCGCCCAACTCGGTCAGCGACAGTCGCCGGCAGACGGCGCGGCCGATCCCCTCCATCACGACGTAATCGATCGTCTCCGCCGTCCGTTTCTTGTCCGAGGCGGCTGCCGCCAGCAGCTGCTCCGGTTCGATCCCGGATTCCGGCCCGACCGCCGAGGGCAGCCCCATCGCCTCGACCACCGCCGAGACGCGCGCCGCCTCCGCCGCCGTCAGCGTTCCCAACTGCTGCGACACCCGCGCCGCCACGCACAGCCCGATCCCCACCGCCTCGCCGTGCAGGTAACGACCGGTGCACTTCTCGACCGCATGCGCCATGGTATGACCCAAATTGAGCAGCTTGCGTTCGCCCTGTTCCCGTTCGTCCGCGGCCACGATTCGCGCCTTCAGACCGACCGAGTCCGCCACGGCCCGGTGCATCTTCGCCGCATCGGCGGTGAAGCTGCCGAAGGTCTCCTCCTCGAACAGCCCGAACAGGGAGCGGTTGCCGATCAACCCGCACTTGATCACTTCGGCCAATCCGGCCCGCAGTTCGCGCTCCGGCAAGGTGCCGAGCATCCCCCGGTCGCACAAAACGAAGTCGGGCTGGTTGAAAACGCCGACGATATTCTTGTACCCGTCGACGTTGACTCCGTTTTTCCCACCCACGCTGGCGTCGACCTGGGCCAGCAGCGAGGTGGCGACGAATCCGAATCCGCCGACTCCGCGCATATAGGTCGAAGCGACGAACCCGGTCAGGTCCGTAACGATCCCGCCGCCGATCCCGACGAGGTACGACCCGCGATCCGCCCCCAACCGCAACAGTTCGCGACAGACGGACTCGACGGTCGCCAAGCTCTTGCAGCCCTCGCCCAGTCCGACCAGTACATGCGGATAGCGTCCGACCAGCTCCGGACAGGCGGCCTTCACGTTCGGGTCGGTAATCACAACGGGCCGCCGGCCGTCGAGCAGCTCTCCGAGCAGGGGCAGGGCCTCGCCGATCACGACCCTCGACGGGGCGTCGGGACGGCCGCTGCGGGGTACGAAAATCTCCTGTATCATGATGTGCTTCTTGTATTCAGTTCGTTTTGCGCGCCGTCAGAACGGCAGCCCGATCGCAAAGTGGAGCGCCGTATCCCGCCACCGGAACGTATGGATCCACCGCTCCGCCACCGGCACATTCGGGTCGTGGAGCTTCAGCCCCCAGTCCAACCGCAGCAGCACAAAGCCGAAATCGTAGCGAAAACCGAGTCCCGTGTCCAATGCGATCTGCCGGTAGAAGCGGTCGAACCGGAAACGGGCCTCCGGCGCCGCCCCCTTCGCATTCATCCACACATTCCCCGCATCGAGAAAGACTGCCATCCCGAAATTTCCCGCCACCGAGAAGCGGTATTCCAAGTTGGCCTCGATCCGGAAATCCCCCAACTGGTTCGGATAGGTTTCGCGGCGGTACGGCGTTTCGCCCGGGCCCAACGTCCGCACCTGCCATCCCCGCATGCTGTTCGCCCCCCCCGCAAAATAGAGCCGCTCGAACGGCAGCGTCTTCGAGTTCCCGTAGGCCACCCCTCCGCCGAGGAAAAACCGCCATGCCAACTGGGTCGTCGCCGACAGATTCGCCCGCTGGCTGATGTCGAAACTCAACCGCGCATACTGCGCATAGCGAATGCCGAAGATCCGGTAAAAGCTCTCCTCGTCGGCCTGCCCCGCGTTGATCGTGGAGGGCTTGCCCAACCACGACGTCAGCCCCCGCAGCAAATTCCCGTTCACATCTCCCGTCAGGCGGATCGACAGGTTATTCGCCTTCGGATTGGGATCGGTCTGGTAGTAGTAGCCGGCCGACAGGCCCGCAATCAGCTGCGACTCGTAGCTGTTCTTGAGGTAGGGGTTCTCGATGCTGTTTTTGAAGTCGGGGTCGATCCAGGGTACATCCACCACGTTGATCTCCACCGGATCGATCTGGAAACGCGCTCCGTTGCGCCACGCCCACGAGTAACCGAAGGTTCCCCCGGCGATCGTCCGGTTGTAGTCCGGCCGCCGCTGGATGTCGTACGAGACGGAGACATGGGTTTTCTGCTGCGCGAACTTGGCCAACTTCTCGTCCCGAACCGGCAGCAGGAACCGCGGAATATCCAACCCGACATTCACCCCGAATTCGTAGGAGTTCCGGTTCCCTTTGTTTTTCATCAATTCGTAGGCTCCCCGGAAATCGATCGTGAAGTTTTCGGCCCCGCGAAACAGATTTTTGTTCTGGTAGCCGAGCGTCAGGGCCATGGAGTAGTAATCGGCCGTGGTCGAGAGTTCGGCGTCGATGTTGAAGTTCTGGCGGACGTTCGGCGTACACTGGATCAGGCACGAGAGGTTCCGTTCGCGGGTCGAAACGGTCGCCCCGGAAGCGGTCGTCCGGGTCGCGACGGTCGAAAGCAGCGTATCCTCCGGCCGTTCATTGAACAGGATGTTGGAGCTGTACTGAAAGTTTCGGATGTTGTCGTAGGTGCGCCGCACACTGCTGCGGTCGTAGAGTTCGCCCGGCTCGAAGCGGATCGCGCCGGCCAGCAGATGCTCCTTGATCCGCAGCCGGTTGAGGTAGAGGAGGTCGATTCCGCGATAGCGCAGCGTATCCCACGGCAGCCGCTCTATCGTTTCGACCGACTGCGTGGGATCGTAGTCGGTATTGACGGTGATCCGTCGGATGCGGTAAAGCGGGTGGTTTTCGAGCACCTGCTCCCCCTCCGGCGTAACGTAGGCGACCCGGCGCCGCACCCGCAGGGTGAGAACCATGGCGTGGTCCAGCCCGGTCGTATCGGCCACATAGGAGATGTACCCCTTGTTGAAGCCCCAGAAACCGAGGTCCTGCAGCCGGGCGCTGATCCGCTCCCGTTCGGCATCGAAGAGGGTGCGGTCGTAGATCATGCCCCGCCGCAACAGGCTGGCGGCGGTATCCTCCAGAATGAGCGGCGCCAAATACGAGTCGTCGATCCGGTAACGGACATCGGCCACGGTGTAAGGTTTTCCCTCGCGGGCCACGTAGTGCACGGTCGCTTTTCGCCCCCGCCGGGAATAGACCGCCGAGTCCTCCACTTCGGCGTCGAAATAGCCGCGCGAGGTCAGATAAAGCTGCATCATCTGCCGCGACCGTTCGGCCTGCTGGGGGTCGTAGATCACGGGGGCCTCGCCGACCTTCTCGCGCCAGAAGCGCTGCCAGCCGTTGTGTTTGGCGGTGTCGGTGAGGTTGTACATCCCCAGGTAGATGCCGATCCCCAACAGCCGGCTGTTGGGCCGCTGCTGGACATAAGCCTTCAGGTCTTTGGGCAACACGCGTTCGCGGCGCGAGGCGGTCCGCCGTCCTTCGATCTCGACGACGTTGCGGCGCAACAGGTAGCGGTCCCGGGGCACATAGCGCATGGTGTTGCACGAGCTAAGCCCCGCGAGGAGAACGACGATCGTCCAGACCGCCGCGATGCTGCCGCATGGATGGTTCCGCCGCATCGGTTCCGTTTATCAGTAGCCGTTGGTTTCCAAAACGATCATCCCCAGATCGGTGATCTGCTGCCGGGCGACGGCGATCCGGGTCGAATAGGGCCGGACTCCGGCCCTCTCGTCCGGCACCACTTCCAATGTATATTCTCCGGGCGTCAAGCGCATGAAAAACGCACCGGCAGGGTCGATCGAACAATAGGTGGACCGGATCCGCCCCGTGGCCTCGTCGACAAAGCGGAGCCAAAGCCGGGAGCGCACGGCCGCCGATCCGGCCTGCAATCCGCCCTGCACCACGCCGCAGGCGTCGGTGTCGACGAACGACACTTGCGGCCGGAACCGGTATCCGCTCTCCGTCCCGGAGTCTTCGACGACGGAGGCGGCCACATCGATGTCGAACAGCAGGGGCCGGTCCGGCCCGTTCATCGTTACGGCCGGAAAGTCCACGACAACGGCGGCATCCTCCTCCGCCACGGCCAACGGGAAGTTCTCCCCGGCGACGACCAACCGGTCGTTTTCGGCGGCAAAGCGGATCCGCACGGCGTCATACGTGCTCCCCGCCGGCAGCGCCGCGCTGCCGGCCTCCTGCATCTTGCCGTTGACCAGCTCCATCAAGGCAAAATAGCGGCCGGGCATCTCCATCGGCACCCACGTGCCGCCCGCCTCTCCCCCCTCGCTCCCCACCGTCCGCCGGACTTCGACGCTCTCGATATAGACGTTCACCCCGCTGTACGCCGCCGGGCTGTCGCACAAATAGACGACGAGCCGGTTCCGGTCGTTCACATCGCTGCACCCGCTGCACAGCAGGGCGAGCAGCAGAATGCCGAGGGTTTTGAATGGATGCTGTGCCATATCTTGCAAAGTTATCACTTTTCCCGGTTTTCCGGGGAGCGAACGACGGCTTTTGCCGTGCGGAATTTTCGGAAGCGGGCCGGGAGCGGCGGACCTGCCGCCGGCCGAGAGCTACAGCGCGGCACCGCGCTTGACATCCATCAAAATCGAAAATGCCCGGTGAATGTCGTTGTCGTTCACCACCACCGTAAATTCGTTCGTCGTGCTGATCAGCTCCACCATATTGATGTTATCCCACGCCAGCTCCTTGAATATATAGTAGTAGACCCCCGGATAGATGCTGTTTTCGGCCGGCAGCTTGATCGTGATGGAGGAGAGCGAGACCGACTTGGCGATCTGGCGTTCGTTCCGGAAAATCTCCTCCGCGGCCGGCACCAGCTCGCTGCTCAGAACGATCGCCGTCTCGCCGATCCCCTGCGAAAAGGTGCAGAAGGCCTCCTTGGTCTGGAGCACATGATCCAGCAGCTTCGCCTGCCCGCCGAAGAGCGACCGGGAATTCCGGTAGGTCAGGTCCGCTAAGTTCGACCGCACCACGATGTCGCCGATCTTTTCGATCACCTTCTGAAACTTGACGTTCGAGAGCAGCTCCAACCGCGGCACCAACCGGTTGAGGGCCATGATGATCGCCCCGTCGTTCACCGTCCTCCCCGCCTGCTTCTCCACCTCCGGCTTCAGCTTGCGCGCCAAGGCTGACAGGTTGATCAACCCCTCGATCAATGCGCTTTCCAAAAATGGCTTCTTTTTGATGATCTCCTCGACCACTGTCGGTATGCTTGTCATAATTTCAACAATTTTTCGGATTTTTGAACGATTTATCGTCTCATTCCGGACGGATCGAACCGTTTTGTGTAGCTTTGTGCGTTCCGGAGAACCGAAACAAAAATAAACATTTTGTTCGTAAATTAACATTCGTTTATGATAAAAACACTGAAATTCGGAGGCACTTCGGTCGGTTCGGCCGCCAATATGCGGCGCGTGGCGGAGATCATCGTATCGGAGGGGGCGCGGCTGACGGTCCTTTCGGCCATGTCGGGCACGACCGACGCTTTAGTCAAAATATCGGCAGCGATCCGGACCGGAGATTCCGACACGGTCCATGCGACGATCGGGATGCTCCGCGACAAATATTCGACCTGCATCGAGGAGCTGCTGACGGCGAACCGGACGGCGGCGCTCGACCGGATGGAGGATGCGCTGGCGACCGTGGCGAACGAGGCGCTCACCTATCGCGGCGAGCTGTCCGACAAATGGATTCTGGCACAGGGCGAGTTGTTGACGAGTGCGATTTTCTGTCTCCACATGCAGGAGGCGGGCCACAGGGCGGTGCTGCTCTCCTCGCCGGAGTTCATGCACACCGACCCGGAGGGGAAACCTGATACGGCCAAGCTGAACAGGGAGCTGACCCGCCTCGTCGCGGAGGGCGATCCGGGGGTCTACTACATCGCGCAGGGCTTCATCTGCACCGATGCAGAGGGACACCTCAGCAACCTCGGCCGCGGCGGGAGCGACTACAGTGCGGCGCTGATGGGGGTGGCGATCGGTTCGGACGAGGTGCAGATCTGGACCGACATCGACGGCATGCACAACAACGATCCGCGGGTGGTGGACCGCACGTTTCCGATCCGCCGGATGAGTTTCGACGAGGCGGCGGAACTGGCCTATTTCGGGGCCAAGATTCTGCATCCGGCGACGATCCAGCCGTGCAAGGAGGCGGGGATCAGCGTGCGGCTCAAAAACAGCATGGAGCCGCAGGCCGAAGGGACGCTGATCTCGGATGCGGAGGAGAATGCGATGGATTTCCATGCGATTGCGGCCAAGGACGGCATTACGGTGGTGCGGATCGCGTCGGCGCGGATGCTGATGGCTTACGGTTTTCTGCGTAAGGTGTTCGAGGTGTTCGAGAAGTACCGGACGCCGGTGGATATGATCACGACGTCGGAGGTGGAGGTGTCGCTCACGATCGACTCGACCTGCCGGCTGGACGACATCATCCGCGAACTGAGTCCGTTCGGCTCGGTGGAGGTGGACCGCGACAACACGATCGTCTGCATCGTGGGGTGTATCGGCTACCAGCATGTGGGGCTGGCGGCCCGGATCTTCGACGGGGTGAAGGAGGTGCCGATCAAGATGATCTCCTACGGGGCGAACCACCGCAGCATGGCGATTTTAGTGGCGACGGAGCACAAAAAACAGACGCTCCAGGCGCTCAACGACCACCTGTTTCCGGCTTAGACGAGGGTTCGATCCGGGTCGGAGGGCAGAGGCGGCCTGCGCAACACCCAACGGATGCGGGTTGCCGCCAGCGGAAAGAGCAACAAGCTCCGCCGCAGTTGCTCGCGCCGCCGGGGGTGGCGGCTGGCCCGAGCAACCTATAGTCGCAAAGAGCAGCGAGGCAAAGATAGAGTTGCAATCGCCCCAGCAATATCGGCTTGCAGCCCGCGGAG
>JAFLSI010000033.1 GCA_022511025.1 Rikenella sp. | reverse complement strand
TAACTTCCGTTATTGTAAGCGATTTTGTTAAACATCTCGACGATCCGGTCATAGACCCGCTCATCGTACCGCATCCGCATGCCATCGAGATCGAGGTTCGAAGTGCATAGCGTGAACAATCGGGCATCGTAGCGGAACAGAAGCGCCTCCGTGATCGGCGTAATGACATTCCCGTAGTGTTTCACCGTCTCCGGTTCGGTTCCCACATCGTCGATCGCCAGCTGCCTGCCGGCGAACAAACTCAATATCCGCATTCTTTTGTAGTGTGGTTTGGACGGATTCATGGTCATGCCCCCGTTTGAATCATGTCGAAAAGTGTGGGGGCGTTTCGATTTTGTTCCGCCTCACGGAGATAGACCAATGAATCTCGCCAGTAATCCGGATTCAGTTCTGTAGAGAGCCCCAAACGCCCCATCTGTACCGCCACATACGGTACCGTGCCGATTCCGCCGAACGGATCGTAGACCATCTCGCCAGGATTGCTGTACCGGTTGATGATTCGTTCCACGATGTCCAACTGGAGCGGACAGATGTGGTTTTGTAACCTCTTTTGCTTCTGTCGGCTGTTGAGCGTCCGCATCCGGACGACATCGTCCCATACCCATTCCGACTTGCTGACCGGATCCACTGCCATAAACGTCGCCGGCAACCGCCCCGCCGCATCCATCCGCTTGGCCAGCTCCACGTGGGCCGTATAGTCGTACACCAGATCTCTGGATTGGAGGCGAAAGAATCGGCGCGCCTTGTCGACATCCATTGCCGCCAACTCGTCCGCTGCCAGTAGCCGATTGCCCGAACTGTTCCAAAAGGCGTGTGCATCAATTTGCCATTGCGCCCGGGTGTATTCCTCTTTCGACTTGTGTACCGGAACATCCGCATAGGCTTTACTCCCATCCGTGGGTCGCTTACGAAACAACAGGATGTATTCCGGACACCCCACCCCCATCTTCGAGCCATCCTTGCACTGCTCCGACCATCCGAGGCGGTAAGTTTGGTTGTTTTCTCGCACCACATCCGTAACCACCGTAATCATCCCCACCATGTGAAACCCATGTTTGAGATAGTGCGAGATGCACTCCGAATGGAACGGGTCGATAGTTGGCATCCCGGTACCTGTGGCGTTTCCGAACAACACCCGGTCTTTGACGTGAATCGCCGCAATCCGCCCAGGCTGGAGCACCCGCAACAGTTCTGGCGTTAGGTAATCCATCTGCTCGAAGAACTTGGCATTATTCTCGTTGTGGCCGAAATCGTTGTAACTGGGCGTGTATTCATAATGGTTGCTGAATGGGATAGAGGTGTGGATCAGTGCGACCGAGTTGTCGGCCATCCGGGCCGTTTCGATTGTCGTGTCGTTGTGAATGGCCCGATAGTAGCGGCCGGACTCTTCCCGGCGTTCGACTCCGATAGAACGTTGCATCTTTTCGTAAATATGGGTGGTATTCAATCCGTTTTCCTGGATGATCCGTGTCATCTGCTCGACCAAATAGTCATGCTGTTTCCATTTCTTCAGCAAGGCTTTGAGGATTTCGCCCTCGCTTTCGGCATAGATGATGTGTATTTCGACCTCCTCGGTTTGCAGAAAGCGATACACCCGGTGGACAGCTTGGATGAAATCGTTGAACTCGTAACCGATACCCGTGAAGACCGCCTTGTGGCAATGCCGCTGAAAGTTGCACCCCTGACCGCTAATGCTGGGCTTGGTGGCCAAATATTTGATCCGGCCGTGCGAGAAATCGACAATCCGCTGTTCTCGTTGGTCGAGGTCCTGCGAACCGTACACCTCCGTGAGTTCCGGGATGGCCTCCTTAAGTGCATGGCGTTCTACTTCGAGATCGTGCCAGATTACGTAATGACTCTCCGGATCGGCTTCGATGATCTCCTTGGTCTTGGCGATCCGGGCCGCCATACTGTCGCGTTTCTCGCGGGCCGCCTCTTTGAGGCCCAACGCCGCATCGCGGAACAGCTGGCTTTGGCCGAACTTGTCCACCAGTCCCGCATCGTGCTCGATCGCTACTTCATGGTAGATTACTCGCATCTCCGGCAGGTCGTACCCCGCGTCGTCGAAACCCAAATCGGACGGTTTGGTGATGAACAGAGCCCATGACGACAGCCACAGCCAAAATTCACGCTCCTTGTGCGGATAGAGGGTCAGGTTGTTGGCCTTGGTACTGTCGCGCTGGAAAAACCGCGTCAGAGCCTGGCCGGTGTCCATGATACCGAGGAAACCGGCGTAATGGATCAGCTCTTTGTACTTATTCGGCGACGGGGTGGCCGTACAGACGAACCGGTATTTGACATCGCGGAACTTCGGCAGGAAAGTCTGGTAGGTCTTAGACCCGAACGACCGCAGTACGGAGGCTTCGTCGAGGCAAACGACGGTATAGTCGTTCGGGTCTATATCCCCGTCCCGCATTCGCTCGTAGTTGGTGATCTGTACGGTTGTGGTACTGGCCAGCGATTCGGCCCGCGTGCGGACGTACTCGACCGTCAGGCCAAGCAGATTCCGGGCATCTTGGGTAAACTCCTGCTTGACGCCGAGCGGACAGACGATCAGCGCGCGCCCTCCCTCCCGGTTGGTGATGATTCGGCATATCTCCAGCTGCTGGAGCGTTTTACCGAGCCCGAAACTCTCGAACAGGGCGCGGCAACCGCCGCGAACGGCCCATTTGACCGCTTCCCGCTGGTGCGGTTTGAGGATCGGGGATAATTCCGTCTCCTCAACCTCGAACCCACTCTGTACGGCCAAATTGATCTTGCCGTTCAAAAAATCCGAATAGGTTTTCATGGTATCAACATTTGTCATTGTCTCGCTATTCTTCCGATTGTTCCTCTTCATCTTCGATCGGTTCAAAGGAACTGTCTGTTACCGTTCGATGGCACATCACCGCGCCTTGTTTTACAAGAACCGCTAGTTGCTCGTCAATATTTCCGGTCCTTCCACCGGCCACATGTTCCTGCCATATTTCCCGCCAAAGAGCGAAAACCGGTTCTTGCCGGTTCGTTCGCTTACGGGCAACAATATGGCGGATGATGTCGAGTGTTTCCATGGTGGTTACACATTGGGGAGTATGTCTTTCCGAAGGGCGAACAATTTCTTACCGTTCGGCATCGTTACCACTGGCCCGAAATCGTCCATCACATACCGTCCCGTGTACACCAGGTCGCAAACCTCGGTATACGTGTATTGCTTACCCGCGGCGGCCTCTTTGCGTTCCCGAAGAATCGCATCCCGGCCGGCAAAGGCGACGAAGGTGGAATAAGCCGATTTGTTCTTGGTCGCTCCCTTGTTGTCCATGGCCATCACAATCCGCCGGATGTCTTCGTTGGTGTATTTCCCGGCCAGCCATTCCGCCTGCTGCTCGGTCAGCGGTTCGGCCATCCGTTGCACGGCCGGATAGTTGGCCGCCACCCAGCTCAAAATTTCCGTCGCGCGCGTTTTTTGTTTTTTACGTTCTGTTGTAGAATCTGTGTGTGTGATATTCTTACATTCTATATTCTTTTCATTCTTACATTCTTGTATAGTGGTCATTTGCTGGCCGGTCGTTGTGCGCTCGATGATCGGTTGTTGTTCATCGAGTGGGCAAAGGTTGTCCGGTCGTTGGTCAATCGTTGTGCATCCGTTGGCTACCGGCTGTTCATTCGGTTGTTCGCCGCCTTGGTAAATAGTCCAGTTACATACTGAGATTAATGTACTTGTATTTGTCGGTCGTTGTTCAATCTGTTGTTCGCTCTCAAAGAGTTTCAGAATCCGGCGCACCTTGCTTTCGTCTATTCGGAACATTTCGGCGATTTTTCGCCGTCCGGTAATCAGCTCTCCCGGTTGCAGGGTTATTCGCTTGCCGTTGAACATCGCGTCCGTGGGCGTATGCGCGGCGTTATGCAGCAGATAGCCCCATACGGCGTAATGATCCGCGTCTTTGCAGACGATCGGGTTATCCAGTATGGTCCGATATGATTTGATCCAACCTTCCATCGTTTGTTTGTTTATTGGGCCGGTTCGTTTTTGTCATTCAAAATCCGGTCGATGTCCGACTTTCGGTACCGGCGTTGTCCGCCGATCTCGATGACTTTCAAGTAACCGTTTTTGTCCCACCGCCAAAGGGTGCTACGATTCACTGACAGCTTTTCCGCCACGTATTCGATCGTGTACAGGGTCTCCGTCTTTCCGTCGGCGATTTCCCGCTCGATCTTGAGACGTGTGGCATCGGCAACGGCCTGGGCGAACTCTTTCAAATCCGCCGACGAAATGGCCAGCGTGATGTTGGCTCCGCCGTTTATCAATTCTTCGAGTTTCAAGGCTGCCATGTTAGGAATCACGCATTACTTTAATACTATCGGCCCCCAGCGTCGCTGCGACAATCAAGCGAACTTTCTTGCGCTGCGAATACCGAGACGCCGCCGATCGTACGTTCGATTCGGTGGCATCCGAAAGCCGGATTTCAACCGTATCGCCAGCCTTTTTGAGGTTATCGAACGTGGCGATCAAATCGACTCTTTTTACTATTTCTACCATATGGATGTGTGTTTTAATAGTCAAATTTGTTTGGGTTGCACGACCGCTACAATTGTGTAAATTGTTACATTTGTTATTGTAAATGTAATTGCAAAGGCAAAGATGAAACATTTGTTTCAAATAAACAAATAAATGATTCAATGTTTTCGCCGTGATATCAGAACGATTAAAACAATTAGTTGAATTAAAAGGGATTAGCTCACGTGCATTCGCTTTGAATATTGGGGTGTCATCTCAGGTTTTTGGGAAATATTTGAAAGATCGAGAACCGAGTTACGATACTCTCAGGAGGATAATTGAAACATATGATGATATTTCCGCCGACTGGCTTTTGACCGGAAAAGGGGAGATGCTGAAAAAAAATGCAGAGGAGTCGCAAATAACAGAGGATAATTCGCGGCTTTGGGCTTTGATCGAGTCGCAAATTCGCACCATCGAATCCCAGCAACGGACTATTGAGGCTTTTGCTCAAAAAGGGGTTGCGGGGGGTGCGCTGGGTGTTGCCTCAACGGGGGTAGGAAAATAAACGGGCCTCCGTTACGTATTTGTAATTTTCAAAACAACAGGACGAAAAAGTCCGCAACTAATAACAATACCAACACTAAAACCAAATCAACATGAAAAAACGAATTTCCTTCTTTGCTTTGGTCTTGATTGGAACGGCTACTTTCATAGCTTGCGGAGGTCCCGTAGGTGCAAACAACAAAGAAGCAACACAGCTATCTCAAGATTCCGTCGCCTTACTTACCGACCTTAACAAGGAAATGAAAGTAGGCGAATTGGTTTTGGAAGTGATCCCGACTGAGATAACCGAATTTAATAACCGCACGTGCCGTTTACGGTTTATGCTACCCGCGGATAGAAACGGACGTGGTACCGAATCACTTGGAGTGGAAAAATGCAGCCAAGCCGCAAAATGGCTACACGAAAACGGGTACGACCTCGGAATGAATGGAATATACGTCACATGCCATGTGTATAGTGACGCTGGACATGGTACTACCGGGAAATCATTGGTCACCAAATGGGGGGTAGCCAGGTACGATTTCAACAACGATACCGTAAAGTGGGAGCCTGCCGAATAATGGACAACACGACAAAGGGATCGCACTATCGAAGATGTTGAAAATCATAATCTACAATTCAATTGAAAATTTGTTTCTACGACCTCAACATTAAAATTGGACATAATCAATTGAGATTATTGTTTTTACTTTGCATAAACCATTCACAATGTCCAAATGAAAACGATGAAAAGTCAAATACCCTCTGTGAAAAATAACGATACTGTTTCAATTACTGAGAAATACCAAACATTTATGGACGGTTTTAAATCTCAGTTTATTGGCGAAAAATGGGAAATGCATGACGGCATATATGAACAATATTCTGCTTATGATTTGTCGTGCAAAAGCGTATCGGGAACTAACTCATCTTTAGAATTATTACAAAAATAACACCATGGCTTACAACTGGAGTTCTATTCTGAATACATTTCACCAAAAGACAACATCCGATAATCCAAATGGAGGCATTCAATTTGTTTCAGAATTGAAACAAGAACTATTGAAGAAATTGTCTAAAAAAACAAAGAGAAACACGATTTTATATTTCTCCTCATTTTTAGATAAACAATCTGCAGATGCTGCCATTAATGACAAGGACATGAACGCTCTGATGGAGAATGTTTACAATTTGGATAGATCTAAAGGATTGGATTTAATACTACATACGCCTGGCGGGGATTTGGCTGCCACTGAACAGATTATTCACTATCTCCATGCTGCATTTGATCATGAAATTAGAGCTATTATACCACAAATGGCTATGTCTGCAGGAGCCATGATTGCTGTTTCTTGCAAATCCATAATGATGGGCAAACAATCTTGCTTGGGGCCTTTTGATCCTCAGTTTAATGGAGTGCCTTGTCAGTCAGCCATTCGGGAATTTGATAATGCTGTTGAAGATGTTAAGAAGAGACCCGAAAGTTTAGGGCTATGGCAAGCTATTATATCTCGTTTAAATCCGACATTTTTGACATTATGCGATCAAGCCTCTAAATTATCAGAAGAAGTCACCGAAAAAATATTATCTGCAAATCAGTTCGCGGACGCAGTAAAGCAAAAGATTAAAGAAACATTTACCGATAATAGTGTAAGTAAAATTCACAATCGACATATTGATCGAGAGCAATGTAAAAGCGTAGGTTTAAACATTGAAGATTTAGAAGAAGATCAAGATATGCAAGACCTAATTCTCGGGATTCACCATTGTTGTATGATTTTAAGTGAAAACTGTACTGTAGTGAAGATTGTCGAAAATAATATTGGTGGTGGATATCTCTGTAATCACCTAATACCAATCACAGAACAGTCATGAATTAGAATTGACACACCTGTAACACCCCTTAATAAAATTACTTCAAAAGAGGGGATAGGGGATTTGTTGTGCAAATGTTGTGCAGACAGGAAAAAGAAAGAGAGGTAATCGACTGAATGCCAATTGCCTCTCTTTCTTCATGGTGCCCAGGACAAGACTCGAACTTGCACGCCGTAAACCGGCACTACCCCCTCAAAGTAGCGTGTCTACCAATTTCACCACCTGGGCCTTTGTGTGCAACCGCCGGCCGTCCCCTGATTCCCGCACCCCATTTCCCGTCCTCCGATTCCCGCACCCATTCTCCGCCCCCGCTTTCCGAAAACAGCGCAGCCGACAGCGACCACAAAGGTAACGAAATTTTCGACACCCGCAACCCCGTCCCGCAAAAAAGCGAAAAACGACCTCTCGACCCCTCCTTGCCGTATCAAACCCGAGAAAAATACCTACCTTTGCAATTCGCACGCTCCGCGAGGCGGAGCGCTGCCGACACAGAAACGATTCATTAATACCGAAGGTAATGATTCAGATCACCTTTCCCGACGGCAGCAGTCGTCAGTTCGCCGCCGGCGTAACCCCGCTTCAGGTGGCCGAAGCCATCAGCCCCCGGTTGGCCGAGGAGACCTTTGCCGCGACCGTGAACGGCGAGAGCTGGGACATTCAGAAACCGATCGGGAGCGACGCCTCGATCCGGCTTCACAAGTGGGACGAACCGGAAGCCAAACACGCCTTCTGGCACTCCTCGTCGCACCTGTTGGCCGCAGCGCTCGAACAGCTCTATCCCGGGATCAAGTTCGGGATCGGGCCGGCGATCGACAACGGATTCTACTACGATGTAGACTCTCCCGTGCCGATTACCGAAGGAGATCTGCCCCGGATCGAGCAGAAGATGCTCGAGATCGCCAGAGAGAAGCACCCTTTCGTGCGGCGCGACGTATCGAAAGCCGAAGCCATGGAGACCTATGCCGCCAAGGGCGACGAGTACAAGTGCGAATTGATTGGCGATTTGACCGACGGAACGATTACCTTCTACAGCAACGGCGATTACACTGACCTGTGCCGGGGGCCGCACTTGGCCAGCACCGCCCCCATCAAGGCCGTGAAACTGACCGCCGTGGCAGGAGCCTACTGGCGCGGAGACGAGAAGCGGAAGATGCTGACCCGGATCTACGGGATCAGTTTCCCGAAAAAATCCATGCTCGACGAATACCTGGCACTGCTCGAAGAGGCCAAGAAACGCGACCACCGGAAATTGGGGAAAGAGCTTGAACTCTTTACCTTCAGCCCGCGGGTGGGACAGGGGCTGCCCCTCTGGCTGCCCAAAGGGGCCGCGCTTCGGGAGCGGTTGGAGAACTTTCTCAAAGGGGTGCAGAAACAGTACGGGTACGAGCAGGTGATTACCCCCCATATCGGGATGAAAGAGCTGTATGTAACCTCGGGGCACTATGCCAAGTACGGGAAAGACTCGTTCCAGCCGATCCACACGCCCGACGAGAACGAAGAGTTTCTGCTGAAGCCGATGAACTGTCCGCACCATTGCGAGATTTACCGCAGCAAACCGCGGTCGTACAAAGATCTGCCCGTCCGGTTGGCCGAGTTCGGAACCGTCTACCGGTACGAGATGAGCGGAGAGCTGCACGGATTGACCCGCGTGCGCGGATTTACGCAGGACGATGCCCATCTTTTCTGCCGTCCCGACCAGCTCAAAGAGGAGTTCAAGAAGGTGATCGACATCGTGTTGTATATCTTCAAGACGCTGGATTTCAAAGAATTTACGGCACAGGTTTCGCTGCGGGATCCGGCGAACCGGGAGAAATATATCGGTACGGACGAAAACTGGCACCGGGCCGAGCAGGCGATTATCGAAGCCGCGGAAGAAAAAGGGTTGCAAACGATCGTCGAACTGGGCGAAGCGGCTTTCTACGGGCCGAAACTCGACTTTATGGTCAAGGATGCCTTGGGCCGAAAGTGGCAGCTGGGGACGATTCAGGTGGACTACAACCTGCCGGAGCGGTTCGACCTGACCTACAAAGGATCGGATGACAAAGAACATCGGCCGGTGATGATCCACCGGGCACCGTTCGGGTCGATGGAACGGTTCGTCGCGGTGCTGCTGGAGCATACGGGCGGAAAATTCCCCCTGTGGCTCACGCCGGAACAGGCCGTGGTGCTGCCGATCAGCGAAAAGTACAACGACTACGCGAAAAAAGTTGCTAAATTGTTGAATAATTGCGATATTCGCACCCGCGTCGACGACCGCGACGAAAAAATCGGGCGGAAAATTCGCGACAACGAATTGGCCAAAGTGCCGATCCTGCTTATTGTCGGCGAAGCGGAGCAGCAGGGTGAAACCGTAACCGTGCGGATGCAGGGCGAAGGACACGACCGCGGGGCGATGACCTTGCCGGAATTTACCCGGATGGTGGCCGACCGGGTGGCCGAAGAGATTCGGCCCATCGCCGACCGGCTCTGACGGCCGGACTCGGTTGCCCCGCCTCGGGCCGGGAGCGAACAGACAGAACATTAACCACACACACTGATAGGAGGACAAAGCCATAGCACTACCACCTCGCCCCAAACCGCGCACCCCGTTCCGGGGCCGCGTGCAGAAAGAGAACCCCCACCGGATCAACCGGGAGATCACCGCGCCGCAGGTGCGGTTAGTAGGGGAAAATATCGCCCGGCAGGATGTCTATTCGCTGCCGGAAGCGTTGCGCATGGCGCAGGAACAGGAACTCGACTTAGTCGAAATTTCACCGAAAGCCGATCCGCCGGTCTGCCGGATCATCGACTACCAGAAATTCCTGTACCAGCAGAAGAAAAAAGCCAAAGAGATCAAGGCCAAAGCAGTTAAAGTCGTCGTCAAGGAGATCCGGTTCGGGCCTCAGACCGACGACCACGACTACAACTTCAAACTCAAACATGCCGAAAACTTCCTCAAGGAGGGGGCGAAAGTGAAAGCCTATGTCTTTTTCCGGGGGCGTCAGATCGTCTTCAAGGATCAGGGGGAGATCCTCCTGCTGCGGTTTACGCAGGACCTCGAAGAGTGGGCGAAAGTAGAACAGATGCCCAAACTCGAGGGGAAACGGATGAGCATTATGCTCGCCCCGAAACCGAAAAAGTAGAGGCGAACCTAAGAACGAAAGACCACTATTAACCACTAAATAATTTCGACTATGCCGAAAATGAAAACCGTCGCTGCCGCCAAGAAGCGCTTCACGCTCACCGGCACCGGCAAAGTGAAGAGGAAACACGCTTTCAAAAGCCACATCCTCACCAAAAAAACGACCAAACAAAAACGCAACCTGACCCATACGGGGACGATGAGCGCGATTGACACGCCGGCTGTGAAGCTGATGTTGGTTAAGTAAATCGGGTTCATCGCGGAGAGGGAGAAGTTTTGTGAGGGCGTTGTGCAGGCCCGGATACCGGAGGCCTCGTTAATCAAAATCCGGAAACCGTACTTTATTTATTTTCAATCCAGATCGCGTCCGGCGGAGGATTCCGTCAAGCATCCCGATCGCTTTCGTGCAGTGGCTCTCCCTCTCCGAGGGGGGCGCGTCGTGCACCCCAAAGTCTCCGGGATCGCCGGCCGGTCGAAAAACGCATTGCTATGCCAAGAAGTGTAAACGCGGTGGCCAGTCGTGCCCGCCGCAAAAAGGTGCTCAAACTCGCCAAAGGGAACTTCGGTTCGCGCTCCAACGTCTGGACCGTGGCCAAAAACACGGTGGAAAAGGGGTTGACCTACGCCTACCGGGATCGTAAAAACAAAAAACGCAACTTCCGCGGCCTGTGGATTCAGCGTATCAACGCTGCGGTTCGGGCCAACGGGATGACCTACTCGGAATTCATGGGCAAGGTCAATGCCAAAGGGATTGCGCTCAACCGGAAAGTGCTGGCGGATTTGGCCATGAACCATCCGAAGGCTTTCGCCGAAATTGTCAAAGCGGTTAAATAGTGTTTGTTGCGGTGTTCCGCTTTTGTGAAAGCGGAACACCGCAGCGTTTTACGATTCCGGGGCCATCGAAACAACCGTTTCGATGGCCCCGGAATCTTTTTCTCGGACCTCCGCCTGCACGCCGAGCCTACTTGACATTCCTCCTAATCGGCCGTTCCGACCGGCGGCCCGCCAAGTCGTTCAGCGTCCGCACCGAAAGTCCCAGTCCGTCGATCCCGCTCTCCGCCGGGATCTCCTCCGTGAAGTGGAGCTGCACCCGTTTCGTTTCCCCCGGCAGCAGGTCGAAATAGGCATCCGACGGGTTATCCTGCAGCGCCTCCGCATCGAACAGCACCGATTTCAACAGATTGTGTGCATGCAGCGTCGCCTCCACACACCTCGGTCCCGTCTGGCGGTACGATACCGTGAAATCCGCCGCCGGCAGCGCCAACTCTTTGAACGGCACGAACCAGTAGACCGACCGCAGCGTATCCTCTCCGATTGTCCCCTCGGCCACCAAGCAGACCCGTTTCGCATCCCGACCGCCGAGCAGTTCGGTATCCGCCCGGCGCAGCAGTTCGGCATTGCCGTTCGCCGCCACCGTTGCCCGCAGCGTCGAGTCCCACAGCACCTCGCCCCCGAAATCCATCAGCCGCAGCGACACATCCCCCGCCTGCGGCGTCCGTTTGTCCGTGATCGCCCACAGCACCGCCGTCGCTGAAGAGTCCACCCGCTCGAACGAGAGCAGCGTCGGTGCGAAACTCCGCCGGGCATAGTATTGCAGCGCTTTCCACCGGTACCGGCTGTCCATCGAGCTCCACGACGCCACCGGCCAGCAGTCGTTCAGCTGCCAGTACATCGACCCCTGCGTGAAAGGCCGTTTGGCCCGGTGCCCCTCCATCGCGATCCGAATCCCCTCCGCCTGCAACAGCTGCGTGAGGTAGACATAGGTCCGGAAATCGCCCTTGAGCAGCGGCAGGTCCCGCACCATATACTCCTCCATCACCCGATACCCCTTCGGATTCTTCTGGTGCACCACCATTGCCGGCGAGTAGAGCACCCGTTCTTCCGGCGTGAAGAACTCCCGGTAGGTGTCGTAGCAGGCCAGCGACTCGAACCCGTATTCGTTGCTGAACCGTCCCGGCTTGTCCTTGTAGACCGAGAAAGGCTCCTCGTCGTGGAAAACCCCCCAGTAATGGACATCGCCCTTGATCTGGCTGAGCGGATTCCCGCGTCCGTACATCGGCGAACTGGGGTGATAGGGCCGCTGGCCGTCCTCCTCGGCCACCACGCCGGCCAACAGGCTCCGGAACAGCGTGTCGATCCCGTGTTTGATCTGTGCCTGTTCGGTGGAGTCCCAGCCGTAAACCTGCTGGTATCCCCAGTGGTACCACGCTTCGTCGATCTCGTTGTTGCCGCACCAAATGGCTAACGAGGGATGGTTTCTGAGCCGCCGCACGTTGTAGACCGCTTCGCGCCGCACGTTGTCGAGAAACGCCGCGTCCCACGGGTAGAACGAGCAGGCGAACATGAAGTCCTCCCACACCATGATCCCCCGTTCGTCGCACAGGTCGTAGAAGAGATCCTCTTCGTAGATCCCCCCGCCCCAGACGCGCAGCATGTTCATGTTCGATTCCGCCGCCGTTCCGATGAGCGCCTCGTAGCGCGCCGTGTCGACCCGAGGCAGGAACAGGTCCTGCGGAATGTAGTTCGCCCCTTTGACGAAGCACGGTTCGCCGTTCACGTAGAACTGGAAACTTTCGCCCTCGCCCACGCTGTCGGGCTGCTGGACGAGTTCGATTTTCCGCACCCCGATCCGCTGGTCGTCGCGGTCGAGCAGCCGCCCCGTCCGGTCGGTTACGAAGGTTCGCACCGTGTAGAGATTCGCCCGGCCGAGTCCGTTCGGCCACCACAGTTTCGGCTGGACGATGGCGAACGGAATGTCCACCGTCGTCTCGCTCCCCTCGCCCCCAGCGAGAAGCACATCGGCCTGTCCGTAAACGGTCGTCGCCGCCGAATCGGCCACGATGATGCGCACCGGTTCCCCTCCCTCCGGTCCCGCTCCCCGCAGCGTAACCCGGGCCGTGAATGCACCGAGCAGCGAGTCCTGCCGACTCTCCCGAACGAACCGGATGCGGTCGATCGCGGCGGTGGAATAGGCATCCAAGTAGACCGGCCGCCAGATCCCGGCAGTCAGGTAGCGCGGACCCCAGTCCCAGCCGAAGTGGTAAGGGGCTTTCCGGGTGAAGACGCTGGTCTTCCATTCGCCTTTGTCGTTGTCGTTCGGCAACTTCACCGGCCACGCCTGCGCGGCCGGCAGGGCGGTCGCATAAGCCGGCCGGAACACGATCCGCAGCGTATTCGTCTCGCCGGCTCTCAGCAGCCCGGCCACGGGGATGCGCCACTCGACGAACATGTTGTCGGTCCCGCCCAATACCAACGAGTCGTTGAGGTAGACGTCGGCATAGGTGTCCAACCCTTTGAACACCAAATCCTGTACGGTTTGGGCGGTAATCTCGTCCGACGGGATGAACTGGGTGCGGTATTCCCACGTCCGCTCGCCGATCCACTGCAAGCCGGCTTCGGCGGTTCCGGCAAAGGGTTCCGGGATGAGCCGGTGGGCGAGCAGGTCGGTGTGCACGACTCCCGGTACGGTGGCGGGCAGCCACTCCGGCACGGTTTGGGTCCCGGTATCGGCCGTGTCCGCTTCGCGGAACGACCACCCTTCGACCAACAGCTGCTGCTGGCGCAACGGTTCTTCGCCGAGCAGCCGGACGGCGCTTCCCGATCCGCAGCCGGTCGAGAGCAGTCCGGCTGCCACGACGGCCCATAGTAGATGCTGATGTTTCATATGTGTCTTATTCTGTAACTTAGGCAAAGATAACAGGAATTGTCATTCCATCGGATGCGATTCGATAAACCGCCGGACCTCCTCCCGCATCGCTTTCGACAGGTTGTCGAACGTAAAGAATGCGATGCCGCCGGCTCCCGCTTCGACTGCCGCCTCCATCGCCTCCGTCAGGGTCGGTTTTCCCTCCCGGTCGTCGAAAAAGTCGAATACATACAGTCCGCAGCAGATTTTCGTCTCCGGTTTGGCCGCCACGCAAGCCCGGACACAATCCGCAATCCACGCCGCATCCGCATCGTAAAACCCGTGGTAGACCATCGGGAAGGCGATGTCCAACTGCCAGCGCTCCCAGTCCTGCCGCACCATACGCCGCGCCAGCTCCGGCGTCGGGAACGGCGATGCACTGACCCGAATCCCGTGTTGGTGTGCGATTTGAGCCGCCCGGTTCGCTATCCGGGTTACTTGGTCGAGCCGGAACCGGAGCCAGAGCGAATCCTGCGACGGATCATCGAGTTGCGAGGGGTCGTAGCCGTGCCGTTTGCGAAACGCCCGCAGCATCTCCGGATGGTAGCCGTAGTCCCACTCGGCATACTCCCGGTCTTGGACGATGCCGTACTGCGCCCAAAGCGCCGAGGGCAGAATCTGGTCCACATAGCGGCAGTAATCCAGACTGATTCCCCCCAATCCCTCGACCTCGGCCGTCCGTTCGATCTGCTCGGCGATGGCCCGCTGCACTCCCGGAATAGCCGGCGAGAGGAATTTGTAGTACTCGACGTAGGCCGTTTTATCCCGCAGCGATTCTCCGTTCCGGTTGTAGTCCAACCACTCCGGATGCTGTCGGGCGAGCCACCCGTTGTTGAGGACCCACATCCAGGCATAGACCGTTACGCCGTACTTCTCAGCGACCGGAATGACCCGCCTCAGGTGCTCCGGACCGCATTGCAGAATCAGACCGCGAATGCCGGTTTCGGTCATCTGCGTGAAGTAGTCGTCCCAGTCCGTGTCGGACGAATAGTGTTTCCATGTCCAGTAGCCCGGCTGAGCCGTCGCCCGCTGCGCCGAAACGGACAGCAGCAAGGCTCCGAGCAGGATTCGGAAAAGTCTCATCGATTTCTGCAAAAGAGGTTAGGCAGACACAAAGGTACTGTTTTTTTGCATGCCCGTTCTTTGGCGACGGGAGAGAACTGTTCTCTTTGTGAACA
>JAFLSI010000032.1 GCA_022511025.1 Rikenella sp. | reverse complement strand
TCTCTTTGTTCACAAAGAGAACAGTACCCTCCCGACACCAAAAAACAAAACAACAGAAAAAAGAACGAACTTAATTTTATTGACGAAGATACGATAAAAAATGCGGAGGGAGTGAAAAGGAGAGAAATTGTAAAAAAAACTTTATATTTGGGATTACGAAAGAAACAACTAAACCTAAACCAATAGCAAATGAAGCAATTAGCAGTAGGGATCGACATCGGAGGCACCAATTCCGTGTACGGACTCGTAGACCGCGAAGGGAACATGTACGGCGAAGGTGTCGTGCCGACCAAGAAATTTCCGGATTTCGACCAATATTTGGAAGAGCTTTACATCGGCATTCAGAGTTTGGTAAAGAACCTCGACGGCGAACACGAGATCATCGGAATCGGGATCGGAGCGCCGAACGCCAACTACTACAACGGCACGATCGAGTACGCCGCCAACTTGATTTGGCAGGGTGTGATCCCCTTTGTCGAAAAGATGAAGCGCTACTACCCCACCATTCCGATCCTGATCACCAATGACGCCAATGCCGCCGCGATCGGCGAGATGGTGTACGGCGCCGCGAAAGGGATGAAAGACTTCATCGTCGTAACCCTCGGAACCGGTTTGGGCAGCGGATTCGTAGCCAACGGTCAGTTGGTGTACGGGCACGACAGTTTTGCCGGAGAGCTCGGGCACGTGATCGTCAACAAGACAGCGAGTGCGCGGGTATGCGGATGCGGTCGGAAAGGGTGTTTGGAGACCTACGTTTCGGCTACGGGGATCAAACGGACCGCATTCAAACTGCTGGCCGACCACATCGAAGACAGTGAGTTCCGGAACTACAGCTTCAACGAACTGACGGCCGAAATGATCACCAAAGCGGCCCTGAACGGAGACCGATTGGCGATCGAGGCGTATGAATATACCGGGATGATTTTGGGTCAGGCGTTGGCCGACGCCGTAACGATCACTTCGCCGGAAGCGATTTTCCTTTTCGGGGGGCTGGCCAAAGCAGGCAAGTACATCTTCGAGCCGACCAAAAAATACATGGAGATGCACATGCTGTCGAACTTCAGAAACAAGGTGAAACTGCTGCCGTCGGGGATCGACGGAAAGAATGCCGCGGTGTTGGGGGCTTCGGCATTGATCTGGCAGCAGCTCGAAAGAAACGACAAGCGGCAGCAGGGAGGATGCGGATGCTGACACCGCATCCCGCTGCTCCTTTCTTATTGAAAAACCGGGGATATGCCTCCAAAGGCATATCCCCGGTTTTTGTATTCATCTCTTTCGAGAAAGCCCCTTAAAGGAAGCAACGCAGCCGCCGACGTACAGCCAGAACCGCCGCAGTGCCGTAAACTAACACCAAGATCCAGAGCGTGATCACCTCCGGCGCCACATCGGCCAGCGTTCCGCCCATCGTCCGGATGCGCACCAACGCGTCGATCCCGCTGCTCGACGGCACCATCCGCCCCAACGCATAGATCCACACCGGCATCCCCTCGCGCGGCCACGAAATGCCGCTGACAATCAAGAAGAACACCGAAGACACGATCAGCAGCATCATCGAATTTTCCCGCCGGCGGAACAGCGCCCCCAGCGTCAGGCCCAGGAAGATCGCCGCCAGCAGGTAAGGCAGGAAAACCGCCAGCAAATCCGCCTGACTCCCCTTCATCGGATAGTGGAAAAACCCGTATTGGAAACCGAACATGTAGAGCATCACCGGGATGTAAAGGAACAGATAGGCCGTCGCCTTGCCCCATACGAGCCTCCCCGCCGAGTCGTCCCGAAACTGCCTCCACACCCCCCGTTCGTACCACGTCCCACCCGCCATGCCGATCCCCACCAGCAGCAGCTGTTGCGCAATCAAGATCAACACCGCAGGCAGGATCGCCGTCGCATAGCCCCCGTAAGGATTGTAGAGGATATTCACATCGTAGGGCACCGGCCTCGCCGTCCATTTCGCCTGTTCGGGACTCAGCCCCCCGGCCAGCAGCGCCCCCACCTGCACCTCTGCTCCGGCCGCCCCCACCACCTTTCCCACAGCCCCCATAAAATCGCTGTAGAGCAGGAAATAGCCCCCGTCGGCATACAAACTCACCCGGTTCTGTTCGCCCGCCAGACGGTTTTTCTCGTACCCGGCCGGGATGTAGAGTGCTCCGTAGATTTTCCGATCCAAGAAGAGCCGTTCCGCCTCCTCGAGGCTTTGCACCTCGTACCTCACCGCCGCTTCGGGCGTAGCGTCGAGCATCCGCACCAACTGCCGGCTGGGCGGCGTACGGTCCAGATCCACCACCGCCACCGGCAGGTCGCGCACCACCTCCGGCGCATAAATCAACGGATAGAGCGTGCCGTAGATCAACATCGCACCGAACAGAATCAACAGCAGCCCGCTGTCGGTGAAGACCGTGGTCCATTCGGTTTTCATTATTTTCCAGAATCGTTTCATGGCATCAGTCCCTCCCGTAGTATTTTGAGTCGGCAGCCACCCGTCCGAGCCGGGGCACAAGCAGTGCCGCCGCCAGCACGAACAGCCCCATTGCCGCCAGATCGCATAGCGAGCGGGCCGGCGGCGCTCCGCGCAGGCTCTGTTCGATAAAGAGGTCGATGAAATAGGTGAACGGGAACAGTTTGGAGAGCGCCACGATCGCCGTGTACATCCCCACCGCCGGAAAAGTGAGTCCGCAGAGCGACAGCGAAGCGGTGGCCAGCCCGCCGGCGATCGACATCGAGAGCCGCATGTTGGCCGTCGCCGCCACCAACATCACGCCGATGGCCATGTAGGCCAGTATGACGAACAGATTGCCCGCCACTAACACCGCTGCCGCCTGTCCGTGGAACGGCAGCCCCAGAAAACGGTAGAGCAACGTGTTCATGAAGAGTGCCAACAGGACGAACAACAGCATGTACGGCGCCAGTTTCGCCGTCAGGGCGCGGGTGATGCTCCCCCCGGCCGCCGCTACCCACTCGCCGGCCGTCCCCTCTTTCAATTCGCTCCCCACGGCATAGACGGTCGCCACGCTGACGGTAATCACCAGCACCAAAAAGAGCAGCCCCGGCAGCAGGTAGTAGGCATAGCTGCCGTAGGGATTGAACAGGATGTGTTTCTCGAAAGCCACCGGATAGGCCATGGCGTATCCGGTTCTGGCCGGAATCCCTTTGGCGCCGAGGAGCTGGGTCTCGATTCCGATGTTGAAAGCCTGAAAGACGGTAGTGATGTCGCGTTTGAGCAGGCCGGAGTTGAGAATGCGTGCGCCGCTGATCTCTGCAGCGACCTGTGCGCCTCCGTGTCCGCCGAGCAGATCGGCCTGAAGCCCCGGCGGAATGACGATCAAGGCATCGGCCCGGCCGCGAACGATCGCCTGCCGGCCCTGCCCGATGCTCTCCACATGGCGCACGACCTGCGCCGTAGGGGTCGCGTCGACCATCCGCACCAACTGACGCGACAGCTCTGTCCGGTCGCCGTCGTAAACGACGACGGGGAGGTCGCGGACGGTCCCCTGCCGCAACATCAGCACGTACAGCACGGTCAATACGACGGGAATGACAACGACGGACAGGAGGAGTATCCGACTCTGTCCGAAACGTCCGATCTCCCGTTTGATGCTATTCCAGAACAGTCCCATGGGCGAACGGTTATCTGAAAAATCTGAGTTTGAAAATCAAGAGGTAGAGCAGTCCTCCCGTAACATACGCATCCGCCACATTGAATGTCGGGCTGAAGAACGTATAGGTCTCTCCCCCGACAAACGGAATCCAGTCGGGCATCCGTTCGATTTCGATCAGCGGGAAGTAGAGCATGTCGACCACGCTGCCGTGCAGGAACGGGGCATATCCGGTGCCCCACGGCACGAAACGGGCCACTTGGAGCGGGGTGGATTCCGAGAAGAAGAGTCCGTAGAAAGCCGAATCGAGGATATTGCCCAGCGCCCCGGCCAGAATGACGGAGATTCCGACGACCACGCCCACCGGCGCTCCGTTTCGGATCAGCCGCCGGATATACCAGCCGATCGCTCCCACGGCCACGATCCGGAAGAGGCTCAACAGGAGTTTGCCATACCGTCCTCCCAACTCCATCCCGTAGGCTGCCCCCTGATTTTCAATGAAGTGGATATAGAACCACTGACCGAACACCGGAATGGTTTCGTCGAGTGTCATGTGGGTTTTGACCCACAGTTTGACGGTCTGGTCGACGGCCACCAGCAGGAGTATCAACAGGACGACGAGTCGGATCGTTTTTTTCTCTTTCATACCGTAAGGTTCAAAGGGTCGGTTCGGGTTTGCGAACCGGTGCGGGGCAGGGTCTCTGCCGGGAACAGCCGGCAAGGGCTGACAAAGGTACAAAAATATACCGTTCGTTTTCCGCGGAAAAACCCGGAAAACGAACGGTGTTCCCAACAGCCGAAGAAATTCAGCCTGCCCGGAGGAGCAAACGAAGCAGAACCGCTCCCTGCAGCACGGGGCTACAGGAAACATTCTGACATGCGCATTATTTGCCCACCGCAGCGCTCAGTTCCGCTCCTGCTTTGAACTTCACGACCTTCTTCGCTGCGATTTTGATCGCCGCCCCGGTCCGCGGATTCCGTCCCGTACGAGCCGGTTTTTTGGTTACGCTGAACGAGCCGAAGCCGACCAAAGCGATCTTGTCGCCGGCTTTCAACGTTTTGCCCGTAACGCAGATAAAAGCCTCGAGCGCTTTTTTAGCCTGAGTTTTGGTCAATCCTGCTTCTGTAGCGATTGCTTCAACGAGTTGTGTTTTATTCATGATAGAAATGTTTAAAGGGTTTGAGTCTCTGTTGTACGTTGCAAATATAGTCTATAAAACTTAATAACCAAGAGTTTGACCGATTTTTTTGTCGAATTCTTTTCGGGTCGGACCGCCGGAAACCGCCGCGAAAACTCCGTCCCTGCTGCTCCGCCGGTGCAAAGAAAAAATTCGGCAGCGATTTTGGGCTGTACGGAAAAAACCGCTATTTTTGCCTCCGGAGAGATGGCAGAGTGGTCGATTGCGGCGGTCTTGAAAACCGTTGAGCTGCGAGGCTCCGGGGGTTCGAATCCCTCTCTCTCCGCCGAGTTGTGTGGAAAACGGGCGGGTTGCGGGATCTGCGCACAAAATTCGTACAGTCAGCCGGGCGGATTTTGTGCGTATTTTTTTAGTCAGCGAACGGGAGACAGTGAGGCGAAACCACCGGCCGGGACAACAACCTATCTCTTTTACTCGATACAGAATCGCCGGAGCATGGACGCGACAGGAACAACACCCTTTGCAGCAGCGGCGGAGCGGCCCTACCGGCCGTACGGCAGCCTGTGGGAGATCGCCTCGTCCGACCCGACACGCAGCAGCGGCACCGCAGGCGAGGGGCGCACCTTTCCGCTCTCCCCGGTCGTTCCGGACACCGCCTGGCTTTTGCGGCCGGCCGAAAGGGCCGGCGAGGTGTGGGGCAGCGGGTCGACCGTCTCCGAAGCGCTGAAGCCGCGCCAAGCGGTCCACACCGTCGACGCCGGGCCGGAACCGTGGCAGACCTCCGTCGTCCTCGTCGTCGTCATCTGCTTCTACTGCTACATCCTCAACCGCTTCCGGCGCGACATGATGAGCTGCCTGCGCAACATCGGAAACATCGAAGACACCCTCACCCTGATGGAGGGGCAGGGGGCCGACTTCGCCTACTTTCTGCGCAGCGGCATCGCCTTGGCCGTGCTGAGCGGCGCCGCCCTGATCATGGTCTGGTTGGAGATCCAGCTCCCTGCCGTGGAGAGCTACTACCTGTTTTTCGGCGCCGCAGCCGCCTTTCTGTGCGTTGCGCTGTACCGGCGGATCGCCTTCGCGGTCATGCGCTGGCTGACCGACGACAAAGCCCTTTTCAGCGAGATCACCTTCATCAACCGGATCGACATCGTATTTATCGCCATCTTCTACACCCCGCTCGCCATTATCGTCGGCATCAGCGGCCGGCTGTTCGTTCCGGGGACCGTCGTGATCGGCGGGCTGATCCTCTTCCACTTCGCCGCCCTCTATAAATACTTCAAATTAAGAGCGTTTTCTAAATTGCAATGGATTTTGTACCTTTGCGCCGTTGAAATCCTGCCGGTGAGCTTCATTATCGCCCTGGCAATACGGAAGAGCGGGATCAATTGAACCATGGCAAATACACTGAAAGTTAAGCGGATACTCGTCTCCCAGCCGGCTCCGGCCTCCGACAAGTCGCCTTTCTCGGAACTGATTTCCAAACACAAAGTCGAGATCGATTTCCGCCCGTTCATCACCGTCGAGGGGGTTACGGTCAAAGAGTTCAGGGCGCAGCGGGTCGATGTGCTCGCCCATACGGCCGTGATTTTCACCTCGCGAAAAACGATCGACAACTTTTTCCGCCTCTGCGAAGCCTGCCGGATCACCGTGCCGGAAGACATGAAATATTTTTGCGTTACGGAGGCGATCGCCCTCTATCTGCAGAAATACATCGTCTACCGCAAACGCAAAATATTCTACGGGGCGGCGACCTTCTCCGACCTCATGGAGATCGTCGCAAAACACAAGGAGGAGAAGTTTTTGGTGGCGCTCTCCGACCCGTGCAAACCGGAGGTGCTCCAACTGCTGACCAAAACCGGCGTGAAGTTCACGAAAATCGTGCTGGCGCATACGGTGGCGGCCGACCTGTCGGACATCGACATCGAACGCTACGACATGGTGGCCTGCTACGGACCGGCGGAGGTCCGGGCTTTGCGCGACGCATTCGCCCTCCTGCCGGAGGGGATGATCGTGGCGGTACTGGGGAATGCTGCGGTGCGCGAGGCGTTGGAGGGGGGAATGAGGGTGGATATTATGGCGCCGACTCCGAAATATCCGTCGCTGACGGCAGCGATGGATAAATATATGGCAGCATTGGCGGGGGGAGGAGCGGTCGAGGAGTTCGGGGTGCGGGAGCTGCCGGAACCGGCGGCAGGGAAGACGGGTGCAGGAGCGAAGGCGAAAACGGCGGTAGCAAAGGGTGGAGGCGGCAGCCGGAGTGGGAAAAAGGGAACGGCTGCGGCAGCTGCGAAATAACATGGATCGTCTCTCTTACTATTTTTTCAGTCGTTTTTTATGAACGATGCGCTGCAAACCGTTTCGAGTGCCGGACCGGGCGGACGGGCCGAGGGGAGGGAAATTTCGGGGGAGGTGCGCCATACGCTGCCCAAAAGGGAACGGCTCTCCGGCCGAAATGACATAGAACGCCTCTTCACCTGCGGAGAGGCGTTTTTGGTCTATCCGGTCAAATGCACTTTCCGGTGGAGCGAGGGGCCGGAGAAGCGGGTCATGGTGATCGTCCCGAAGCGCAACCACCGGAAAGCGGTGGTGCGCAACCGCCTCAAACGCCTGCTGCGGGAAGCCTACCGGCTGCACAAACACCGGTTGTCTTTCTCGGCCGGGGCGGACATCGCGCTTTCGTATATCGCCAAGGGGGAACCGGCCGACTACCGCACGGTCGAACAGGCGGTGGTCTCGATTTTGAACAAACTATGCACGATTCGGAACGAAAAAACGACATGGCGACAGCCGGCCGAAACGGACGGAGGGTCTGGCGGGCGGTAGCGGCGGCGCCGTTCGTCGGGCTGATCCGGTTCTACCAGACAGCGGTTTCGCCTTTTCTGCCGGGAGCCTGCCGGTTTACGCCGACTTGCTCGCAATATGCTTTGGAAGCGTTCCGAAAATACGGACCGCTCAAAGCTCTTTGGCTGTCGGTTCGGCGCCTCCTCCGCTGCCACCCGTGGGGCGGCAGCGGATCCGACCCGGTGCCGTAAGGAATCCACCTTTCATACATAGAATACGAAAGCGACCGAAACAGATCACAGATAATTCGTATCTTTGTCAGAATACTGCCGTTCGTTGAGTCGACCGGCAGAGCCGATCGAACCCCGCGTTCGACAGCCTCTCCCGCAAACGCAAAAGAGACGGAGGATAGGGATATGAACAAGATTCTCAGCACATTCATGACGGCCGCAGGGTTCGGTTGGACCCTGCTTTCCGCTTCCGGACAGAAGACCGTGGGGATCGCCTTCGGACACTTCGATCAGTGGGTCGTGCGCGAGATCAAAGAGTCGGGCGCCATCGGCGGCCGGCTGCGGCAGCTCTACGAAATCGGCCCCAACGACACCATCCGCGGCGAAGAGCCGTACCGGCGGAGTTCCCGGTCGCCGTGGGGGACATCGAACGTGCTGGCCAAAGTGAGCGGCATCACGAAGTGCAGCGTTACTGTCTTTCCCGAACCGCGCGGAAACGGACAGTGCGCCCGGTTGGAGACCCGGTTGGAGACCGTCAAAGTGTTAGGGATAATCAACATCTCCGTACTGGCATCGGGCAGCATCTTTTTGGGCGAGATGATCGAACCCGTCAAAGACACCAAAAACCCGCAATCCAAGTTGGATCAAGGCGTTCCCTTCACCGGCCGGCCGGCAGCCCTCGTGATGGACTACAAATACCGCACCGACGGCTCGCCGAACCGCATCAAAGCCTCCGTCGGTTCCAACAAGATCGTGGAGGGGCCGGATTATGCCGACGTCGTTCTGCTGTTGCAGAAACGGTGGGAAGACGAAGAGGGCAACGTCTATGCCCGGCGCATCGGAACCGCCAACGAACGCATCGGAACCGACACCCCGGAGTGGGTGAACGGACACACCGTCGAGATTCTGTACGGCGACATGACGAAGCGGCCGGATTTCCGGCCGGAGATGGGGTTAGTAAGCGGCGAGAGCGCCTACTGGTGCCGGAACAGCAAAGGCCGGATGGTGCCGATCCAAGAGATCGGCTGGGCCGGCGACGGCGAACAGCCGACCCACCTGATCCTGCAAATATCCTCCAGCTACGGAGGAGCCTATACCGGGACGGTCGGGAACTGCCTCTGGGTGGACAACGTAAAACTTCGCTATTGACCGTTCTCTATGGAACCCCGACTCATGAACCGACACTACAGCCATTCGCTCGCCATTATTCTCCTCGTGTGGACGATCGCCCTGCGCCCCGCCGCCGCCTTTCCGGCGGCTGCCGACAGCACCGCAGCGGCGGCCGTTACGGACAGTACGGCAAACCCGGCGGCAGCGGACAGAGCCGCAGAAGACACCGTTCCGGCCAAACCGACCGGCTGGCAGCGGTTCAAACGCTTCTTCACCGAATCCAACCAGGAAAAACGGCACAAAAAATTCGACTTCAGCATCATCGGCGGGCCGTTCTACTCCAACGACACGAAAGTCGGGTTGGGGATCGTGGCGTCGGGCCTGTACCGGATGGACCGCAGCGACACCCTGCTGCAACCCTCCAACGTCTCGCTGTTCAGCTCCGTAGCCACCTCCGGGTTCTACATGGTGGGGATCCGGGGCACCAACATCTTCCCGAAAGACCGCTACCGGATCAACTACCTCCTCTACACCTTCTCCTTTCCCAGCGCATTCTGGGGGATCGGCTACGACATGAACAAAGACAACGCCAACGCCAGCCGCTACACCCGCAAACAGAACCAGGTCAAAGTCGATTTCCAGTTCCGCGTCGCCCGGAACCTCTATATCGGGCCGATCGCCAGTTTCGACTACGTAGACGGGCTGCGCTTCGCCCGGCCGGAGCTGCTGGAGGGGCAGAATCCCTCGGTGCTGAGTTTCGGCATGGGGTTCGTGGTGAACTACGACTCGCGCGACGTGATGACCAACGCCTACCGCGGGTGGTACGTGCGGCTCGAACAGTACGCCAACCCCGGATGGCTCGGCAACCGGCACGTCTACGGACGGACAGACCTAATCGTAGACTATTACCAGCAGCTGTGGAAAGGGGCCGTGCTGGCATTCGACTTCCACACCCAGCAGAACTACGGCGACGTACCGTGGGCGATGTTAGCCAAGATGGGCGGTTCGTACCGCATGCGGGGCTACTACGAAGGACGGTACCGCGACGACAACCTCACCGAGATCCAAATGGAGCTGCGCCAGCACATCTACAACCGCCACGGCATAGCGGCATGGGTCGGCGCAGGAAACGTATACAAGAATTTCCAGACCTTCCGCTGGGACCACACCCTGCCCAACTACGGGATCGGCTACCGGTGGGAGTTCAAAAAACGGGTGAACGTCCGCCTCGACTACGGCTTCGGCAAGGGGCAGAACGGATTCCTTTTCCAGATCAATGAAGCATTTTAGACCATTCACAGAGCAGCTCCGAAAGCGGTTTTCGGATCAGCGGACTTTCTACTGGATTTTTCTGTCCGTACTGCTCGTGCCGAACCTTTTCCTGTGCTTCACCGAGTCGATGCCCCTGCTCGGCAAGGCAGCTCTGCTTTTAGTGCCCGGAGCGGCATGGATGGCGCTGCTGGCCGCCGGGCGGCGGCCGGGGATTCCGCTGTGGTGCCTCTTTCCGGTGCTCGTCTTCGGAGCCTTCCAGTTGGTGCTGCTCTACCTGTTCGGCCACTCGATCGTTGCGGTGGACATGCTGCTCAACGTCGTAACGACCAACTCGAACGAAGCGCTGGAACTTCTCGGGAAATTGGCGCCGGCGATCGCCGGCGTGGTGCTGCTCTACGTGCCGGCACTGGTTCTGGGGATCCTGTCGATCCGGATTCCGGACCGGCTGGACTCGGTTTTCCGGCGGCGGAACCTGCGTCGGGCGGCCGTGATTTTCGCCGTCGGAATCGGAACGATCCTCGGAGCGCGGTGGCAGGACCCGACCTACCGGATGCGGCTCGACCTCTGGCCGGTCAATATCGGATATAACCTCAAACTCGCCGTCGAACGGTGGCAGCAAAGCGAACGGTATGCCGAAACATCGCGGGATTTCCGGTTCGACGCCCGCTCCGAGCGGCCGGACAGCGTGCGCGAAGTCTATCTCTTGGTGATCGGCGAGACGGCGCGGGCGTTGAACTGGCAGCTCTACGGCTATCCGCGCGAGACCAATCCCCGTTTGGTGCACGAGGAGGGGTTGGTCGTGTTCCGCGACCTGCTGACCCAGGCCGATGCCACCCACAAAAGCGTACCGATCATGCTGAGCGCGGCGTCGGCGGAGAACTACGAGGTGATCTACACGCAGAAAAGCATCCTCACGGCATTCAAGGAGGCGGGATTTCGGACCGCTTTCTTCTCGAACCAGCGGCCGAACCGGTCGTTCATCGACCACTTCGGAGCGGAGGCCGACACGACAGTCTTCCTCAAGGCCGGAGCGACGGGAGAGGAGGAGGTCAATCCGTACGACGAAGTGCTGCTGCAAGGGGTGGAGGGGCTGCTGAACGACACGGCATGGCGCAAACTGTTCATCGTGCTGCACACCTACGGATCGCACTTCGACTACCAGGAGCGGTACGGGGCGGAGGATGCCTATTTTCAGCCGGCAGACTACGAATCGGTGGGGCGCGACAACCGGGAGCGGCTCGTCAACGCCTACGACAACTCGATCCGGACGACAGACCGGCTGCTGAGCGACCTGATCGGGCGGCTCCGGGCGCTGCCGAACACGGCGTCCGGGCTGCTGTACGCATCGGATCACGGCGAGGATATGTATGACGACCGTCGGAACCGGTTCCTCCATGCGTCGCCGATTCCGACCTACTACCAGCTCCACATTCCGTGCGTGCTGTGGCTGTCGCCGCAGTACGACGCGCTGCGGCCGGAGGCGCGGGAGGCGGCGGAGGCCAACAGCGGCAAGCCGATGACGACGAATGTGATTTTCCACACGCTGTTAGACATGGGAGGGGTCGAAACGGGATACCGGAACGATTCGCTGTCGGTGGTGTCGCCCCGGTTCACGGTCTTCCCGCGCCACTACCTGAACGACCACAACCGGCCGGAAACGCTGGACCGAATCGGTCTCCGACCGTTGGATATCGAGATGTTCGGCCGTTTAGGGCTCGATTTCCCGGCAGGGACGGCCAAGAGGAGGGGGAGGAGATAACTTTCTTCAGAAGCAAACGAATCATCCGCAATGAAAATCAAACCTATAGCGATCGCCGGCATGATCGCCCTGTCGAGCCTTTCCGGCAGCGCGCAGACACAGGAGAGAGCCGGACTCAGCAGCGATTACGAAGAACTCACCGACGGCAAGCCGCACGACGGAGCGGAGGTTTGGGGGCGGATGCGGCAGAGTGTGGCCTGGAGCTGGGGCGACACGGACACCCGGTACCCGAAATTCGATCTGCCCGTCAGGGAGCAGACTGCGCTCTGGCAGACCAAAGCGTGGCGCGGCGAGCGGGTCAACGGGCAGGCCGTGCTGTGGACTAACCGGGCTTTGGAAGCGGTAACCGTGTCGGCGAGCGATTTGCGCGGAACAGGAGGGACCGTGATCCCGGCCGAAGCCGTGCGGACCCATTTCGTGCGGTATGTGATGACCGACGGACTGAATCCGGACGGAGGGGGATGCGGACACCGGCCCGATCCGGCGGAGTGGGACTCGTCATTGGTGGCCGACGTACTCGATACGGTGCGCATTCGGAACCTCGCGCCGTGTACGGTGCAGCCTGTCTGGGTGCAGGTGGCGGTGCCGCGGGAGGCCGAGGCGGGAAGGTACCGGGGGACGCTGACCGTTTCGGGCAAAAACCTCCGGCCGATGAAGATTCGCATCCAACTCGACGTCGCCGACCGGACGCTGCCGGAACCGAAAGAGTGGGCCTTTCATCTCGACTTGTGGCAAAATCCGTATGCCGTGGCGCGCTATTACGGGGTTCCGCTCTGGAGCCGCGCCCATTTCGACGCCATGCTCCCCTCGATGAAGATGCTGGCCGAGGCCGGACAGAAAGTCGTAACGGCCTCGATCATGCACAGACCGTGGGCCGGACAGACCTACGACCCCTTCGACAGCATGATCGCCAAGACGAAGAGAACAGACAGCACCTGGACCTATGACTACACCCTCTTCGACCGGTGGATCGACTTCATGACGAACGAAGCGGGAATCGACCGGCAGATCAACTGCTACACCTTGATTCCGTGGGCCCTGAGTTTCGACTACTTCGACCCGGCGACCGGCCGGGTGCAGTTCCTGCAGGCCGAACCGGGCTCGGCAGCCTACCGCGACTACTGGCTGCCTTTCCTCACCGATTTTGCACGCCACCTGCGCGAAAAGGGGTGGTTCGGCCGAACGGCCATTTCGATGGACGAACGGCCGCTGAAAGCGATGCAGGAGGCGATCCGGCTGATCAAAGAGGCCGACCCGGAGTTCAAAATCACGCTGGCCGGCAATTACCACGACGAGATACAGGCCGACCTGTACGACCTGAGCATCCCGTACACCCATCGGTTTCCGGCGGCGGTCAAGGCGGCGCGCGAGCAGGCGGGCCGGATCAGTACGGTTTACATCTGCTGCACGGAGAGTTTTCCGAATACTTTCACTTTTTCGGCCCCGGCCGAGGCAGCCTGGCTTCCGGTGCATGCCGTGGCGGGCGGGTACGACGGGGTGTTGCGCTGGGCCTACAACAGCTGGACGGCCGATCCGCTGCGGGATTCACGGTTCCACACGTGGGCGGCGGGCGACTGCTACTTAGTCTATCCGGGCGGCCGAAGCAGCATCCGTTTCGAGCGGTTGATCGAGGGGATCCAACAGGCGGAGAAGATACGCATCCTGCGCGAAACACTGGCCGCAGCGGGGGACGAGGCTGCACTGGCGGAACTGAATGAAACCGTGGCGCTCTTCACGCCGAAGGGGATCGAACGGTCGGGGATAGAGCCGGAGGCGATGCTGGTCCAGCTGAAAGAGCTGCTCGGCACGCTCTGATGCGCCGTCCCCTCCGCCGCCGATACCGCGCCGAAGGAATATTTCGATTCCTTCGGCGCGTTTCGCACCGGCTCACCGCAGCGACCGGGACATCTGCTCGACACACCGTTTTTTCTGCTCCAAGTTCGGATGGACGTAGAGGTTGAGGGTCGTGCTGATGTTCGAGTGGCCCAACAGCACGCTGACTGTCTTGTAGTCGCACCGGCTCTCGATGCAACGGGTGGCGAAACTGTGGCGGAGTCCGTGGAATTTCAGGGCCGGAATACCCAACTCCTGCAAAAACCGTTTGTAATAATTCCGGTAGATGCGCGGTTCGGTCGGCCGAAGGGTGTTGGTCAGGACGAAAAAACGGCCGTCGGCGGCCCGTTTCAGCGGCTTGACCAACCGGAGCAGGCTCCGGGACATGGGAATCTCCCGGATCGAGTTTTCGGATTTCGGGGTGTCGATCACCACTTCGGTCCGTTTGGCCCCTCCTTCCGGCAGGTAGATGCGCTGAATCGTCTTGTCGATCTTGATGATGCCGGCCTCCGTGTCGATGTCGTCCCAGGTGAGGGCACAGATCTCGCCGATCCGCATCCCCGTGCACAGGCAGATGTAGATGCCTAAGTTGAGGCAGGTAAAGTGATCGGCGATGTAGGCCATAATCCGTCGCTGCTGGGTTTTGCTGAGCACTTCGATCCGATGCCGCTCGCGCGGGGTGGGAAATTTGATGTCGATGCGGCGGTATTCGGTCAATTCGTTCTTGACGCCGAATTTCAGAATCATTTTCAAGACGGTCAGGATGTCTTTGATGCTTTTTTGGCTGAGTCCCTGGGTGAGTTTGTCCAACACGAACCGCTGGACGAGTGCTTCGGTGATTTCGGTCTGCGTCCCGAAAGCGGGCCGGAGGTGGTTGGCGATCAAAAGCGAGTAGGCGGCATAGGTCGATCTTTTCACATACGGTTTTTTGTCGGCTTTCCACCGTTCGGCGATCTCATCGAATGTCTTGTCGTTTTTCATGTCTTGGAATTTGTTGTTTCGGCGAAATAATAACAAAACCGAGATCGCTTTCATCGACTCGAAAAAGAAATTCTCCGACCGCGTGCAGAACAAACAGCCCATCGACACCAAAGACCTCAACCGGGAGCAGGAGATTGATTATCGACCCGCGTACAGGCCGATGGTTTTTGTAATATTCATGTTATAAATTTGCAAGTCGCTTATTGAGTCAGAACGAATCTATGGCTACCAACTTAAACCGGAAGAAAGCCGCCCAAGACTTCTCATATTGCATGGAGAGCCTCGGTACAATTTTGAGACAGCAAAATATGGTTTGTCGGAGGGATAACGATAATTTCCCAAAGAATTGCCGAGGTTGTCAATAAGATAAAAAACGGCTGTCGATTCTTTCTGCCTGCCGAAATGGGAAAAAATAGGCATAAAAACGGCAGAGGGTTAAGGCGAAGTCGTATCGAAATTGTGTACCGGCAGAAAAAAACAAGACTCTACAGTGTGCTGTAAAGTCTTGTTTTTCTGTGTGGGAGCTGAGGGATT
>JAFLSI010000031.1:7014-15639 GCA_022511025.1 Rikenella sp. | reverse complement strand
AAAGCAATCCATGCTTTTGAACGATTTTCCCCCTCATCCGCGGCGCGCGGTGCCGAGCGGCACCCGAACCGGGCAGCCTCTACCCCTATAAGCCTCTACCCTCAAGAGAAAACCGCCCTCAGGCCGGGCAGGCCCCGCGTGCCCGCGGCGGGCAAGAGGCAGCCTCTACCCCCAAGGCAGACGCCAATCAAGCCGAAACGCCCAAAACTATCTCTCAGCCACCGGATGACCCTTACGTTCCCGAAAACCCACCTCGCCGTCGAGATACTCCTCGATAGCGATCAACGTCGGTTTCGGCATCCGCTCATAATGACGCGATATTTCGATCTGCTCCCGGTTTTCAAACGTCTCCTCGAGGTTATCCGAAGCGAACGAAAATTCCGACAACTTACCCGACAACTCCTGTTTGATTTCGCTGTTGATCTGGTTGGCCCGGCGGGCGATCACATTCACCGTCTCGTAAATATTGCCCGTCGCAGCATCCAGATCGCTCAATGTCCGCGTAACCGTATTGGTCGGCACGTTCTGAGATTTGATTTCCATATGACTCCTTCTATTTGTTTTCCTGTTCCTGTCCGTCTGTTTCTACTCCCCCTGCGAGACCGTAACATTCGCCTCGCGACTCATCTTTCGGTCGTTCTTCTTGAGCCGTTTGGCCTCGTCCTTGATCCGCGCCAGCTGCGCTTTGAGGGTCGTTTCGTCCTGTCGGAGCTTCATTCTGGCCCCGCTGCGTTCGACCTGATCGCTGATCGTGCGCAGCTTCGCTTTCTGCTGCTTGATGCTCTCCTTGAGATTCTCCGCCCCGATCCGGTCTTTTTCGATGTCCACCGTCGCCTGCTGGTTGTAGTCGACGTAAAACTTCGCCTCACGGAACATTTTGTCGAGGTCTTTGAGGTAAGCCTGACTCGTCGGAAACTCGCTCTTGAAGTTGTAGTACGAATCGACCATTTTCATATACCGGTCGAGTTTTTTCGCCGGCACGCTGTTTTTGGCATAGTTGTACCACGACTTGCAGATCAAGTACATCATGGTCTCGCGATACGGCGTCTCCGGAGTGTCTTTCAAGGCATAGCGCAGCGCCGCCACCGAAGCCGGATAGAGTTGCAGCTTGAAGTAAAGAGCCGCATTGATAAATTCCTTTTCGTACAGTTTCTGCTGGAGTTCCTCGAGCATCACCCGAATATCGGCCGCCTTGATACTCTCCGGATGCCGGTTCAGGTATTCGTTGAAGGTGGTGATCGCTTTGCGGGTCTCCGTCTGGTCGCGTTCGGCCGGCCGGGAGAGGTGGTACCAGCACATGGGCAGCAGAAACTCGGCCTCTTCCGAAAACGGCCGCCGGCTGAAGACCTTGCGGTACTGGTCGAATCCGTCCGCCGCTATGTCGTAGATTCCTTGATTGTAATAGGCTTTCGAGGCGTAGAAAAGGATGGTATCGGCCCGGTCGCTGCTGTAAAAATCGTTGTACGCAGCATCGAAATAGATGGTTGCGTTACGATATTTTTTATTCCGGTAGGCCTCCAAACCGGCTTGATAGATCTGTTCGGGGTTCTTGCTTTTGAGCAATTTGTTCATACCATTTTTTTTCTTTGCACCGACAGCGGGCCAAACAGCAAGGGCTGCGAGCGTCAGACAAAGAAAACTCCGGATGATTCTCATAGTGGCGGATAATGATCGTATGGTATCAATTTACAAAAGTAATAAACTTTTTTGAATGCGGTTTTCGTCTGTCGGCTTTCGCCCGTCGGGTCGGTTTCGCGAGGGATACCCGCCCCATGGCCAGCCACCTAACCCCGATCCCTCCGTCCAATCCGCCAGAAATCCCACTTTTTAAGCGTATTATACAAATATTATAGGGAGTTATTGTTTTTTATACTATATTTACTCCAAATAAAACCGCTAAACCATGAAAACGATTTGGGGATTCGACCTCGGCACCGCATCCATCGGGAGTGCCGTGGTTCGTACCGACGACGAGGGTCGTCCCGTCGGGATCAGCCATATGGGCAGCCGCATCGTCCCGCAAACCGAAGCCGACTCCGGCGACAAAGGCGCCTTCACCCAATTTGTGCGGGGCAACGCCATCTCCAAGAACGCCGACCGGACCCAGAAACGGACCCAGCGGAAAGGGTACGACCGGTACCAGATGCGCCGCGCCACGCTGCTCACCGCCTTGAGAAAACACGGCCTGCTGCCCGACGCATCGTGTGTCGGACTGGAGAAACTCGCCTTGTGGTCTCTGCGCAGCCGCGCCGCCACCGAGCGCATCGGGCTGCCCGAGCTGGGACGCGTGCTGCTCCATTTGAACCAGAAGCGGGGTTATAAATCCGCCCGCGCCGAAGGAAACACCAAACAGGACACCGACTACGTCAAAGAGGTGAACAATCGGTACGACGAGTTGCGGCAGCGGGGGCAGACCGTCGGAGAGTTTTTATATGAAAAACTCTCCGAAACACATAAGTTAAAAAAGCAATCGAGAGACGAGAAAGAAGATTTCCGCGTCAAAGACCTCGTCTATCCGCGCGCCGCTTACATGGAGGAGTTCGACCGGATCATGGCCACGCAGCGCCAGTATTATCCGGAGGTGCTGACCGATGCGTTCGTCCGTCGGCTGCGCGACGAGATCATCTACCGGCAGCGGCCGTTGAAATCGTGCAAAGGGTTGGTTTCCGTGTGCGAGTTCGAGGGTCGGATGCAGCTCGTTCGCAGCCACGAACGGCTTTGCGGGCCGAAAGTGGCCCCGCGCAGTTCGCCGTTGGCTCAGGCGTGCCGCATTTGGGAGCAGGTCAACAACATCCGCATAACCGACAAACGCGGCCAATCTTACCCCATCACCCAAGAGCAGAAAGAGAAAATCGCCCGAAAACTTGCCGTCTCGGCCAAACTCACGTGGACGGAGTTGCAAAAGTTGCTCGGCCTCTCCAAGAGCGACGGTTACACCCCCGACAAAAAGATCGAGAAAAGCGGCCTCGCCGGCAACGAGACCTACACCAAGATCGCTGCCGCTTTCGGCACCGAGGCGATTCCGGAGGGGTTGCTGGACTTTTCGCTGACCGAGCTGCCGGAGGGCGACGGGCAGAAGATCGCCGTACTCTATGACCGCAAGAGCGGCGAGTTGCAGCATGAAGGACCCTCCATGTGCATCGACCCGGCCGTCGAGCAGAGTCCGTTCTACCGGTTGTGGCACACGATCTACTCGATCGCCGACCCGGAGGTGTGCGCGACGGTGCTGCACCGCAAATTCGGCATCGCGCAACCGGCAGCTGAACGATTAGCCGCGATCGACTTCCGGCGGCAAGGGTTCAGCAACAAGTCGGCCAAAGCGATGCGGCGCATCCTGCCTTATCTGAGCCGGGGCTACGGCTACAGCGATGCGATGACGCTGGCCGGTTACGACCACTCCCGCTCCGAGACCGCGGAACAGCGACAGGAACGCCCGTTGAAAGAGCGGCTCGACCTGCTGCCCAAGAATGCCCTGCGGCAGCCCGTGGTCGAAAAGATCCTGAACCAGTTGATCAACCTGAGCAACAGCCTGCTGGAGCGTTACGGCCGGCCGGACGAGATCCGGGTCGAGCTGGCCCGCGAGCTAAAGCAAAGCCGCGAGGAGCGCGAACGCTCGGCCAAGAGCATGCGGGACAACGAACGGGAGAACAAACGCATCATCGAACGGATCGAAAAGGAGCATCCGGGGGTACGGGCGACCCGCCGGGTCATCCAGAAATACAAGCTGCACCAAGAGTTGATGGAGACCATCGGCGGCGTCTGCATCTACTGCGGAAAACCGATCACGCTTTCCGAAGCCTTGACGGGCGACTCGGTCGACATCGAGCACATCATTCCGCAATCGCTGCTTTTCGACGACTCGATGAGCAACAAGACCCTCTCGCACCGGCACTGCAACCGGGAGAAAGGAAACAGCACGGCCCGCGACTACATGGAAAACAAAGGAGAGGCCGCATTAGCTGCCTACCTCGAACAGGTCGAACTGCTCGGCAAGAAGAACCGGACCAAACGCCAAAAGCTGCTGATGCGGGGGAATGAGATCCCGGACGACTTCATCGACCGGCAGTTGCGCCAGAGCCAGTACATCTCACGCAAAGCGGTGGAGTTGCTGCGTGAGATCTGTCCCGACGTATGGACGACCAGCGGGAGCGTTACGGCCTACCTGCGCCGCGTATGGGGCTGGGAGGATGTGTTGAGGCAACTCCACCCGGAACCTGTCGGGGATTGGAACAAGCGCGACGACCACCGCCACCATGCCCTCGATGCGCTGACCGTTGCCTGCACCCGGCAGGGGTATATCCAGCGGCTCAACACGCTGAGTAACGAAAAGACCCGGCAAGCGATGTCAGATGAGATCGAAAAGATGGGCCGGACCCCCTCTTCGGATCACCGGATGCAGTTAGCAGAGCGATATTTCGCCTCGCAACGTCCTTTCTCGACAGCCGAGGTAACGGAACAGACCGCCGGGATATTGGTTTCGTTCAAGGCGGGAAAACGGGTCTCGACACCGGGGGTTCGCAAAGCCCGGTTGCACGGACAGCAGCAGGTCGTGCAACGGGTGCAGGTGCCCCGCGGCGCGCTCAGCGAGGAGAGTGTCTACGGACGGATTCCCGATCCGGCGACGCCTGACGACAAGCCGGTCTATGTGATCCGCTATCCGCTGACACCCAAGTTCGATAAAACGGACAAAATCGTCGATGCCCGACTCCGGGAGGCGGTGCGAGCGTGGCTGGCAAGCAGCGCGAAAGAGGGCGAGTCGTGCCGCTGGAACGGACAACCGGTGCGCAGGGTGCGATGCTATACAGGACTGAACGACGCTTCGGTCGAAGCGGTTCGGCATGACGGGGCGACGGGCCGGCCGACGGGATTCGTCAAACCGGGTAACAACCACCACATCGCATTCTACCGATCGCCGGACGGAAAACGGGAGTACCGGATCTGTACATTCTGGCATGCGGTGGAACGCAAGCGGTTCGGGCTGCCGGTCGTCATCCGCCGGCCGGACGAGGTGTGGAACATCGTGGAGAAGGCTCCGGAAAACCGCTTTCCGCAAACTTTCCTCGAGAAACTCCCACCGGCGGAGTGGACATACGAATTCAGCCTCCAGCAGAACGAGATGGTCGTCTTGGGCATGGAGCCGGATGTGGTCCGCGCGGCGATCGAACAACACGATTACCAATTACTGGGACCTCACCTTTACCGCATGCGGAGCATATCGACACTTGGGAACAATTTCGATTTGTGGTTTCTTCATCAATATGAGACTCAACCTCAAAAAACGGCCCAAGCCCAAGAAGCCAAACGATCTTGTCGGATCACCAGTTACAAACGAATGGACGAACTCCACCCCGTCAAGGTTCGGATCGACCTGCTGGGCGACATCTCCCTGCCCGACGAGCTATGATCAAAAAGACGCTCTACTTCGGCAATCCGGCCTACCTGAGCTTCCGGAACGACCAGTTAGTCATCCACCTGCCGGGGGCGAACGGCATGGACGACGCTTCGGGACTGAACACCGTCCCGATCGAGGACATCGGCATCGTGATCTTGGACAACCGACAGATCACCGTAACGCACGGACTGCTCGAACGGCTGCTCGACAATACGGCTGCGGTCGTTACGTGCGACTCGTCCCGGATGCCGGCCGGCCTGCTCCTGCCGTTAGAGGGCCACTCCGTCCAGCAGGAGCGGTTCCGGGCGCAGATCGACTCTTCCGCCCCGTTGCGCAAACAGCTCTGGCAGCAGACCGTGCGGGCCAAAATCGCGAACCAGGGGGCTTTGCTCCGCGAACGGGGCATTCCGCACAAGAATATGCTGTTTTGGGCTTCGTCCGTCCGGTCGGACGACCCGGACAACTTCGAAGCACGGGCGGCGGCCTATTTTTGGAGCAGACTTTTTCCGCAGATTCCGGATTTTCGTCGCGACCGCGAGGGGATGCCGCCGAACAACCTGCTGAATTACGGTTATGCGATCTTGCGGGCGACGGTGGCTCGGGCTTTGGTCTGTTCGGGTCTGCTGCCGACGCTGGGGATCCACCACCACAACCGTTACAATGCTTTCGCATTAGCGGACGACGTAATGGAGCCTTACCGGCCGTTCGTGGACCGGTCGGTTTGTTCGATCCTCGACGACGGGGAGGATTTTTCGGAACTCAGCCGGTCGGTCAAATCGCGCCTGCTGACCATTCCGACGCTCGACGTAACGATCGGAGGCAAACGCAATCCGCTGATGATCGCGGTAGGCCAGACAGCGGCTTCATTGGCGAAATGTTATGCGGGTGAGATTCGGAAGATCGTTTATCCTACTCTGTAGTCGTCCGGAATAAACCATTTGTGTGCTCTATGCGGACTCGTTTAAGCGAATACCGGATTATGTGGGTACTTGTTTTCTTCGACCTGCCGACCGAGACGAAAAAGCAGCGCAAGATCTACGCCAATTTTCGGAAATCGCTGCTCAAGGACGGTTTTTGCATGTTCCAGTTTTCGATCTACGTGCGCCACTGTCCGTCGATGGCCAATGCGCAGGTACACATTCGCCGGGTGAAATCATCGCTGCCGGCGGCGGGCCATGTCGGGATCATGTGCATCACGGACAAACAGTTCGGCATGATGGAGTTGTTCCACGGGCGCGACCCGGAGATTCCGACGGTCGGCTGGCAGCAATTAGAGTTATTCTGACTGTTTTTCCTTAGGTTTCTTTTTCAGATTGTGTTTGGCGCTTTGTCTTTGCGCGTGTTTGTTTCTTTCGGTTATTATGCTTTTCTCTTCGACAAAACAAATAAAGCCCTGAAGATCAGGGCTTTATTTACAGGATTTTTCTTATCCTAATTTTTCTCCAACAGCCTCATTTTTAACACTTTGACCTCCAATGTGCTGTCAAAGATACAAACTGAAAACGAATCACAACCTGAAGATATGCCGATGCCGGAGTTTGACGCTGTCAAAGATACAAACTGAAAACGAATCACAACTATTTCTGAGAGTTGGAAGCACGGTTATGTGCTGTCAAAGATACAAACTGAAAACGAATCACAACAAACAATCACTCTTTCTATTAATCATTAAGCTGTCAAAGATACAAACTGAAAACGAATCACAACCCTAAACCTAAAATAAAACAAGTATTATGAGCTGTCAAAGATACAAACTGAAAACGAATCACAACTAATTATGGTACGTCTTTGAACGGTGATCAGCTGTCAAAGATACAAACTGAAAACGAATCACAACCTACCATGCAATCACCTCTATGGAAGTCGGCTGTCAAAGATACAAACTGAAAACGAATCACAACACACGTATCAATCTCCTACAGCTTTATTCGCTGTCAAAGATACAAACTGAAAACGAATCACAACTCTCGATAGTCCGGTAACTTCTAATACAGGCTGTCAAAGATACAAACTGAAAACGAATCACAACAAGCAACCACCCATATCCCAAAGATAAAAAGCTGTCAAAGATACAAACTGAAAACGAATCACAACCTCGGCAGAGCAACCTCCAGCAGGCATGGAGCTGTCAAAGATACAAACTGAAAACGAATCACAACGATGAACAAGGAGAGTGTCATTATGAATTAGCTGTCAAAGATACAAACTGAAAACGAATCACAACACATTGATACTACTTCAGTTCCGGGTAAAGGCTGTCAAAGATACAAACTGAAAACGAATCACAACTTTGAAACCAAACGCCTGTGCATCGTTACCGCTGTCAAAGATACAAACTGAAAACGAATCACAACCCGTGTGGTGCCGAGCAATACCTCTTTGGAGCTGTCAAAGATACAAACTGAAAACGAATCACAACACTACCAAGGCGCAGGCCTCTATGATTGTGGCTGTCAAAGATACAAACTGAAAACGAATCACAACCATCAGGCAAGCCGAAAGACACCCGGACGCGCTGTCAAAGATACAAACTGAAAACGAATCACAACCTTGCTCTACATGCAGAACCACACGCAGGGCTGTCAAAGATACAAACTGAAAACGAATCACAACCGCAACGCAGCGCACACGCCGCGCAATAAAGCTGTCAAAGATACAAACTGAAAACGAATCACAACGACTCGAGGAGTTCTCGCAATTCGTCGTGGCTGTCAAAGATACAAACTGAAAACGAATCACAACTCACAATGGCAAACGTGGACAAAAGTAGTTGCTGTCAAAGATACAAACTGAAAACGAATCACAACTAAAATCGACTATACCGAATTCTGTGAGGTGCTGTCAAAGATACAAACTGAAAACGAATCACAACGGAATTGAAGTAGGAGATTGAGTGATCGTGCTGTCAAAGATACAAACTGAAAACGAATCACAACCGTGAGAGAACGCAAGGTCTGCGTTACATCGCTGTCAAAGATACAAACTGAAAACGAATCACAACACATGTTTAACCCACTTAAAATTTAAACGAGCTGTCAAAGATACAAACTGAAAACGAATCACAACCGCTCCGGGTGGTTATGGTAAGGGTATTTTGCTGTCAAAGATACAAACTGAAAACGAATCACAACTATGCTTTCGATCGTTTCCAGCAGTTCGAGCTGTCAAAGATACAAACTGAAAACGAATCACAACTTGTCGCGCATCACGGCGGCAGCGTGCTCGGCTGTCAA
>JAFLSI010000031.1:0-6914 GCA_022511025.1 Rikenella sp. | reverse complement strand
TCACGGCGGCAGCGTGCTCGGCTGTCAAAGATACAAATTGAAAACGAATCACAACCGCGAATTGCCGTTTTGGGGAGAGATTCGGAACTTTTGGGATTCGAGTTGCTCCGGTTCGTTTCAAATAACCCTTTTTCTCCCTTTTGTGGCGTTTCTTTTGGTACTTTTCTTCGCAGAAAGAAAAGTACATGTATCAAAGAATGCCGTTTTTGCGGCATTGACTTTTTATTGTTTATATCAATTGTGATATATAGTAGACGACTGAATTTCTATTATAAGAGACTTGATTGCAGCATATTGCATTTCATTTATATCGACTTTTGGGAGAAAAACGGAACTTTCCGGGAGAGATTCGGAACTTTTTAGAGAGAAAAACGGAACTTTTTTCGTAGAGATCCGGAACTTTCATCCATACCCCGGGAGAAATTCGGAACTTTTTTGAAAGGCCAAAAAGGTCGAAAATCTATTTGGAGTGATTTCGTTTCCTGATTTCGGCATTCCTGACAATTTCCGGCCGACTCATCAAAGCATATCCCTGTGCCTTGAGTTTCTGACGCACGACCTCGAATACATGCTGTATTGCCTGTGTCATGGTAAACTCGATGTTCCCCGTATGCAGGATATGATCGAGCTTATATTGTTTCAAAAGATCGAAGTCCTCGGTTCGTATTCCCAATACGGTCCGGAACTCTTTGACGACAGCTGCCTTTTCGCTGTCCCGGAATTCGACCGAGGAGAGTCGGTTATTCTTGTATTCTTCCCGGAATATATCGAAGAACTGGTCCGTAATATCCACCAAACTCAACTCCGTATTATGCGTCCTCATGATCTGGGTATAACGGTAGTCGCGCAACAGATCATTGTCTTCCCGGGTTAAGACAACGGAGAATGTCCCTCTGATTTTCGATGCGGATTTTTTGGTCGATTCTGTTCTTTTTGCCATGTCGATTCTTCTAATCGCAGGCAAAAATATAAAAAATAATTTGCACTTATATCGTGTTACACATTCATAGACAGATACATGTGGAGCAAAAAATAATATAGAATTATCTTAATGTCTTGTTATGAAATTCGGATATATTTATTATCTTTGCATTGTGAAGGTTAACCAAACTGAGTGAACCATGAATACGATGACGCACATAAACAGGCTGGCAGTTGCATTCGCTCTTTCGCTTATGATGTTTGCTTGCAGCGATAATAAACCGGCTCCGCAGCCCAGCGCGGGAAAGATTTCAGAAGTTTCGATGCCCGCCGGGGAGGTGTCGGTCGGGGTCAAGTCCGTGTTCCAGTTGAAAGGTTCCGGATTCGAGTCGCCGGTGCAGAATCTATACTGCCTGTTCGATGCAACCTCCGCGGAGGTCTGGATCGAGGGGAACCGGGTCTCTTCCGGCGAGAAATACCCGCTGGCTGTCAACAACCGCACTTTTGCAATCGAGTGTTGCCCGCTGGCAGCAGGAACCATAACCGTGGAACTGAAAGTGGAAGACGGCAATACGGTTGCGGTCAAGAAACTGACTGTAACCGCTGTAAACAAGTTGTATGACGTGCAATTAAAGAATATTCCGTCGCCGTTCTATATCGGACATCGGCGTGTCGTGGACCTGTCGATCATCGATCCTGCCCGGCCGAATATTCAGAATGTGAAGTATGAGGTCGGTGCCCGAGTGGTCAAAGGGAAAGGTGTGATTCATATCGCCGGGGAGGATGAACCGGTATGGTGCGACACGATTCCCGGCTACGAACCGTTTACCGCCGAAGTGCGCAACGCCAACTGGATGATCATGTACACCGGCATGGAGGTCGGCGAGAACCAACTGGAGTTCACGGTAACCGACCCGGAAAAAGGGACTTCCAGCACTTCGATCGTATCGATCCCTGTCGATTCATCGGATTTCGCGTTGAATCCGCGTTTCGACAGTCCTCAGACGATCGAACGCAACGAGCGGTATCATGTATATATCTGGATCGATGAAAAAGGACATTCAGCCAACCGGTATTTTGCCCGGATCAATCCGATAGAGGGCAAAATGTCGTCGATATTCCCGACCGCCGCGGGAGAGTACGGCCCGGTCAATGCGAGCGACAGTTATACTATATTTCCGGAAGGAGACGGCCCGATGAAATGCGAAATCGAGATACGCGACCTGTATGGCACCATCCGCACTTTACCGATCGATTTCACGGTCAAGAGCGACGACTACGACATTCTGTTCGATGCACCGGCAGAGTTGTATGCTTTTACGCAAAAGACGTTCGAGTTCAACATTACCGGTTCATCGGACGACCAAAACAGTTACCGGCTGCGGGCCTCGCTGGAGAGCGGCGATCCGGAGGCTGTCAGACTGCTGCTGAATGCCGGTTCAATCTTGGGACTGCCGGATTTCACCAATATTCTGCCGCACGAAACGCTGTACATCGATTTTACGAAAGCCGGCACTTATCGCTTTAAGTTCGAGTTCAGCGACAAATGGAGCGAACCGAAAGAACGTTATCTGACATTCACAGTCAAAGAAAATGCTTTGGCAGCGGATTTGGGGACGGACTTCCAAGAGACAGTATTGGGTTCGCTCACTCAGACGACCGCTGCATGGACGGCTCGCCTCTCCGTTCCGGAACCTGCGGGCGATCTGTGGAAAGGAGCCACCGTAAAATCCGATTTGATACAAGGCAAGGGGGAATTGCGTGTCAATGGTAGCGTCATCGAATCAGGCGATATTCTTACCATCGCCCGGAACGAATGTTCGTTAACCTTCACACCTTCTGCCACGGGCACGCATACCCTTGCCTTTCTATTTTCGCTCGCCGACGGCCGCACAGTTACGAAGACTGCCACTGTCCGTGCCGCCTATTCGCCGATCGCTCTGAATCTCGTCTGTCCCTCCGGGCCGTTGTACGAGGAGCAGGAGCGTGAAATCTCCATATCTGCCTCCCAACCGGGATATGGCAGCGATCTGCAATACCGGTTCGAATTCGTGAGCGGTTCCGGAAAGATCGTCGGGACGGATGGTTCCGACCGGGTGCCCGGCACAATCTATCCGGTTGTTCAGGGCGAAACCGAACGTATGACATATACGGCCGACGGTTATATCGGTCCGATCGGGATTCGGTATACGGTAATCGGCGGCGATGCCATGACAACTGAACATACGGCCCAGTTCACCGTGGAGCCGGGATTGAACATGAGCTTAAGTGCCCCAACTCAGATTCGCATGGGGTCGACCGCTAATATCACAGTCAGCGTGAACAAACCGGGATATAACGGATCGTTTAAGATTCGGTACAATCAGCAGCAGCCGTATCCCTCCTATACCGGTTCCGGGACGATCGCCGGAATGTCGGAAGGAACCGACAAGGTGCTCGCGGGCAATACCGAGACTTTGCAATTTACTCCGACCTCTACGGGTCAGATGCAGCTACAGTTCACTGTAACCGATGAAACCGGGAAGTCGGTCTCCAAAGTCGTCCTGATGAAGATCGACCTGCTGCCGTTGGAGGTCAGTCCGTCGCCGCTCGAAGTTTATAGAAATAGAACAACTGCATTCACTTTGATTATACCGGCCGACAATCCTGCGGGAGATTATAGAGTGTCGTATGTCATAACGGGAGACGAGGCGGGATTATATCCAAGGGATGAAGATAATGGCTATACCCACTACTACCTCTATGTCGATGAGGATCCCATGATATGGCATCATGCGGAAGTAAGGGATTTCACTCGGAATAAGGCATATACGATTTGGTGGGAGTCTAAAACTGCGGCTTCGGAGGATTATATACATTTCACTTTGGTTGATCAAAACGGGGTTACGGCGACGACAAAACTGAGAGTTGTTCATCAAGATTAAATGACTGTGATTCGCTTTCAATTTGTAACTTAAAACAGCTCTAACTACATAGAAACCGACGCCAAGCAAACTGTGATTCGCTTTCAATTTGTAACTTAAAACAGCCAGTCCGTCGCCGCTTATACTTCAACCAAAACTGTGATTCGCTTTCAATTTGTAACTTAAAACAGCTGTTGTCGCCGTAACTCCGTTTAGATCAATTAAATAGACACATAATAATGCTGCATTATTTAATGTTGGATAATGTTTAATTCTGTTTGGCATGAACTCAAACGATCATCTATCCACCCTTGCTGTCAAAGATACAAACTGAAAACGAATCACAACGTGGTATGTACGCATCACCCTGCCACCCGACGATCCATTCTGGAGGTCCTATTACCCGCCGAACGACTGGGGGTGTCGCTGTACGGCAAGGCAGGTGCGCCGGGAGAAGTTCCCGCGCACCGATTCCGAACGGGCGATGCAGGCCGGGAACGAAGCCACCGACTCGCCCAAGAAACGGATATTTCGTTTTAATCCCGGCATCGACCGGCAGCTGTTTCCACCCAAACACCCCTATTACAAGCTCTCGCAAGAGTCCAAAGAGCAGGTGCGGAAAGTGGTAATCGAATTACAGTCGATTCCCGACATCGACTTGTCGAAGTTGATTCCCGAACGAGTCGCCATGAACAAGCATATCGCAAAGGTAATGATCGAACACGCCCGGCAGTTCCCGGAAGATTACAACGGGGGATTATTACGGGTAGACATTGCCAAATCGAAATCGGCATTTATGTCGAACGGCCGATACCTGCACCGGCCCGGCAACATTTTAACCGTACATGGTGCCACGTTTACATTCGGGACGAGACGAGGTATCGTTCATTTCAATCCGGCTAAAGAGGTTCGAGAGGCATTTACAGCGATTCGGGACGGGAAAACACTGACATTCAATCAAGAATATGCGTTGGAAAGCCTCTGGCATGAAACACTGCATGCAAAAGCAAAGGGCGTGGTGAATAAATCGCTGTGGAATAAAATGACCAGCATGCAGATGGAAACGATCAACCAGTTTGTGGCTCGACATACCTATCCGGATTTTGTCGCCCGCTTCGGCGGCACTGCCGCCCGACAAGCGGAGGTATTGGAACACGGATATGGATATGGCAGTTGGGTCCAGAATTTCCGCAAGATGCTCGAACATTACGGAATCGACGAAAAGGAAGCGGTCGATGCTTTGCGCGAAAAATTGCTGAATGAACCGTACGAACAAGTTGGAGGATGCGCGGTGGAATACCTCAAAGGCAAAGGGGTGAAAAATGCGGAAGAACTAATGCGAAATTTATCGGACTCTCAAAAAATGTTTGAAACACGTTTATGATTCAATATACAAATAATCGAATCCCCGCAAATACTCATCGTGCCGGTCCGGAATATGACTCCATGCCCGTGTTTCATTTTCTGCATCGCCACGTTCTTGAAAAAGTAAGGCCAAATCGAACCATGCTGTCTCTCTATCAACATGGGTCAAATACCATTCACGGGATCGGAAATTTTCACCGATCGCGTGCAGTTCTTCTGGAGTAGGATTATGATCGAAAATTGTTTCCATAATGGACAAATACCCAATTCGCAAATATAGCAAATAATCGCCAAATGAATGAATTGTTGAGAAATATTCTTGCGGACCTGCGGGTGGAGACCCTTGACGAGTTCGACCGGAACTTCGCCCGCAAGGCATTTTTTAACAAGCCATGGCCGGAAAGACGCGCACCCGGAGGTCTAAAATACAAATTGAAAACAGATCACAATCGATAATTAATACGATTTACACCATAAATTTCAGTGGAACATCCTCGACCATCTGAAACGGAAGTTGTTCCAGTTGTTTCATAAGTACATCCGTCGCGAGCCCAAGCCCGGCGGAGGGTATCGGTATATCTACAAGGAGTCGGGAGCAGGAGGCGCATCTAAACAGCCAGCAAAAAAGTACCCGAAAAAAGGTCGAAAGCCAGCGCTTCGGAGAAAACAGGCCCTGTTCCCGCCAAATCTCCCGCCGCCCGTTTGCGAGCCAAGTATCTCGGTGAAATGCGCCCGTTGCTGAAAAAGAAAGTAACGCAGACGATTGAAGGTGGCAAAAAAATTAGAATAGGTTTTACGCCTAATGGGAACCGGCATTTATATTCCGACACTTTTAAACGTACAGGCGGTAAGCTGCCCAAATCGGAACTAAAAAACCTCGATAAGGCATTGGAGCAGTCCGTTTATATCAAATCGGCTCCCCTTTCTAAGGAAAGAACCGATAATATTAAAAAATTCTATTATTTCCGGGATAACCGCAAAGAGCTGTATTACAACGTAGCCGAGACACGAAACGAGAAACACGTATCACGCTTTCTGTATTCGATAACGACAAAAATTCATACCGTCTAAAATGAGGAAAACGCCGGGCGACAGGTTTAGGTGATACACCTGGTTAGTCATTCCCGACGTTTCCCGTTTTGTTTTACAAATATAAAACCTCCATTCCAAACTACCAAACAAAACGATGGAAATTTTACTGATCAGCGAAAAATTATTTCGCGAAAACAGCCCGATACAAGACAACACCAACCTCGTGAAGTTCATCCCTTACATCGGCATCGCACAGAAAATCTACATCGAACCCCTCTTGGGCAAAGCCCTGTTCGAGGAGCTGCAAGCCCAAGTCCAAGCCGCAGCCGATCCGCAGGGCAGTTGCGACGCAATCACCCCCGACAACCGAAAACTGCTGCAAAAGATCGCCCCCGTCCTCTCTTTCTACGCCGTCTACCAAGGTATTCCCTTCCACTGGGCCGCCATCGTCAACAAAGGGATTACCATCCGCGAGAGCGAGAACAGCCGCGGAGTCGCCATCGACGACCTCGCCCAATTGCGACGCTGGTTGCGCGACGATGCCCAAGTGCTGGCCCGAACTCTGGTCGGTATTTTGAGCATCCCCTCCCGTACATGAAATATTGTACTGAAAAATCGGATTCCTCAATCTTATAACTTGGGGATCAACTCCAAGGCTTCTGTGCCGGGCGGGGAGGTGCATACCTATGGGGA
>JAFLSI010000030.1 GCA_022511025.1 Rikenella sp. | reverse complement strand
GCCCCCGGCTGCGGAGGCCTGCAAGCAGTCCCCGCCGGCTCCGGCCTGAATCGGGGTAGAGGCGGACAGCAAAACACCCGAAAGGTGCGACACCGAATCCTCCGCATGGAAAACAAAACGAAATGAACCGAACGAAACGACATACCTTGAGAGTTCACCTGTGGATCCTTCTCCTCTCCGCGACCCTCGCTTCGTGTTCGACCACCAGACGGATCGCCCCGGGCGACAGATTGTACACCGGCGTCCGGAAGATCACCTTTACCCCCGTCGCCGACAGCCTGCACCTCTCCGCAGAGGCGATCGCCGCCGCTCAGGAACCGTTGGATGTCGCTCCGAACAACCCCTTGTGGTCGCCCTACTGGCGTACCGGACTGCCCGTCGGACTGTGGGCGTGGAACTACCTCTACACACCCAAAGAGCGGGGATTCAAGTATTGGCTTTTCAAACGGCTGGCTAAAGCGCCCGTGCTGATTTCGACCGTTCGTCCCGAGTTGCGCGTGCGCGTCGCCGACCAGATTTTGGAGAACCACGGTTATTTCGGAGTTCGAGGGAGTTACGAACTGCACCCCAGCCGCCACAAACCCGACCGGAAAGCACGAGTCAGCTACCGGTTCGAGCTTCCGCCCCCCCATACCTACGATACCATCGAATACCTCGCCGCCCCCGCACCGGTCGGAAATTGGATGGACAGCCTCCGTTCCGGCACACGGCTTCGCGTCGGCGACGTGTACAACCTCGACACGTTAGTCGCCGAGCGCAACCGGATCGTTTCCGCCCTGCGCAGCCGCGGGTACTACTACTTTCGCCCCGAATACATCGTTTATGAAGCCGACACGACCCAGACCCCCGGTCGCGTGGCGCTGCGGATGCGGCTGGCCGAAGGCATTCCGGAGGCCGCTCTGCGTCCTTACCGGGTCGGCAGCGTCAGCGTCAGTCTGAGCAATCCGGTCGGCGGACCGGTCGATACGATGACCTTGGGGCCGGTGCAGGTCCGTTATCAGCAGCCGCTGAAAATCCGACCCCGCATCCTGCGCGAAGCCATTGCCCTCGCACCCGGACAGCTGTTCAATGTCGAGGCGCAGAATACCACGCAAACCAACCTCGACAAATTAGGCATTTTCAGCTCGGTGAGCCTGTCGGTGCCGCCGCTCGACTCGTTAGACGGGAGCAACGGCGACTCGTTGGAGGTGCGGATTGCCGCCACGTTCGACAAACCGATCCAGGCCGATTTCGAGGCCGATCTGACCTCCCGCTCGAACAGCTATTTGGGTCCGGGTCTGTCGTTCGGTCTGCGCCACAACAATATTTTCAAGGGAGGCGAGATGCTCTCCCTGAACCTGACCGGCTCCTACGAATGGCAGACCGGCAACCGGAGCCAGTATGAGACCCGGCCCTCGGCCGTGAACTCATACGCATTCGGATTGAACGCTTCGCTGACGATTCCGCGCATCGTGGCGCCGGGTTTCGTCTACCGCGGCCAGACCCGCCCCGCCCGGACGACTTTCAAAATCGGTGCCGATCTGATGAACCGGCCCAAATACTTTCGGATGTTGTCGCTGAATCTCTCGGCAGGGTATGATTTCCGTACGTCGCCGTACAGTTCGCACAGCCTGACGGTTTTCAAACTGACTTACAACAGACTGCTGCACACTTCGCATGCGTTCGACTCGACGATGGCCCGGAATCCGGCGGTGGCGCTCAGTTTCAGCGATCAGTTCATTCCGGCGTTGAATTATCTCTACACCTTCGATCGGACGTATGGCCGTCGCCAGCGGGATCGGTTCGTGTTCCAAGCCTCGCTGACGGATGCGGGCAATCTGCTGGCCGGGATTTACGAGGCGTTCGGTTCGCACGGCACCAAAAGATTCTTCGGCAGCCCTTTCTCGCAGTTCGTCAAGGGGACCGCCGAGTTCAAGTGGTTCCACCGGATCGGACAGCACCATATGCTGGCCTCCCGGTGGCTGGTCGGTGCGGGCTATGCTTACGGCAATTCGCGGGTGCTGCCTTACAGCGAACAGTTTTATATCGGCGGGGCCAACAGCATCCGGGCTTTCACGGTGCGCTCTTTGGGTCCCGGGAGCTACCGGCCCTCGGCAGACCGGACAGACGGCTATTGGGACCAGACGGGCGATTTCAAGTTGGAGGCCAATGTGGAGTTTCGGTTCCGGATGATCGGGAATCTGGGCGGGGCGGTTTTTGTGGATGCAGGGAACATCTGGCTGCTCAAGAACGATCCGCAGCGGCCGGGCGGTGTTTTGCAGGGGCGGGGGTTCTGGAACGAGATCGCTTTGGGTACGGGAGCGGGGCTTCGGTACGATGTCGGCGTGCTGGTGCTGCGCCTCGACTTGGGGATCGGGATCCATACGCCCTATTCCGATCCGGACAAGCGGGGTTACTACAATATCCGGAATTTTAAGGAGGGGCTGGGGCTTCATTTAGCGATCGGCTATCCGTTCTGAGTCTGTCGGGTCGAACCGGTCTGATGCAAGTGGCCTCCCTGCTGCCTGCCGCTCGGCAACCCGAAGCAAAAAAAACGGACTTCGGGAAGAAGTCCGTTCGAGTCGTTATCAGGTGAATCGGCGGCAATCCGGCCCCCCCCGGCCGCCCCCAAAAGTTATTTCCCCTGTTTCCGTTTGTCGTAGTGTTTTTGATACCGGCTCATGAACTTATCGACGCGTCCAGCGGTATCCACCAGCGTCTGTTTCCCGGTGTAGAACGGGTGCGACGAGCTGGAGATTTCCATCTTGTAGACGGGATAGGTTTCGCCGTCGACCTCGATCGTCTCTTTCGTATTGACGGCGGACCGGCACAAAAAGATCTGGTCGTTGGACATATCCTTGAACGCCACGACCCGGTATCCTTCCGGATGAATTCCTGCTTTCATTTTGTGCGTAGTTAAACGTTAGGTTCTCAAATGCGGGGGCAAAGATAGCGCGAAAATTCCGAACGGCAAAATGTCCGGAGAGGATTTTTGTCCGATTCGTCGTATCTTCGCCTCGTTATCCTTTGTTTCCGATGAAGCTGCACCTCTCTCCCTGTCCGAACGACACCTTTACTTTCCATGCGATGATCTGCGGGTTGGTCGATACCGAAGGGTTGACCTTCGAGCCGGTGTTCGACGACATCGACGCCCTGAATGCGGCCGCCGTCGACCGGCCCGATGGCGAGGAGATCGTGAAGATCAGTTATGCCGCCCTGCCGGAGGCCGCCGGTTCGTTCCGGCTGTTGGAGAGCGGCAGTGCGTTGGGGTTCGGCAACGGGCCGCTGTTGGTCAGCAAACGCCGCATCGGGGTCGGCGAGTTGGCCGGCGCGTCGATCGGGATTCCCGGCGAGCGGACTACGGCCAACCGGCTCCTGTCGATCCTCTTTCCGGAGGCCCGGCGGCGGGTAGTCCGTCTCTTTTCGGATATCGCACCCGCTGTGGCCGCCGGCGAGTTGGATGCCGGCGTGTTGATTCACGAGGGACGGTTCACCTATTCCGCGCAAGGGTTGCAGTTGGTGGCCGATTTGGGCGGGGAGTGGGAAGAGCGGACCGGACTGCCGATTCCGTTGGGCGGAATCGTGCTGAACCGCCGGTTTCCGGTCGAAACGGCCCGGCAGGTCGGACGGATTATCCGCCGCAGCATCGAGTATGCGCAAGCCCATCCGGATGCCTCCGCCGATTATGTGAAAGCCCATGCACAGGAGCTGGACCCGGAGGTGCGCCGGAAACACATCACCTTTTTCGTCAACGATTATTCGCTGTCGCTCGGCACCGAAGGGTACCGGGCGGTGGAGCGGCTCACCGGGCTCTCCGCCGAAGCCTTTCGGTAGGCCCGGAACAGACGCACCGTCTCGACCGCTTCGCGCACGTCGTGGACGCGCAGGAGGGTCGCCCCGTGCCGCAGCGCCTCCCAGTTCAGCACCGACGTTCCGTTCAGCGCCTCCTCCGGAGCGGTTCCCAACGTCCGCCAGATCATGCTTTTGCGCGACAGCCCCGCCACGATCGGCACCCCGAATACCGAGAGTTCATCCAACCGCCCCAACAGCTCGAAATTTTGATCCGCCGTCTTGGCGAACCCGAATCCCGGGTCGAGGATCAGGTCTTTGATTCCGGCCGCCCGCGCTTCGGCGCTTTTCCGCACGAAATAGCGCAGGAGTTCTCCGACAACCCCTCCCGTGCCGGCCGGATAGTCGGTCAGGGCGGCCATCGTTTGCGGCGTGCCGCGCATGTGCATGGCAATGTATGGCAGTCCGAGCCGTCCGACGGTCGGCATCATCGCCGCATCGAGCGCTCCGGCCGAGATGTCGTTTACGACGAATGGGCCGAACCGGTCGCAGAGCCGCTCCACGACTTCGGCCCGGAAGGTGTCGACCGAGACCGGAAAGTCCTCTCCGGCCGCTTTCCGCACACACCGGAACCCCTTTTCGAGCCGCCGGAACTCCTCGTCCGCCGGAATCCCGCCAGCTCCCGGCCGCGACGAGCAGCCGCCGAGGTCGATGATTCCGGCCCCCTCCCGCCGTGCGTTTTCCGCCGCCGCGGCAATCGCTGCTTCGCTCTGCTGCCGGCTGCCGGCGAAAAACGAGTCCGGCGTTACGTTCACGATCGCCATGACCTGTTCCCGGCCTGGGCCGACGGCCCACAAACCTCCTCCAAGCTCGATCTCCATACCGGACTCTCCGAACTTAAAATGCGGCTTGTGCCGTGGCTATCGTCCCCAGCTGGAACACCGGGATCCGTTCGCGTGCCAGTTCGTCGTTTCCGTCCACCAACCGGACGATCTGCACGGACGGAATCCGGTAACGCAGGTTCGCCCCCCCCTTCTTGGCCGATCCGCCCGACGTGCCGTGTGCCGTCTGTTCCGCCGTCTCGGCCGTCATCTCGATTACGATCGGCCGTCCGGCCAGATCGCTGTCCGGCACGACCCCTTTGGCCGCCGAGAAACGGCAGACGATGCCGGTCCCTTTCGCCGGAGGCAGAATCGAGAAGGTCTTGACGATCCGCTGCGTATAACGTTTGCCGATAAACAGGGCGAGGTATTCGGATTCGATCCGGTCCATTTCGCGGAGGGCGGCCTCCAATCCCGCTCCGAAGACGTTTTCGCCCGTCTCGCCCGTTACCAAGTCGAACCGCCGCTTCCGGAGCGTGAAGATCGCCCGGGCTGCGTCGGCTGCCATCTGTTCGGTGCTCTTTTCGACCACGGCGGTGCGGTTGACGGGCAGTTCGCCGAAACTTTCGCTGTCGGCCAATCCGCTGCGCACGGTGGTCTTGCCGTACAACGGGTTCAGACTCACGTCGGTGAACGGGTTGTGGTTTCCGATCGCCGCTCCCTGAAAGTCGGCGTCGCTCCGCAGCGGTTTCCGGGGTTGCTCCACCGACAGCCAGTGGAATGCACGGCTACCGGCCTCTGCCGGCCGCTCCAGCTGGTAGGTCTGGGCCGGATCCGGCTCTTCTGAGTAGCCCAACGCGGCGTCGATGATCCGGTAGTTCTGCTTGTCGCTCATCGCGGCTCCGGAGATGCCGAGGTACTGGGCGGCGAACTTGGCGTACGGACCGCGCAAGATCACCTCCCGCTCCAGCACGAGCGTTACGTTCACGACGGTTCGGGGCAGGGTGTAGCCTTCGACTGTCCGGCTGCCGCCCCCCTGCGGATAGGCGCTGATCTGTGCGCCGGCCGTGCCGACGGCGCTGCACAGGGCCGCTGCGAGAAAGATACTGCGAATGGTAGTCTTTTTCATGGCGTTTTCGGTTTATACAGATAGCCAAATGTACGTTTTTTTTCCGAAATACCGTATTGCAGTTTGCGGGATCCCTCCGACAGGAGGCCCAACGGTGCTGCGAAATAGGATCCGTTTTTTTGAATTGCAGTTGGCACTTCGCAGGGATTAAAAACGGCTCTTTTCAGGGGGCTGTCATTGCTTGCGCTCGTCCGGGAAACGGAGTGAGCTCCGAAGTTTCCGGGAACCGAAACAAAATAGTACCTTTACCGCTTAAAAACAGACATTAGAGATGCAATCGACTATAACTCAACCGATGATCATCGCCGGGCCGTGCAGCGCAGAGAGCCGGGAACAGGTCATGGAGACCGCCCGTCGGCTCGCCGCCGAAGGGGTCGGCATATTTCGGGCCGGTTTGTGGAAACCCCGCACCCGTCCCGGCCATTTCGAAGGCGTCGGCGCCGCCGGGATCGAGTGGCTCGCCGAAGCACGGGCGGCGTACGGCCTGCGCATCATTACCGAATTGAACAACGCCCGCAACGCCGGGCGGCTGTTGGAAGCAGGCGTCGACAGCATCTGGATCGGCGCCCGCACCGCCACCAACCCGTTCGACATGCAGGAGATCGCCGACGCCTTGCGCGGCTGCACCCTCGACGTCTATATCAAAAATCCCGTCGCACCCGATCCGGCCTTGTGGCTCGGCGCCGTCGAACGCATCGAGCGGGCCGGCATCGAGGGGCGCATCGTCGCCATCCACCGCGGATTTTGCGTGTGGGGCGAGGATGTGTTCCGCAATGCACCGGTCTGGAACATCCCGCTGTGGCTTAAGGAGCAGCGGCCCGACCTGCCGGTCGTGTGCGATCCCAGCCACATCGCCGGACAGGCCCGGTTGGTGCCGCATGTCGCCCGGTTGGCGATGGCTTTGGGACTCGACGGGCTTTTCATCGAGTCGCACTGCGATCCCGCTGCGGCGCTGAGCGACGCCGCCCAGCAGCTGACCCCGGCCGAAGTCGGGAACCTGATCCGGGAACTGAAACTGAAAGATTAAGACCTCGTGCCGGTTATGAAAAAAACGATCGACCTGCTCACCTCCTATTCCGCGATGGCCGTTCTGCTTGCGCTTTATGCAGCGGCGCTGGCAGCGGCCACATTCGTCGAACATGCCCACGGGACTGAGGCGGCGCGGCAGTGGGTCTACAACAACTGGGTTTTTTACGGGTTGCAGCTGCTGCTGGTCGCGAACTTCGTCGGCGTGGCGGCGCGGCAGCACCTCGTGCGGCAGCGGAAATGGGGAACGCTGCTGTTCCACTGCGCTTTTGCCGTGATTCTTTCGGGGGCGTTCGTTACCCGTCTGACGGGTCGCGAGGGGCTGTTGCATATCCGCGAGGGAGAGTCTTCGGACCGGCTGCTCGATCCGTCGAATCCGGCGCAGACGATCGAGACGCTGCCTTTCAGCATCGAATTGGTCGACTTCCGATTGGTGCGCTATCCGGGGTCGAACAGCCCCTCGTCGTTCGAGAGCGACGTGGTGGTGCGGCGGCCGGGCAGTCCGGAGCGGCGGGAGCGCATCTATATGAACAACGTGCTGCACGTCGGGGGCTACCGGATCTACCAGTCGAGCTACGATCCGGACGAACTCGGTACGGTGCTCTCGGTCAATCGCGACCGGGCAGGGATGCTGCTGACCTATGCGGGATATGTTTTGTTGGCAGGGGGGATGCTCTTGTCGCTCTTTCACCGAAACTCCCGTTTCCGGACCTTGGGGCGGATGCTGAAAGGGGGTCGGGCGGTTTCGGTTGCGGTGCTGCTCGGCCTCGGCGTGTCGGGAGCGGCGGCCCAGACGAAGGTGGACACGCTCACATGGACGGAGTTGGAGGCGCGCTCGCGGGAGCAGATGGCGCGGCTCGGCCGGGACATTGCGGGCGATCCTTACGCGCATCTGGCGGTACTCAATGCGCGGCTCGGCCGGGAGATGCCGGCCGAGCCGCAGCGCCGCACGGTCGACCGCCGGCGCGAAAAGCGGATCGCGGATCTGTATGCGGTGGAGACGGCGGTCGACCGGGCCACGGCCGAGGCATTCGGACGGCTGATGGTGCAGACAGGGGGGCGGATCGAACCGGTGGACACCTATGCGGCGAAGCTGCTGCGCAAAATCGGCCGGACCAATCGCTACCGGGGGCTGGAGCCGAACCGGGTTCTGCTCGGCCTGATCGTTCAGCCGCAGATCTGGAGCCGGGTGCCGGTGATCGACGTGGGGAGCGAAGCGCTGCTGCGCCGGGTGGGGGTGGACGACGAGCAGGTGCGGAGCGGCCGGCTGGCCTTTATCGACGTGCTGGACGACGAGGGGGGGTATATTCTGGCCGACGAGGTGGAGGCGGCCTATGCCAAACCGGCACGCGAACGCAACAAGTACGACAAGGAACTTCTCAAGTTGGACGAGAAGATCAACATCATCCACGGGCTGTTCGAGGGGCGGATGCTCGCCATTTTCCCGCACGAAGCGGTTCCGGCGGACGAGACATGGTATTCGCCGGGGGATGATCTGGAGGTTTTCGGCGGACAGGATTCGATGTTCGTGAGCCGCATTTTCCCGTGGTTTGCGACGGAGACCCTGCGGTCGGTCGAGTCGGGCGACTGGAGCGTGCCGGAGGAGATCGTCGGGATGATCGACAAATATCAGCGGGTCAAGGCCTCGGAGTCGGCGGTCGACCGCCGGCGGATCGAGGCCGAACGGCTCTACAACCGGCTCGATTTGTTCAAATGGGCGGGGTTCGGCGGGATGGGTTTCGGGCTGCTGTTGGTGCTCGTGTCGGTCTTCCGGTTGGTCGATCCGCGCCGGAGGGGCTGGCGGTGGGCAGCGGCGGTTCTGACGGGGGTGGTGGTCGTGATTTTCGCGGGGCAGACGTTGGGAGTGGGGTTGAGGTGGTACATTGCGGGGCGGCCGCCGGTGTCGAATGCCTACGAGTCGATGATCTTCGTGGCGTGGGCGACGGCTGCGGCGGGATTGGGATTCGGCCGGCGGTCGAGGATGACGCTGGCGCTGGCGACTTTCCTGTCGGGGGTGTTGATGTTCGTCTCGACGCTCAACTGGATGGACCCGGAAATTACACCGCTCGTGCCGGTGCTCAAGTCGCCGTGGCTGCTGGTGCATGTGGCGGCGATCACGGGAAGCTACGGCTTTTTCGGGATCGGGTTCCTGCTGGGGTTGATCGCGCTGGGGCTGATGGCCTGCAAACGGACGCGGAATGCCGAACGGCTCGGCGAACAGGTGCGCGAACTGACGATCATTAACGAAATGGCCTTGACACTGGGGTTGGTGCTGCTTTCGGCGGGGACCTTTCTCGGTGCGGTGTGGGCCAATGAGTCGTGGGGGCGTTACTGGGGCTGGGACCCGAAGGAGACGTGGGCGCTGGTTACGATGATCGTCTATGCGTTTATCCTCCATGCCCGGTTCGTGCCTGTGCTGCGGCGGGGCGGGGAGTGGCTGTTCAACGTGCTGGCGGTGGCCGGACTGGGGGCGGTGCTGATGACCTTCTTCGGGGTGAACTACTACCTGAGCGGCATGCACTCCTACGGGGGCGATTCGGCGCCGCCGGGACTTTATGCGATCTGGGTGGTGTACGGCGTGGCGGCGGCTGTCGCGGTGGCGGCGTGGCGGAAAAGGAATGGGTGATTCTGGCGGGACGCGCAGCATGTACTGAAATACATTAAAAATAAACACCGAAGAATACAGCGATGTCAGAACGTACCTCCGCTTTTCGCACCCTTTGGCTGTCGATCTTCAGTTTGTTCCTCGTTTATGCTGTCGCCGGCCTGTTGTTCAGCCGGCTGTTTCACCGCATCGGGAGCGGACTCGACCCGGAGTTTTGGGATTTTGCCGCCTATGTCGGCAGTTTTGTCGTTACGATCGGGTATGCCTGTGTGTTGCGCCGGGGCCGGATGTTGGAAATCCCCTCGTTCCGGCCCGAAAAGTGGAAAGCCGACCCGCGCGTGGTTCTCTCCGGCGTCGTGCTGATGCTCGCCGCCGGGATCGTGCTGACCCCCCTGCTCGAACGCATGCCCGACACCTATGCCGAACGGCTCGACGCCTATATGGACGGCGGATTCTGGCCCATGTTCACCGCCGTTGTCGCCGCCCCCCTGCTCGAAGAGTTTCTCTTTCGCGGCATCGTTCAGAAAAACTTCGTGAACGCTTTCGGCCCCCTGACCGGAATCGTCGTCGCCTCGCTTCTGTTCGGCGCGATCCATTTGATTCCCCAGCAGGCGGTTTATGCCACTCTCCTCGGCTTGATCCTCGGCACCGTTTACTGCCTCACCGGGTCGCTGCTCGGCTCCATTGCCGTGCACTTCGTCAACAACGGACTCACCGTGCTGCTCCATATGGTGTTCGGCAGCGCCGGCAGCGTCGAACGCCGGATCTTCGGCGACGGCCCGTGGTGGGACCGGATTTATCTTCTCTCCGTGCTGTTGCTGGCGGGCGGAGCCTGGTATGCCGTTCGGAGGCTGCGCCGCTCCGCAGCGACCCCGAACGGGAACGATTCGGCCGAAAATTAGGGGTTTCCCGAAAGAATCGCTATTTTTGCCCTTAGCATGTTTACGGATACCAGACCAACGATTGTAAAACGCACCGGACAGCGCCTCGCTGCCGGCGTACTGGCTGCGGCCGCAGCGCTTCTCGCCGCCGGTTGCAACCAGCTGAAACTCTACAATGCCGACAAGGGGGAAGCGGTGGCCACGGTGGGCGAACGCACGCTCTACGCCAGCGACTTGGCCGGCCTGATCGAACCGGGGCTGCCGGAGCGGGACAGTTTGGCCGCCGTACACTCCATCGTCGAAAACTGGGTGCGAAAGGAGATCAAGACCGCTGCGGCCGAAGCGGCGATTTCGGGCCACGGGGCCGACATCGACGAGATGGTGGCCAACTACCGGAGCACTTTACTGACCTACCGGTACGAACAGGAGTGGCTGGCCGACCGGTTGGACACCACCGTAACGCCCGAACAGATATTCGCTTATTACGACGACAACCGCGACGGATTCCGTCTGGCCGGTCCGATCGTCAAGGCGCGGATCGCCCGGATCCCTGCCGGCCTGCGGCAGAGCCGGAAACTCGAGGAGATGTTCCGGTCGGGGGATGAAAACGACCGGAACGACTTTCTCAACATTTGCCAGAAAAACCAGTACCGGACGGATGATTTCAGCGACGAATGGACCGATTTCAGTACGGTGGTGCGCCATATCCCCTTTTCGCAGAGCAACTTCGACGACTTTTTGCGCACCCGCCGGTTCTATGAAGTCGAAGACGACCAGTACAAATACATGATGGCCATCGACCTCTACCGGCCGACCGGCGACTATTCGCCGATCGAGCGCGAGACCGGCAACATCCGGAAAATCATCCTCAACAAGCGGCGCCAGACCCTGTTGGGGCAGTTAGAGGACAGTTTGTACGCCGCGGCCCGGAACGACGGGTTGTTCGACATCCAGCTCAACAAATAGGAGAAAGACCCATTCCCATGCACATGAACTTCAGATCGAAACTTTGTTGTCTCGCCGTTTGCGCAGCGTTTTTTTCCGGCTCCGAGGCCTTTGCGCGGACCCCGTCCGATACGGTGATCCTGCCGCAGTACATCGCCGATGAAGTGGTGGCGGTGGTGGGGCGCAGCCATATCCTGCTCTCCGACCTCGAAAGGACGACGGACGAAGTGGTCCGGCTGCGGCACCAGACCGGAACCCTCTCGAACCGTCCGGCACGGGACGAAGCCTTCGAGACCTTGCTGTTGCAGAAGATGCTTGCGGAGCAGGCCCGGGCCGACTCGCTCGACAAGGAGCTCCGCGGCGGACTCGACGACCAGGTCGAACGCCAGATGCAGGAGATGATCGAGGAGGCCGGTTCGGTCAAAGCCCTCGAACGAAAATACCGCAAAGAGATCTACGCCATCAAAGACGACCTCAAACAGCAGGCCGAAGACATGCAGCTGGCCAATATCATGCAGAGCGACGTGATGCAGAAGGTCGAGATCACCTACCGGGATGTGGCAGACTTTTTCGCTTCGCTGCCGCTCGACTCGTTGGAGATGGTGCCCGAACAGTACATCTACGCCCAGATCGTCCGCTTCCCGCCGGAGACCGAAGAGCGGAAATTCGAAGTGCGGCAGAAACTGCTCGAATACCGGCAGCGGATTCTGGACGGCGAGAATCTGGGTGCGCTGGCCCGGCTCTACTCGATGGACCCGGGGACGGCGCGCAACGGCGGCGAATGGGGGCCGGGGAATATCAACCAGTTGGTCTATCCGATCGTCGAGGTGCTCGAAACGCTGAAGCCGGGGATGGTCTCCGAGATCGTCGAAACGGAATACGGCTATCATATCGTGGAGTTGCTTTCGCTGCGGGGCGAGTTGGTGCATTTCCGGCAGATTCTGCTCAAACCGACTTTCACGGTCGAGGAGACGGAGCGCGAGATGAAACTGTTAGACAGCGTGGCCCGGAGCGTCGGGACGGACAAAAAGGCCTTCGACGAGGCAGTGGCGCTCTACTCCATGGACCGGGAAACCAACCAGAACGGCGGGGTGGTCTTCAACGGACTGCTGGCCAAACAGCAGTTCAACGCCAAGTATGCGTCGCCGAAGTTCATGAAAGATGCGCTGATGCCGCAGGACTATATCCCGTTGTCGCGTTTGAAGGAGGGCGAGGTGTCGGCGCCGTACGAAGCGGTCGATCTGGGGACGGGGAGTACGGTCTACAAAGTCGTGCGGCTCAACAAGGTGATCCCGTCGCATCGTGCCAGCCTGCAGGAGGATTACGAAATCATTGCGGACTTCGCTCTGCAGAACAAACAGCAGATCGAACTCGACAAATGGGTGCGCCGGGCGGTCGAAACGATGTATGTCTGGATTGCGCCGGAGTACCGCAATTACGAATTTGAACACAACTGGCTCAAAAAATAGTTTTTCGGAGGGAATTTTTCGGTCGGACGGATCGATGCACTCCGAAAACGCAGCGGATTGATGAAGATGGTTCGATATAGCAGCATATGGCGCTGGAGCTGGGGTCTGCTCTTTCTCGTCCCCTTTGTGTCCGGTGCCCGGCCGGCAGAGGAGAGGAGCGCGCAGTGGCAGTTGCCCCCGGCGGCGGAAGAGAGCAGCGGCGAGACCGCAACCGTCGATTATTACGGCGATCTGATGACCCAGCGGAAAGGCGACACCGTCCTCTATTTGGTCGACCACGTGATTTTCCACCACAACGGGACTTACATCCAGTGCGACAGCGCGAAACGGTACGACGACTACCGGATCGAATGCTTCGGGAACGTTTTGATCAACAAAGACTCCACCTACATTTACGGCGACTGGGCCAGCTACGACGGGCATACCGATCTGGCCAGCATCTATTCGCCCCTCTTGAAGTTGGTTAACGGCGAAGCCGTGATGTGGGTTTTCAACCACATGGAGTTCAATACCCGCACCAATATCGGCGAATACAACGAAGGGGCCGTTTTCTTTCAGCGCGACAACCGGATGGAGTCCGACTGCGGGATATTCAACGGCGACTCGTCGACCATCACCTTCGTCGGCCATGTAGCCTTGCGGAACGACAACTGCAAGATACGCACCGACTCGGTCCGCTACGATTTGGACAACGAAATCGTTACCTTTCTCTCGAAAGCATATATCTGGGACCGGGATCGGGACTTTTTGACCTCCGACGGCGGAACCTATGTGCGCGCGACCGAGACCTACCATTTCACGCACGAGGCCTATGCGATGACCGAAGCGCAGGAGTTTTGGGCCGATACGATGGACTACGAGAGCGCCATGCGGCGGGTGGTCATGCGACGGAACATCCAGATACTCGACACGGCCCAGCGGGCGATCGGATTGGGCGACTTCGGGTTTTACAACGATTCGCTTAAGAACGGCCTGCTGACCGATGCGCCGGCGGTGATTCTGTACGAGGCGGAGGATACGACGGGAGTGGTGAGCGATACGACCGTGGCGGCAGTCGACTCGGCTTTTTTGCGGGCTGATACGATCCTGTTCGAGAGCTATCCGCCCGGGCGGTCGAAACCGAAACCGAAGTGGAAAGAACGGCAGACGGCGGTTGCGGATTCGCTCGGTTCGGCAGAGCGGGATTCGACTGCGGCGGCTGCGGCGGACTCGGCGGCGCTGCCGGAAAGGAGGGTCGTCGTCGAGGGGCCGGTGGACAGCGTCGGACCGAAAAAAGATACCCTCGAACGCATTATTCGCGGGCGGCGGAACGTGAAATTCTGGCGGTCGGACGGACAAGGGGTGTGCGATTCGCTGACGGCATACACCGTGGACTCGATGGTGATGCTGTTCGGGCGGCCGCTGATCTGGACCGGTTCCAATCAGTTGACGGCGGACCGGATCGACCTGTACAGCCGGGACGAAGAGTTGGACTATGCCGAATTCATCGGCTCCCCGTTCCTGACGCAACAGGTCGAACAGGCCGATACATTGTTCAACCAGGCTCAGGGGCGGTTTTTGCAGGCGTGGTTCCGGGACAACGAGATCCAGCGGGCGATCATGACCGGGAATGTGCTGAACTACTATTACATGAGGGACGAGGATTTGCCTCCGGACAAATTCGCTATCATTTCGTGCGCCACGCTGACCATCGATTTCGAGGATCGGGAGCCGGTCCTGATCAACTGGGGCAGGAAAGTGAACGAGTCGATCGACCCGATCGACAAAATTCCGGCCGGACAATCGCAACGGCTGCCGGGCTTCAGCTGGGAACCGGAACGCAAACCGCGCGACCGGTACGACATTACGAACCGGACGGTGCGGCCGTCGATGCGTCGGGTGGCGGAGGGGTATGCGCTGCCGCTTTTCCCGATCGAGGAGCGCTTCGAGGAGGTCTACCGGTCGTTGGTCGGAGGGGGCGGATGGCGCGACCGGACGGAACTGTTAGACGACCAGCGGGTGGCCAATTTGCATAGCCGGGATTTGTTGTATTGAATATGAGATTTGTTTCGTTTTTTCCCTTGGGGCGTTGGATGGTGTGGGGATGGCTCTGTGCATGGATCTGTTGCGGAGTGGGGGAGGCAGCTGCGGGCGGCGGAAAGACGGACCGGACTTTTCGGCGCGGCTTGGCCGCCATTTCGCGGCAGCAGGCCGAGGCGTCGCTGCGTTTTCTCGCCTCCGATGCGCTCGGCGGCCGGCTGGCCGGATCGGTCGAAGGCCGGATCGCCGGACAGTATCTGATTGCCGAACTCGAACAGATGGGCTATGCCGGGCAGATCGTCGAGCAGTCTTTTACCGGGCGCAGAGGCGAGGCGTTGCGGAATGTGCTGGCGGTGATTCCGGGGCGGGACACCGTGCGGCGGGTGGTGGTCGGGGCACATTTCGACCACGAGGGGATGCGCGACGGGGCGGTTTATCCCGGTGCGGACGACAATGCCAGCGGTACGGTGGTCCTGCTGGAGCTGGCCCGGGCGGTGAAAGCGGCGGGAGTCCGGCCGGAGCATACGCTGGTTCTGGCGTTCTGGGATGGAGAGGAGCGGGGGCTGCTCGGTTCGCAGCACTATGTTTCGACACTCGGTCCGGATACGGCGTCGGTGATCGGCTATGTCAATTTCGATATGGTGGGGCGCAATACGGATGAGGAGCGGCCGCGGCTGTTCCGCTATTTTTACACCGCTTCCGAGCCGCAGCTGAGGATTTGGTTCGACGAATCGGTGGCGGCAGGCGGTTTGCAGCATATAGAGGCGGACTATCGGCCGAGCGACCGGACGCTGGGCGGGAGCGACAACCGTTCGTTTACCCGGGTGGGGATTCCGGTCGTGTGGTACCATACGGACGGCCATCCGGACTACAACCGGCCGACCGATACGGCCGACCGGATCAACTATCCGAAACTGCTGGATATAGCCCGGTCAGCGTGGTATGTGGTCTGGCGGATGGCGTATTGAGGTTTCGGCGGCTTTCCGGACTCCGCTTCCGCTTTCGTTTGTCGAAAATCCGGCGGGTTCGTCGAAAATCGGTAAAAAGGGAGCGGCTTTGTTTGGAAATTCGGAACGAATCATTACCTTTGCGCTGTCTCCGGGGGGTGGAGATACAGAGGGCGAGGTAGCTCAGCTGGTTAGAGCGCATGATTCATAATCATGAGGTCGAGAGTTCAAGTC